>CALGTV010000108.1 GCA_937902395.1 uncultured Ruminococcus sp.
ATTCTGATACCGCTTGTTACGAATGGCTTTTCAGGATCATTGTGGATAGCGTTTTTATTCACTGTGATGTATACCTCATCAAGACGATGCTCAAGCTCCTTACCTGTGATGTTGAAAGGACGGAGGTCAACGAGCATAAGGTGGTTATCAGTACCGCCTGAAACGAGATTGAAACCTCTCTTGAGGAGTCCGTCAGCAAGAGCCTTAGCGTTCTCAACGATTCTCTTCTGATAGTCCTTGAACTCAGGCTTGAGAGCCTCACCGAAACATACAGCCTTAGCAGCAATTGTGTGCATAAGAGGGCCGCCCTGTGTTCCCGGGAAAATAGCGGAGTTAATCTTCTTAGCAAGATACTCATTGTTTGTGAGGATAAGACCGCCTCTTGGTCCTCGGAGAGTCTTGTGAGTTGTAGTTGTTACGATGTCAGCGTAAGGAACAGGTGACTCGTGAACGCCTGCAGCAACAAGACCTGCAATGTGAGCCATATCAACCATAAGTAATGCACCAACAGAACGTGCGATTTCAGAAAGCTTCTTGAAGTCGATTGCTCTTGGATAAGCGGAAGCACCTGCAACGATAAGGCGGGGCTTGTGCTTAGCAGCAAGCTTGTAAACTGTATCATAGTTAATCATCTCTGTTTCATCGTCAAGACCGTATGAAACGAAGTTGAAGTATTTACCTGAAAGGTTTACAGGTGAACCATGTGTAAGATGTCCGCCGTCTGCAAGGCTCATACCAAGAACAGTATCGCCTGGCTGGAGTACAGCGAAGTAAACAGCTGTGTTAGCCTGAGCGCCTGAGTGAGGCTGTACGTTAGCATACTTAGCACCGAAAAGCTCGCAAGCTCTGTTGATAGCAATTTCCTCAACCTCGTCAACGCACTGACAGCCGCCGTAGTATCTCTTTCCGGGATAGCCTTCAGCGTACTTGTTTGTAAGAACACTGCCCATAGCTGCCATAACAGCTGGAGTTACAATATTTTCGCTGGCAATAAGCTCAAGGTTGCGGCGCTGTCTTGCAAGCTCCTTGTTCATAGCTGCTCCAACAGCCTCGTCGTACTTGGATACGAAACCGATAGAATCCATAAGATCGTTGTACATTTTTAATCTTCTCCTTATTAAATGATAGCATAAAAGCTATTTTAATTATACACTATTTTACAAATTATTGCAATAGTTTACATGAATATTTTTATAAAAAATCATCCCATGTTATTTCCTTAGTGGAAGTTGAAACTGCGGCATAGTAAGCCAGAATAACGGAAGCGTCAGCGGAATCAATTGTTTCGTCTCTGTTTACATCGCAGTTAGGAATTTTACTTATGTGAAGGTCAATTTCTGAACCAGTGGAAATCTGAGCATATATGCTGAGGATTTTAGAAGCGTCAGCGGCATCAACAGATTCATCCTCTACAATGTCGCCAAGTCCCTCAAAATAACTGATATCGTATGTAGCGATAGCTCTGTTTCCACCAGGGGGAATTATCTGAATTGAGCCATTATCTCTTTTTCCAAGTGCTTCTTCAACGGTGGAAGGAACAATACTGCAAGTATCAGTTATATTGATAATTTCGGTGTCAGTTATAAAAGCACCGTTTTCATCCTTTTCGGGAAGCTGCGTGTACTTTCGGATAGTAACATTGAGCCCGTCAGTTCTTATATTTCCGGTTCGGGAGTAGTATTCTGTTTTATCGGGGAGTGATGGACATTCAATTGACATACGTAGAAAAAGAGCATAAATAGCTGTATCTTCTGTAATTTTATCAGGATATTTGCTCCAACCGTTAAAACCTACCTGAGTATATTCATTGAGGTGATAGTTCAGGGAAGATGTATCAATTCCGCCCAGATCAACAGATTTTCCGTGAGGTACGCTTAAAGTAGCCATAACCTTTCCATTGAAATCAATTACAGTAACTGTGTGATTTTCAGCGCAGACAGCGTTAGTCGGCACAGCTCCTGACAGGAGCGCAATTGAAGCGGCAGCGGCAATAATCCTTTTAATAATCATAGTAGTCCTTTCTTCCCCTGACAAAAAAGAAACGAGTTCTGTTAAGTAGTTTTTTTACAAAGTCCGTATATTCGTCATAGGTGAGTACAAGATTCATAAAATTAGCAGAAATAAACGTCTGCTGAGGGATATCATATTCAAAAACCGCATAAAGAACAACACTGTTCCAGTCAGTTTCTATGGCGATTTCCTCAGCGGATTTTTTGTATTCTTCAAAATATTCTTCAATGGTTTCAATAGTTTGAAAACCTGCATATTTTGAATTGATATAAAGGTCGATATCACGGCGTATCTGCCGCATGCGATAGGGGAGCATAGGTTATCCTCCCTGCGTATCAGAAGTATTTTCAGTAGTTTCGGATTTTTTTTTACGGAGCTGTTTCAGCTTGGCTTTATATGTACATATCCCGAAAATAATTGTTGAAAGTATAAATACAACAATACAGAAAAGGAAAATAAGTCCTGTGGGGACGTTGACAGCCGCGGAACTTTCAGCCATAATCAGCGAAAAATCAGTTATCAGTGAGATCATAAGGATCCTCCTCATTGCTGAGAACAAGTTCAATTATTTTACTGTAGAAATTTGCAGGATTCAGCATAATTCTGTCACCGATAAGCTGAGCCTGTGCTCTATCCGGGGCAAAAAGTTTAAAATCCATAAGATCATTTTCTGTATCATAACATCTTACACGGACATAACAGCCATTTTCTGTCTCAGTGTATTCGACATTGACCTCTTGTTCCATACGGATACGGGCAAAATATCTGAGAGCGGCGAGGACAAGATTATCACGGTATGATTTTGGCGCATACTTTTTCAGTTCTTTTGCGCATGCTATACCTTTAGGCGTAAGTGTATAGCAATCTGCACCTGTATTATCTGTTTTAATGTTAATAAGTGCGTTTTCCAGCAGAAAACCAATGGATTCCTGATAGGAAAAATAGTTCACAAGACCTGTAGTTATGAGAATATCGTACAAATGTTCGGTATTTACAGGTTTCTCAATTTTTTTCAGCAGGTAGCAGATAAGGATATTCAGCGTGGGAACGTCTTGGATTTCGGTATCTGCCATTTCTGCCATTTTAAATATATTTTCATTCTGCATGAATATCACCTCTGCGAAAAAATTGTGGAATCAACAGAAATTCGGATAATCCAGCATAGCTGAGAGAAGCGCAATATTTACTGCGGATTCGACATATACAACCGCCTGCGGAATTGTACAGCAAGGCTGTGAGCCTTGTTTAGCAGGTTTAAAAGCGGCATTGAGAACAATTGGCATACCAGAAGAAATGCCGTTGAGTATACCGCCATGACTATTTGTTTTTGTCATGGAATAGCCTTGTTCGGTAGTGTAAGCCTTATCGGAATACTGGCTTCCCAACATTTCTGATGCTGCAAATCCCACACCGAATTCAACTCCAATAACATCGGGGATACCGAAAAGAAGCTGAGCAATATTATTGGCAAGTCCGCTGAAAACAGGAGAGCCAACACCAGACGGAACATTTATTGAGGCACACTCCACAACACCGCCAAAGGTTTCGCCCGATTCCGATGCTATAGCCATATCATTGAGCATAAGCCAGCCGTTTTTATCGTTTATAACGGGAAAATCCTTGAATCTTACACTGAGAACAGCATCCCTTGAAAGACGAACAACGTCAAAGGGATTGTCTTTGATGTTATGAATTTTAGCGATATGCGCACCAGTGTAGATTCCGCGTCTTTCCAGAATTTGACCGCATATTGCTCCTGCAAAGCACAGGGGGAGAGTAAAGATTTCGGCGATACGGGAGTTTTTCTCGGTATCGCAATAGCCTCTGCTGCATACAGCGCCTGTATAGTCAGCATGACCGTAACGAAAATTTTTCGGTTGAGCAGTCTCGGATTTATCTGTTTTCTTATTCTGAATAACCGCACACAAGGGTGCACCAGTTGTACGCTCATGGCTTATCCCCGACATAATTCTGGGCATAGGTATTTTGCCGATACCCAAACATTTAAGGGAAAGCCTGTTTAAAAAACGAGATAATTCGTCAGAGTTTATATGTTCTCCGGCTGGGAGACCGCTTATAGTTATACCAACAACGGAATCCTGAGCTTCGCCAAAATACGAAACAGAAATATTATTGTTCCATATCAATGACATAAGCTTTACCTCCAAGTCGTGTATAGTCGTCGAAGAATGTGGGATATGACTTTTCAGCAGCTTCTGCCCCTTTGATAATGACATCATCACGGCATTTGAGAGCAGCAATTGCCGCCGCCATGACGATACGATGGTCTCCAAAGCTGTCAATAATTCCGCCGTTAAGTTTTTCTGTAGGCACAATTACAAGACCGTCAGGAGTAACGGTCACGTTTCCGCCAAGATTATTAAGCATTTCCGCACAGGCGGCAAGACGGTCACTTTCCTTGATTCTAAGACGTTCTGCATTGAAGATAGCAGATGTCTCCTTGCCGTATGCACCAAGAACAGAGAGTATAGGAACAAGGTCGGGTATATCTGAGCAATCAGCTTTATATCCCGAAATCTCGCCATTTTTTGTTGATTCTGCGATGATATCTGTTATCGCTCTGTCGCCTTGTACGCTGTTTTCGTTAAGATTCTGAATATTTACTTGTGAACCGAGAGCATTTGCAACGAAGAAGAAAGCCGCCTGAGAATAATCGCCCTCAATATGCTCATTGTAGGGCGTATACTGCTGATTTCCCTTTATTATAAAGCTGTTTTCGGTTTCAGTAATTGCTATACCGAATCGTTTGAGAATATCAATAGTTATATCCACATAGGGACGGGATTCAAGACGAGAAGTCATTACAATTTCTGAATCTCTGTCAGCAAGAGGAAGTGCAAAGAGAAGTCCTGTAATGAACTGAGAGGACACATTTCCCTCGATTTCGTATACTCCTCCCGTAAGTCTGCCGCTTATTTCATAGGGCATTTCATTGGTGTGGAATACTATGCCATGTTTTGTCAGTTCACGCTTGTAAATATCAATGGGACGCTGAGGAAGTCTGCCGCGTCCGTAAAATACGGAATCTGCACCAAGTGCGGCGGCAACGGGCATAACAAAGCGAAGGGTAGAGCCGCTTTCATTGCAGTCGATTTCAGCAGTAACGTTTATACCGCCGCTTATACCCTTTACATTTACAATATCACCATTGATTTCAAATTCTGCTCCAAGAGCAGACATAGCCGCAATTGTGGCTTCGATGTCCTTGGACATGGTTACTCCTGAAAGAGTTGAAGTACCATTTGCCAGCGCCGCACAGATAACTGCTCTGTGAGCACAGCTTTTTGACGCAGGTATGCTGAGATTACCTTTGAGAACAGAGGGACTGATTCTAATATCCATACTTAACCCTCCATAAGCGCAAAGAAATCTTTTACACTGACTTTTCGGATTTCGGCTGAGCCGATTTCAGGGCAGACAATGTAGCTGATTGAACTTGATTCGCATTTCTTATCCTTGGCACAGAAAGGCAGGAGTTCGCTCATGGGAGCCTCTGTTGAAACGGGAAGCTTGTACGCTTCTGCACACTTTTCAAGACGTTCCGCAATCTGAGTGCCACAAAAACGGCGTGTAATCATGCACATTCCTGCGGCTACTCCCATACCATGAGTGTAATCGGTATAATTGTGCCAGCCTTCAATAGCGTGTCCAAGGGTATGTCCAAAATTGAGAATCATACGCTCGCCTTTGTCGAATTCGTCGTTTTCCACTACCTGACGCTTTATATCAACGCAGGTATAGATGATCTCGTCCATTACATCATGAATATTGCTGATGTCATGATTTTCACAGATCTCAAAGAGATTCTTGTCGCGAATCATGCCATATTTTATAACTTCTGCCATACCGCAGGCAAGCTCGCTTTCTGGGAGAGTACGTAGTGTATCGCTGTCGCAGATAACGAGAGCGGGCTGCTTGAAGGCTCCCACAAGATTTTTTCCGCCTGGGATATCTACGGCTGTTTTTCCACCTACTGAGGAATCCACCTGAGCCAACAGAGTAGTAGGAATCTGTACAAAATTGATGCCTCTGAGAAAAGAAGCCGCCGCAAATCCTGTGATATCGCCTACGACACCGCCGCCGAGAGCTATTAGAAAATCGCTTCTTGTGATTCCTTTTTCACAGAGAAAATCAAAGATATCACCGAGAGTATGCAGGTTTTTAGATTGTTCACCATGGGGGAAAACAAATACATCAGCAGATATATCGTATTCTTTGAGGCTATTGAGAAGTATGTCAGAGTACAGTTTGTCCACTGTATCATCTGTTACAATAACAGCCTTTTTGGAATCAATAACTTCTGAAATAATTTTGCCACTCTTATACAAGGAGCCTCTTTCAATATGTACATTGTAAGGAATGCTTGTGTTGATGCGTATTTTCTTCATCGGAATCACTCTCCATATATTATTCACCATATTAATTATATCATAACCTGTGATTGTTGTCAAGGTGATTTTGTGCAAAAACACGAAGAAGAAATCGTCATATTAATAGTTTTCAAGAGATAAAATGTGTTAATTTGCTGAAATTGTGACAGAATGGAAAAAATTTTCATTTAGCTATGGACAAATAAGAAAAAATGTTGTATAATATAAAAGCATATGAAATTTATCGGAGGCTCATGGAGACTTCGAAGTATAATAATATATCGGAGGCAAAAACAAATGAAAACTTTTAAGAAAATAACAGCTGTTACAGCGGCTTTAGCAATTGCATCAGCTTTTGCAGGCTGTACGCCCTCTATTGGAAGCGGTACAACAGAGGCACTCACTATCGGTGATAAAGAAATTCCTGCCGGCGTATTTATTTATTACACAATGCAGGGATTCAACGAGGCGCAGTCAATTATCCAGACAAATACAGGTGAAATGCCTGAGGTCAAGGATGTGAAGAATTCAAATATTGACAGCATTGATTCTTCTGATTGGATTCAGAATAAGGCTACAGATTATTGTGCTGGATATGCAGGTATTCTTGAAGAGTTTGAAGCTATTGGAGGAACTCTTACAGCTGAGGATATCGATTCTGCTGAGGAAATGGCTGATTATTACTATTATCAAGATGCAAGACTTGAAGAAAATGGTGTAAGTCTTGATTCTATGAAGAAAATTGCAGAAAGCACATACATGGAACAGGCTATCTTCGAGCATTACTATGGATTTGAAGGCGAAAAGGGCTGCTCTGAGGATGAACTTAAGGATTATTTTGACGAAAACTTTGCACGTGTAAAGTATGTGTCTATCAGTCTCCTTGACGAAGCAGGAGAAAAGGTTGCTCCTGACAAGGAAAAGGAACTCCGTAAGCTTGCTGAAAATTATGCAAAACAGGTCAACAAGAAGTCAGGAGAGCTTGACAAGATGCATGAACTTGACGCTGTAAGTGAGGAATATGATGAGTATGTTGCAGCTCACACAACAACAGCAGAGGGTGAAATAACTACTACAACAACCACTACAACTACAGCTGTAGATGAGACAACTACTACAACTACAACAGACCCCTATGCAAATGAGCGTTTGATTCAGAAGTACACAACTACAACAACAGAAGCTGCTGATGAAAATACACTTGAACTTGAAACAGAAGCAGCTGAAACACCCGCTGAGGAGAGCGAAACAGATAAGGAAACTCGTCTGTTTAATGAGTATATCTTCAATGAGCTCGGCAAGGGAGAAGCTAAGGTTTACGATTACAACGAGAATACAATCTACATCGTAATGCGCGGAGACCTCAGAGAGCGTATGACAGAGGACGATTATTGGACAGAGGATTATATTCTCAGTCTCCAGTCACAAAGATACTATGAAGAATTTACAAATTATCTTGATGAAAAGAAAAATTTACTTACAGTAGAGAAAAATAAGTCAGCATACAGGAGATATGCTCCTTTCAAACTCAATCTTGAAACTCCAAGCAGTGCATACTAAATAAAACTATAAAACGGATTCTGATTGATATTCAGAATCCGTTTTTGAGTTTATCTGTAAAATGCGTATCCGTCCGATATTTTTGAATTTTTTACAATTTCTGTCTGCTTATTTATTGTTTTCGGATCTTCAATAAATTCATTTTCGCCATTGATGCCTGCCCATTTATCAAATTTATTGATTTTATATTCTGCAAGCCCGATAACAAGGGATACTCCACCGTTTTTTGCAAGTTCTTCCCAGCGTTCAAGAGTTGCAGTAAATGGACATATTTCGTTGTCGAATCCGTAATAAATCTGTGGCACGATATAATCAGCGTAGCCTGATTCGCCTCCCCAAAGCCTGACGTCGGCATATTGAGTTGTGTAATTACTGTTTATATTTCCCTGCGGACTTATTCCGAATTTCAGCTTGCTGTCATGTTCCTTTACAATGTTGTAAAGAGCCTGCACCATAGAAGTTATGTTGTCTCTGCGCCAGTTGCCAAGGTCTGTACTTCCGTCAGCTTCAAAGGCTTCGGTGTCAAATTCGGGAGTAGTATCGGGGTAAAAATAATCGTCTATATGTATACCGTCAACATTGTAATTCTCTATTATTTCTTTTGCAGTATCGCAGATAAGATTTGTTACAGCGTCGTATGCAGGGTTGAGATACCATCTGTTCCCTACCTGTCTTACCATAGGGCTGTTGGAATTTATCCATTGCTTTACTATAAAGTCATTAGGAAGTGTTTCCATTTTTTCAATTGTCTGCATACGATATGGATTTATCCATGCATGAACGGATATATCCATAGAATGTGCAATGTCGAGAACTATCTGCAGTGGGTCATAGTCTCCGTCATTGAAAGTACCACAGGGGTATATTTCGGATTTATAGTAAGCGTCGCCCTCAGGATGAACATGAAAATATATGGTATTTATCCCACGGGTAGCCTGTTCTTCGAGAAGTTCGGCAATTGCCGCTGAAAATTCCTCTTTAGATTTTCCTTGCATATATTCTGTGAATTCGACATAAGGAAGCCATGTGGCTTTCTGGTATTCGTAATTCAGCGGAACATATGAGCTTTCTGTTACTGTGGAAGTTGGTGCCTGAGTTTCGGGAGTAGATTGGCTATTTTGTGAAATTGTACAGCCTGTCAGCAATAGAGGAATTGCCAGTAAAAAATAAATCCGTTTTTTCATATATGCCTCCATTAATTTTTAGGTTTTGTATATTCTATGTGAAAAGGTTGCAGAATTATTACAATTTGATAAATTGAAAATCGCGGAATATCCCGAAAAACAGCGAAAAATAGAATATATGTCTTTTACGGTATATATTGACATAATGGGCAAATTAATGTATAATTAATTTATACAGACTATCAGGGGGATGATTAATATGAAAAAATCTTCAAAAAGATTTATTTCGGCGGCGATTGCTGGATTGTCGCTTATTTCTGCAACATCATGCGGCACAGTAGTACAGCCGGTAAGTACGCCGTCGGTACATACAGGAACTCTTTCACAAGGCGAAACTATTGGTACAACTACAGCAACTGCAACAGCAGTAATTGAAACTGTTACATCTGCAACATCAGCGGAATCTGCAACGGAAGCAGGAACAAAGCCAGCAGTATCAAATAAAGTTATGCGCGGTAATCTTTACGATGCAGACGGCGATATTCTCATGTTCAGCCAGCTTGACAGCAGCGGCAAGGAAGTGCGCATGACGAACGATAGCAACAAAATTGCATTTGCAAATGTTCTTAATGAAATGTCTGAGGGAATTGATTTAACTCTCGATAAAACCCTTAGAACTCCAAATCCCACAGCGGTTGAGGGCGGTGAATTCGGTCAGAGTGTTCAGCTTACTTTTGACGCTGATGTGCAGAATGCAATATACGATTATATGTCAAGCCAGAATATGAACGGCTGTGCTGTTGTAATGAGAAGTGACGGCTCAATCATGGCGCAGGTATCATATCCGTCTTACGACCCAGACCAGTACTACGATGTTGATACTGAGGAGGATTTAGCATGGGGAACATACGGAAACAAGGCGTTTCAGAATTTTCCTCCCGGTTCGTGCTTTAAGATAATGTCGGAGGTGCTTGCGGATAAGCATGGAATATACTCTCTTCAAGACGAGGGAGAATGGAAATTTGATGGTGTATCAATTGTAAATTGGGATCACGATACAAACGGCGGATATCCCATGCAGAGAAGTCTTTATTCTGCATTTGTAAATTCAAGTAATATATATTTTGCAAGAGCTTTTGATCAGATAGGCAAAGATGCGGTTCTTGAAGATTTAGACACTATTTTTCATTTTGGAACAGATATTGAATGTGATTTCGGTGTACTTGGAAACAATATTGAAATTTACTGCAACGACGATTTAAGGCGTACAGCATTTGGTCAGTCTTATGTAATGACATGTCCGATTTATCTTGCGGCTCTTGGACGTGAAGCGGCATACGGTGATATGGTAAGACCTTTTACTGTTAAAAATATAGTTGATACAACTGATTTCAACACTGTAGTTGAAGCAGGCTCAAAGTCCAATGAAGTAATCGGAAGTATACCTGTAGAGTGCAGACAGAATCTTCTTGACGGAATGAGTGGAGTTGCAAGCGGACTGGGTATATCAGTTCCTGCAGGCTATGAATTCTACGCTAAAACTGGAACTGCTGAAACATGGGAAAATGATTTCCTTTACATTACAGGAATACTGAAAAACACAGCAGATGACGGAAATGGCGTATATACAGACTATAACGACTACAACGGCTCATACATTATAGTTATACAAGTTAGAAATCCTGCATATTTTGGGTATAGCTATGCAAGTGAATCATCTGCATTATATCAGGGCATAGTGAATGCTGTTTTATATAACTAATACGAGGGAATATAGATATCGGAGACAATATGAGGAAAAGAATTGACAATTCAAAAGAGGAAAGACAGCCTGTACTTTTATGTATATTGATGATATACTTGTTTGTAGTGATGTATATTACATTATTTAACAGGGAAATCGGAGTGCGTCGGTCGATGCTTGAGCCATTTTTTGAAATAAGGAGTATGATTGATACAAAGAGATATCAATACTGGCTTGGGCAGATATTCGGGAATTTGATAATGCTTTTTCCATTGGGAGTACTTTTACCCATGATATCCGATTGGTTTGAAAAAACAAAAAGAACAGCATTAGCAGGATTGACAGTTTCCCTCTTTATTGAACTTACTCAGTATATTACAGGCAGAGGTTTATGCGAGCTTGACGATATAGTACACAATACAATGGGAGCGATTGCTGGAATACTTGTATACAAAAAAATTATCTTCGTTTCAACAAAATAAGAAAAAAGGAAATACCCGAGATTGATATCACGGATATTTCCTTTTTGTTTTATGAAACCTTTTCTACAGTGTAACCCATACCTTCAAGAAGGTTATCTACACCATTTTCGCCTGAATAATGTGCAGCACCAACCATGTAAAGACAATTTTTACCATCTTTAAGATACTGAGAAGCCTTTTCAGCCATATTCTGATTGCGGTCGTCCAGCATGAGCTTAATATAAGCCTCATGGTCATCCTTGATATCTTCAGGAAGCTCATCAACGTCAACATCAGAATCAAAATTAAGTTCGCCGTCGCCTACAGCCCAGCCGTTGTAAAGCTCAGCATAAGATTCAGCGAATTCTTCAATTTCGTCCATGCTATCGATAACTTCGCTGATAGTGTAATCCGCATAATCGTCAGAGTAAGCATTAAGAGCCCCTGTCTGAGTAGCAAGATCCTCGATGTTGATAATTTCCTTGCCGTCCTGTTGAGCGAGACCGATGAAGTATGCATCAGTACCTGAAAGCTGCATATTCTCAAGGCGGAGGAGCATTACTGATGTAAGCTGATTAATCCAATAGCCTGTTGTATACTGGTCGAGCATTTCGCTGTATGCGCCAATGCTCTCAAAATAAGCCTTAGCCTTTTCGTATGTTTCGGGAGTGAGGTGCTCTTTAACTGTAGTGCCGTCGCTATAAATCATACCGTTTACATATTCAAGCTGAGCGTTTGCATCTGTTGTAATCGCTGTGATATCATATTCAACAGCAATAGAATCAGCATTGTTGTAAATCTCCATGATATCAGCAGGATATTCTGTGATACTTGCGGGGAGCATATGGATAGTACCTAAGAGGTGAATAGTATTGCCTGTTGCTGGATCAGTAACTTTCCAGAGAGGAGGATTAATATCAGTTGTAGAAATATACTCATTGATATCAGCAGTTGTACCAAAGAGAGCTTCGATATCTGCTTCGCCCTCAGCGGAAGTAGCTTCTTCAGTAGCCTCAGTTGTTTCAATAGCTTCTGTTACAGTTGTAGTTTCAGCAGCCTCTGTTACTGCTGTAGTTTCAGCAGTTTTATCAGAAGTGTTGTTTTCATTTGCAGTTTCTTTCTTTTCGCAGGAAACAAAAGAGAGTGTCATTGCCGCAGCCATAATAGCAGCTGTAATTTTTTTTGTTTTCATAAAAAATAATCCCTTTCTGTGAGATATATCTTTGAGAATTTTTTCACAATCTCACAATATACATTTTATCATGCTAATAAGCAAAAATCAATATGAGTGGTTGAATTTTCACAGTTCTATCAAAATATTTGTATGTATAACTAAATTGATTAAACTTTCAACTATACTTTTTAAAAACCAAAAATTATTTTGACATTTTCTGATAAAAGTGATATAATAAAATATTATGGAGGTGCGGGATGAAGTTGTTTTCAAAAATTTTTATGATATGCAGTATTGTACTTGAAATTTTGGGATTTATTTTATTTTCACTTGTATTTGTTTCCGATGTTATAGAGAATGGCGGAGCAGACTGGATTTTATTTCTGGCGATAGCTCTTATACCTCTGTTATGGACAATAATTTCTGCGGTTACACTGAAAAGAGTAATAAACGGCAGAGTTAAGGTAATACCTGCGGCAATACTTATGAAGCTTACAGTACTCTTGTTGCTGAGTGCAGCAGCATTTCTTTCATTAGAAGACGGAATATATGCGGCGAGCCTTTTCGCCATTACAGGTTTATTTTGCGGATTCAGTGCATTTGCAGCCACAAGACTGCGCAATATAACATCTGCACCGGGAATCCCTGAAAGATATCAGTTCAAGGGATATAACGCAGGAAATCACTGGTATTTTGCCGCTGTGGAGTATCTTCATAAAAACAACAGAAATATTTCAGAGCTTGCGGATATGATACGTAATGCCGCAATGAAAAATACCCAAAACGATGAAAGTCAAACAGGAGGACTTACTTTTGATGAAAAAAATAAAATTACAGAATACGCTTGTATGCCTTTTGTGTATCTTCTACAATGGCTAATAGAAAATAATCACATGAGCGAATTTTTCATGAAGAAATTCAAAACTGATGATATAGCGAATGTGAAAAGTGGTTTTATACCTACAATGTATTTTTTCAAAAACGCCATGCATTGCATAATTGACAGGTGGGATATCAGCGAAAAGATACATAATTTTCTTATCTGGTATTATGAGCCATTTACAAATGCAGGCTGTTATCGTCGTATAAATGAAGCATATTTGTTTGATTATTGCAGCATAATCCAAAGCAAAGGCGCTGATTTGTATTGCTGTGATTACCATTATGATATCTACAGAGAACTAAAAGAAAAATTTGACAGAAAATATGAGGACTATCTTGAATTTGCTGAAAGGGACAAAAAATTTATTACCGGTTACAACAAAACAAAAACGACGCTGAACTGGCAGCTTTTTAATAAAAATCTTGAAGTTTACGCAAATCATGAGCCTACAGCGGAGGAAATCATAAATTGCGAAAGTGCTCTGAATGGTTTGAATGACAAGCAGATAAAACAGCTTGAGCGAATGATAGGGAGAAAAATGGGTGTGAGTATGCCTATTGATTTCCGCAGTAATATTATCCCTGAATCCGTACATATTCATGAAGCTGAAAATAATGATGTTTATTTCTCTGTGGGATGCGGTATAACAGTTGATGAAAACAAGATTATCGGATTTACTGTAAGAAACGGTATAATTGTAAATATGACATGGGATTATGAATTTGATATGCCATACTGCAATTATGAAAACGAACGATATGAACTCGGAAACAATGATATAGATTTTCTGTCTCTTACCAATCAGAGTACTGTTGAGGAATTATGTGAGCGCGGAGAACTTGAAACTGTGGAAATAAAAATCGAGGGTATGCAGATGAGCAGTGACAATGGACGCGGAAATATATTATATGTAACTCCTGCCGCTGCAAAAATATTCAACGAGAATATCCGCCGGTTAAACATTCTCAATAAGGCACATTTAATAAATGATGTAAATATTTCGTGCAGCAGATGTGAAAACAGCATAGTTCCGCAGGCAATATATTTTGCAGGAATTATAAAAAATATTGAAAATCCGCAGGAAAAAGAAACCTACAGATACAGCGACTTGCTTGTTGTGTGGGAATAATAGAACAGGCACTGTCCCGTTTTGAGATAGTGCCTGTATTTTTTATTCAATTAGTCCGATTCCCCAGATTGTAAAGCTGCCGCTTCCTGAAATAGAAACGTTAAGCTCTCCGGAGGTTTCCTGATAGTAGCCCAGTTCTGCGTCGGGACCGCCCCAGCAGTATTGCTTGTTGCCGCTGATTTTTGTTGTCTTGCCGTTTACGGTTACGTCAATACTTCCCATTCCTGAGCTATTAGCCTTGAATACAACAATAAAGCCCTTGCCGTTAGCAGTAAATGTCATAGGACTTCCGCCATTGAGGTTGTAGGAGTAGGGGAGTGCTGAGCCGCCGTAGCCGCTGCCTGCAGACCATGAGCCTGCATTGAAGTTTGTGAGAGTTTTTGGGTCAACATTTTTGCAGGTCTGATATTCTGTACCGTATACCGTAGAAGTCGGAACAGTATATGATTCGGAACGGTTTTCAGTTTTCATAGCCTTGCGGAAGAAGTAACCGAGGCAATCTGCAATAAGCTGTCCGCCCTTGTCATGTGGGTGATATTCGTCGGAGAAGTAATCTCCCTTGCCGAGAAATCCGCTGTTGAATGCCTTTGTAAGAGCGTTATCCATGCTGATTATCGGTATATCAAAATTTTCACCTACAGGAATCATCTGCTTTTGACTTGAGAAGCCGCCCTGAGCACGATTTATAAGTATCACAACAGCAGGCTCATTGGGTAAATCGAGGAATTTCTTGATAACGCTTTCGAAGCATTTATTGTACATGATATCCTCATGGTCGTTTACGGAAAATTCAATGAATACGATATCAGGATTTTTTTCAACGATATTGCTTTCACTTCTTACAAGACCTACAACGGAGGAAGTACCTGAAAGACCTGCATTTACTTCTGTAAATCCGCCTGCTGCAAATGTGGATTTAACATAATTTGAGAACGGAGTTGAATATTTCTTACCCTCAGTAATAGAACCGCCGAGATAAGCCATTGTAAGCTTTTCGCCATTTTCTGCAGCTTCAAGCTTCTTTGTAAGGCGGTATGTATTCCCCATACTGTAAATTGAACTTTCGTAGAAGTCAATCCACTGAGCAGATGTGGTTTCAGAATAGCTGTCCCATTTATTGTCTGCGGCAGGAGGATTTGTGGGAGGTTCTATAGGAGATGTTGTTGGCGGTTCTGTAGGAGGATCAGTGGGAACTTCAACAGCTGTAAATTTATCAATTCTGCCTACAAGATATTGCTGTAATTGAACAGCGTCTGCCATTTCGACTTTACCGTTTTTGTCGATATCAGCAGCTTTTTCGGAGTTACTGTTATCGAATCCTGATATAATGCCTTTGCGCATTAAAATCATATCAAAAACATCAATAATACCATCGCAGTCTACATCTCCGGGAGAAACAACAAGGGGCTTGGCACCGCTGATTCCAGTGCCTGCGGGAGCAGCAACTGCCTCGTCGATATAAAAGCTTGTGTCAGTGTCAATTGTTTCAACATATAAGATAAGGTCAGTTGCGCCGGCAGGGATAGTGTATTCCTTATTAGCAAGCTGAACCCATTGTCCTGCAGTAACCTTTGCAGAAGCAATGCCGTCGTAAGCAGTTGTACCCTCTGCGTTGGTATATTGCAGAGTAAGCTTGAATTCTTCTGTTGAGGCGCCACCTTCGTACATGGCATTTACGCTGAAACTATAAGTTTCTCCTGCTTTGTGGAATCCAACTCTTTTGAAGCGCCGTGCCATGAGGCAGTTCTTCCGCTGCAATAAAGGGAGGCTCTGCCCTCGTAGGCAGCAAGCTGATTTTTTTCAGCAGCAGCACCTCCTCTGCCTGTCCAGCCGTTTTCGTCGGCTTCAAAGTTATCTGAAAATAAATAATCTGTAGCAGAAACAATATTATTGTTAATGTTGTTTACAGATACATTGGATACTGCGTAGGCTGAATCTGAAATTGACAAAGCCGATGATGAAATCAAAGCCGCAGAAGTAATGACAGAAGCCATAGCACTGAATTTCCTGTTTTTTATTTTTATTGACATAAATTTTCCCTCCCAATTAGATTTAACACGAACAATTAAACTTAACTTTAAGTTTATTTATACATTAAATATACAGCAAATTTCTATGTTTGTAAATACAATTTTTACAAAAAAGCAATATTTGATTTATAAACAGCAAAAAATAGTCAGTTGGTTAATGTTGTTTTACTACAGTTTAATATTTGCTTAAAATGAAAAAATTGTTTTTATGATGTCAAAGTGGAGTATGCCTCTTGACAAAGTGACTTTATTATTGTATAATTTATATATATAATATAAGGGGAGGTGCACTACCATGAAAAGAATATGGAATTTTTTTAATACATTAAATGAGTTCGTTTATATATGTGATTTGGAGACGGACGAATTGATTTATATGAATGACAGAACACTTAAAACATATGGTCTTAATTCACGCGAGGAAATGCAGGGAAAAAAATGTTATGAGATACTTCATAACAGCTCAACAAGGTGTAAGAACTGTATTAATAATAAGCTTAAAAAAGGTGAATTTGTGGAGAGTAAGTTTTATAATCCACGGGTAAAAAAGCATCTGCTTACAAAGGATACAATTGTTGAGTATAAGGATAAGCTTTATCGTCTTAATATTTCAATCGATGTCAGTGAACAGGAAAAATATAATCAGGCTGTAAGAAAATATGAAAATCTTGAAGCTACTGTAAATGAGGCAATTAGGACAGCTATGCAGGCACATAATCCTGATACGGCAATTGATATTGTTCTTGAATACCTTGGAAAAGCTCTCGACGGTGAGAGGACTTATGTCATTGAAAAATGCGAAGATAATTATGATAAAAACACATATGAATGGGTTGCTAAAGGTGTAACTCCGTCAATTGAGTTGCTTCAGAGTGTGCCCCCTGAGGTTTGTGCGGATTGGTACAACTCTTTTGACAGTGGAAATCCTATTGTAATCGAGGATATTGAGGATATCAAAGAGAAAAACTATCAGCAGTATGAAACGCTGAAAATACAGAATATAAATTCCATTGTTGTTGTACCATTGGTGTATGAGGGAAAAGTAATAGGCTTTTATGGAATTGACAATCCTCCTATCCATGATATGAATTATGTTGAAAATATGCTGAAAATTACAGGATATTTTATTGTATCACAGATTCAGATGCGTAATCTTATACATGAGCTTCATGATATGAGTTATCGCGACCAGCTTACAAAAATCGGCAATAGACACGCAATGAGAAAGTACGTTAAGGATATGAATAAAAGTCGTAGTATCGGCGTAGTTTATTGCGATATTACAGGTCTGAAACGCGTAAATGACAATGAGGGACATGCCGCAGGAGATACCCTGATAAAAATGTGCTGTTCATTTGTAGATGAGTTTTATAATGACTATGGAGTATTTCGTATCGGTGGAGATGAAATCATTGCATTGTGTTCCTGTATCGGCAAGGATGAATTTGAGTCGCGTGAAAAGCGTTTCAGAGAGGCTATAGCTGAGCGGAAAATCCCACTTGCTATAGGATTTTCATGGCAGAAAACAAGCGGCGAAAGTATAGGAGAAATTTTGCACGAGGCTGAAAAGGCAATGTATGACGATAAATCAGCATTTTATAAGGCTTCGGGTATTGAGAGAAGAAGATAAGGGAAATTATAAAAAAGCTGTCAGGAACCTGAAAGGTAACTGACAGCATCTTTTTATAACTTATCATGGAATGTACGTGAAATGATATCGTCCTGCTGCTCTTTTGTAAGTTTTACAAAGTTGACAGCGTAACCTGATACTCTTACAGTGAGCTGAGGATATTTTTCAGGATGCGCCTGAGCGTCAAGGAGAGTTTCCTTTGTGAATACGTTTACATTGAGGTGGTGTCCGCCTTTTTCAACGTATCCGTCCAGCAATTCGATGAGATTATCAATTTGATTCTGATTTTCCATAATTAATCCTCCTGTTCGTCATCAATAGCGTTTTCGGTTGGCTGACAGCAAGCGCCTTTTCCACAGTATTCAGCACTTTTTATCACATTAACTGTCATATCGTCTTCGGAATTAACAATCACATTTACATGACCGCTGCCCTCTGACATAAGGGAATCTATGAGTTCTGCAAGTTCTTGTGGGTTCTGGGAGTTATTCATATCATTCCTCATTTCTCATCTTGTCAAGGTCGATATCGCCCACGAATATCTGCATATCTTTACCGAGTGCATCGGGGATAATTGAGAATGTGTTGGAGATACCGTCCTGAGCCTGACGGAATGGAAGCTTTGCTACTGAAGCAAGGGAAGCTGCTGCGCCATGAGTATCTCTGCCATGCATAGGATTTGCGCCCGGTGCAAGAGGAATACCCATTTTTCTTCCGTCGGGTGTATTGCCTGTTTTCTTGCCGTATACCACGTTGGAAGTGATTGTAAGGATTGACATTGTAGGCACGCCGTCACGATAGGTGTGGTGCTTTCTTATGCAGTCCATGAATTTGCGAACAACTGAAACTGCAATTTCGTCAACACGGTCGTCGTTGTTTCCGTATTTTGGGAAATCGCCCTCGACTTCGTAGTCGGTAACAATTCCGTTCTCATCGCGGATAACTTTGACCTTAGCATATTTTATAGCGGAAAGGGAATCGGCAACAACTGAAAGTCCCGCGATACCAGTAGCAAAATAACGCTTTACATTTCTGTCGTGGAGAGCCATCTGAAGTCTTTCATAGCTGTATTTATCGTGCATAAAGTGTATAACATTAAGTGTATTTACATAAAGCCCTGCAAGCCACTCCATCATAGCCTCATACTTGTCCATTACGTCATCGTAATCGAGGTAATCGCCCTCAACTGCGCGGAATTTAGGGCCGACCTGAACTTTCATTCTTTCGTCGATACCACCGTTTATAGCATAAAGGAGACATTTAGCAAGATTTGCTCTTGCACCGAAGAACTGCATTTCCTTGCCTACTCTCATAGAGGATACACAGCAGGCGATAGCGTAGTCGTCACCATGAATAACACGCATCATGTCGTCGTTTTCGTACTGTATGGATGATGTTCTGATAGACATTTTAGCACAGTATTCCTTGAATTTTCTGGGAAGCTTCTTAGACCAGAGAACTGTCATGTTAGGTTCTGGGGCTGTTCCGAGATTGTCAAGGGTATGAAGATATCTGAAACTATTCTTTGTTACAAGATGATGACCGTCAACATCAACTCCGCCGATAGATTCTGTAATCCATGTTGGGTCACCTGAGAAAAGCTCATTATATTCAGGAGTGCGTGCAAATTTTACAATACGGAGCTTCATAATGAAATGGTCAATAAGCTCCTGTGCCTGTTCTTCTGTAAGGATTCCATTATCGATATCACGCTGAATATATATATCAAGGAATGTGGAAGTACGTCCCAGAGACATAGCCGCGCCGTTCTGTTCCTTTACGGCGGCAAGATAGCCAAAGTAAAGCCACTGTACTGCCTCTTTTGCTGTAGCGGCGGGGCGTGAAATATCGAATCCGTAGATTTTACCAAGCTCTTTCAGTTCTTCAAGAGCACGTACCTGCTCTGCGAGCTCCTCACGGAGACGGATATTTTTTGAGGTCATACGAACAAGGGAAGTATCAATCTGGTGCTTCTTATCATTGATGAGCATATCAATACCATAAAGTGCAACTCGTCTGTAGTCGCCGATAATACGACCTCTGCCGTATGCGTCAGGGAGACCTGTAATAATTGCGGATTTTCTTGCAAGTCTCATTTCTGGGGTATATGCGTCAAACACGCCCTGATTGTGCGTTTTTCTGTATTTTGTGAATATTTTTACAATTTCAGGATTTACTTCATAACCGTATTGTGAGCAGGCATTCTGCGCCATGCGTATGCCTCCGAAAGGTTGGAGTGAACGTTTGAAAGGCTTGTCTGTCTGAAGTCCCACAATTTGTTCGAGGTCTTTATTGAGATAACCAGCATCGTGAGAGGTGATAGTGGAGACGATATCAGTATCCATATCGAGAACACCGCCATTTTCACGTTCCTTACGTGTAAGCTCCATAATCTGTTCCCAGAGCTTTTTTGTAGCTTCTGTAGGAGGTGCGAGGAAACTTTCATCGCCGTCATATGCGGTATAATTTTTCTTAATAAAATCGCGGACATTTACTGTTGAAGACCAGCGGCCCTGATTAAATCCTTCCCATTCCTTTGGATATTCGTTTATTAAATGAAGCATAGCATCAGTTCTCCTTTTCCTTTTTTTATATAGGGGGTTGCTATAGCAATAACCTGTTTCAATTAAATTATAACATATTGTGCAAGCTATGTCAATCTGAAAAAGTATTAAGAAATATTGTGTTATTTTGTGAACTTGTTAAAAAAATGCGCAGGAAGAAGTACCTACGCATTTTAAGTTATTTTTTTGAAGTTTTGTTTTTTTCAGCAGATTTATTTTTTCTTGAGTTTTTTTCTGTGCTAGTTTTCTTATCTTTTTTAAAGCTGAATATTTTTTTTGATGAGCTGTCTTTCTTATTTTCTTCGATTTGTTTTATTCCGAGATAGCTTTCTCTGTTTTCCAGATGTTCAAATAAAAGCTTGTATGCTGTTGCGGCACAGGGAACACCCACAAGCATACCGACAATTCCGCCGAGACCTCCGCCGACAGTTACTGCAGCAAGTACCCATATTCCAGGCAAACCTATGGAGTTTCCAACAACTTTTGGATATATAATGTTTCCCTCGAGCTGTTGGAGTATAACAAGGAATATAATAAATATAAGTGCCTGCATGGGATTTTCCGTACATATAATAAATGCGCTTATACCTGCACCGAGAAATGCACCAACAATTGGAATAAGAGAAGTAACACCTACAAGAACACCACTCATAGCGGCATAGGGGAGTTGAAGTATTTTCATTCCGATAAAACAGAAGCATCCCAGAAGTATTGCTTCGATAAACTGACCGATGAAAAAGCTTTGAAATGTATCATTTGCAGTTCTGCATACTTTATTTACCTTATAATTGGTAGATTCTTTGAAAAGAACAGTCTGAAAACGGTTTGTATCCGAGAGCAGCTTATCTTTTCGCGCAAGCAGATATATAGCGAATATTATCGCAATAACTATATTTGTTATTGTACCTGCAAGAGAGCCGACTATTCCGACGGCAGATGATATAATGCCCATAACTCCTGTTTTAAGGAAGCTTGCGGCTTTTTCCGTAATGCTTGCCCAATCCAGCGATTTTACATCGAATTCATTATAAAGTGCCATGGCTTCTTTTTGGATATCCGGGTATTCTTCAAGCATTTTAAAGGCATAATTGCTTAACTTGTCGATAAGAGGCGGTATTTCTTCAAATATTAGCTTGAATGCATTGATTAACTCAGGGATAACTATTTTCAGAATAAGTGCAATTATCGCAAATACAATAAGAAACGAAAGAACAATACAGACCGGTCTTCGTGCACTTTGTATGCCTTTTGATGTGGTATTGGGGAAATATCGTTTTTCAAGTCCGCTTAGAATGATATTGAAGATGTAGGCGATAACAGCTCCAAGCAGCAGGGGATAAACTGCGGCAAAGAGTACCCCGAGAAGTTTTGCGAAAAGTCCGAAATTCTTGATTACAAGGCAAACCGCAATTACAAGAAATGCTATTATTATATAGCGTTTCAATTCCTTTTTTTCCATAGAAATCCTCCAATAAAAATCTATACACGTTTATTATACAATTCGTATGTGTATTTAAAGTGTTAGATGTGTAAAAATATTTATAACAAAATAAATGTTTTACATTTCTTTTCAGATATATCGCAATATTGACGAAAAACGCATTTAATGGTATAATAAAAGCACGAAAACTGAAAGGAGGCAGTATATGAACAATTCAATTTACAAAATAGGCAGGGTTATTGTTGACAAAAGTCTCCATACCCAAAGTGGAAACGAGCGCTTTTTCAGCTACTTTGGAAATGATGTTACTTACTCAATACGCCGTACAATTGATGATGAGGATTATCCAAGACTTGCTGAATGTATGGAAAAGGTTGAAATTGGTGTTTCTCAGCATACGGTTATTCGCATGAAAGGCATAAATGGTCAACTCAGGTGGATTCTCGCAGTTGTACGAATAATGGAAAACAATTCTGAGCCTATGTATATTATTGATTTCAGCGATGTTTTTTCACTCAACCGTATTTCAGCGGAAAAAGAGCAGCTTATTTTAGAATATCGCTATATTATGAGCCTTTCTTCTGATATTGCTTTTGAGTATAGCTTTGAAACTCGGCATATTCGTATATATATGCAGGATTGCTGCCGAGAAAATATTCTTGTTGACGAAGAACTTGAAAAATGGCGTGACAGTTCTATTGAATCGGGCTGGATATTGTCTCGTTATATCGACACTTTCAACAGTCTTTGCCGCGATATAAAAAATGGTGTTTACCGCTTTGATTATGAATTTGAATCTTCGATACTTACACGGGGTAAAACAAGAGAGATGTGCCTTTTCAGAGGTATAACGCGCTCGGTTGATCCGAAAACCCGTAAGGTCAGCGGATTGATTTCTGTTGTAAGTTCCCGACAGAAATCAAAGGATATTAACCTTGCCCTTGAAGCGAACAGGGATTCGCTTTCAGGACTTCTCAATAAGCGTGCAGTAACTTCCTACGCTATGGAACTGCTTGCAGAAAATCCACGCTGTAACGTGAATTTTGTAATACTTGATATCGATAATTTTACAGATATAAACGCAAATTATGGTCATTTATTCGGTGATGAGGTAGTATATACTGTTGCAGGTATTGTTAAAAAAGAGCTTGGTACAAGGGGATTTGCGGGGCGTATAAGCGGCGCCGGATTCCTTATAGTTATTGAAAATACCCATGACGAAGAGGATTTGCGAGGGATTCTTAGGGCTATCAGAACTAATACTGAGCTTTCCTTTAATGGACGATTTGAAAATTTCCGTTTGACCTGTTCAATGGGAATTTCCACATATCCAAAAGACAGCAAAGACTACGATGAACTGTTCATGCAGGCAGATAAGGCACTGTATATCGCACAGCAAAAGGGACAGAATAGATATGTTATATACGACATTGATAAGCATGGCAGAGTTGAAAGAGATATCGAAAATAAAATTGCATATCTCAGCGGAAACAAAGATTCCAACGATAAGCTTACATTTGCCGCAAATCTTTCTGAAAGTCTTGTTTACGGTCGCATTCCCGATATATCAGTTCTTCTTGAACAAATACGTTCAGCTTTTGGGATTGACGATATATGCGTATTTGCTGGAAATGATATGAGCCTTATACTCAGCTGTGGAAATGCTTCAAGCAGAAACGCGGCATATCTCCTTGAAAATAGTTATACTGAGCGATTTTCAGGTGACGGCTTGTTTGCTATAGATAATGTAAATGAGCTTGAGGGACGTGATGACAACGCCTTCGCACAGCTTACTGCTGAGAATATCGGCGGTGCAGTGCAGTATCTTATGACCGATGAAAGCATGATTAAGGGTGTAATTTCTTTCTGTTATATCGGCAGATTCAAAAAATGGGCGGTGTCTGATATGAATTATTTTGCGATTCTTGGCAGGGTTATAACTTCTATACTTAAAAAGCAGGCGTTTATATAAGGGAACCATAATAAAATCCCCACAGCGATACAAAATCGTTGTGGGGGTTGTGTTTTATCCAAACATTTTAGCAAATACTTCGGGGAATCCGTAGCAGAGAGTACACATAATAGCAGAAGCAAGACAAAGTCCAAGGAATATTGCAGGTACAGCCTTTTTCAGCGGAATCTTACGGAGAGAGGCAATAAGTGAGCCTGTCCATGCTCCTGTGCCGGGAAGCGGAATTCCTACAAAGAGAAGCAGGAATATGAATTCGCCCTTTTCCATAGAAGAACTTTTGTTCATTGCTTTATCTTCAAGATATACAACCATTTTTGTAAGTAATGGAACTTTATGTTTTTTCAAAAAATCAAAGATTTTATCAATAAACAGCAGTATAAATGGGATTGGAAGAATATTTCCAAGCATACACAACCATATAGCCTTTATAAGCTCCATGTCGAGAACACGTGCTGCTATTATTCCTCCTCTGAGTTCGATAATGGGCAGAATGGAGACAAGGAATGGTACAGCCCATTCGGGAATTTCATGTTCTGCAAGCCATGTAGTCAGTGATTCAGTTATTCCACTCATATTTATAATTCCTTTCAAAAACAAAGATTACCATAATTATTGCATATTTTAAGACTATAGTCAAGGATTTTCAAGAAATTTTCAAAATGTTCGATTTTTAGTACGAATTTTATAAATTGTCAGCGGTATCTTTGTTGAGAATATCCATAAATTCCTCCCCTGTAATTGTTTCTTTTTCAAGGAGAAATGCGGCAAGTTCGTGCAGCTTTTCGATGTTGTCTTTGAGTATCTGCATGGCTTTCATATGAGCTTTTTTAACAATGTCATTAACCTCAGCGTCTATTTTAGCCGCTGTATCAGCAGAGCATGCAAGGGCTGTATCGCCGCCGAGATATTGATTTGTGACAGTTTCGAGAGCAATCATATCAAATGTATTGCTCATGCCAAATCGTGTAACCATTGCTCTTGCAATTTTGGTTGCCTGTTCGATATCATTGGAAGCGCCGCTTGTGCAGGTATTGAATACAAGTTCTTCAGCAGAACGTCCGCCTGTAAATGTGGCAATACGTGCAAGGGCTTCTTCCTTTGTAAGCAGGAATTTTTCGTCCTCGTCAACCTGCATTGTATAGCCCAATGCACCGCTGGTACGTGGGATAATAGTGATTTTGTGCACAGGTGCAGAAGATTTTTGCATAGCGGCAACAAGAGCGTGACCGATTTCATGGTATGCAATAATTTCCTTTTCTTTCTGGGAAATAACAGCGTTTTTACGCTGATATCCTGCAATTACAACTTCCACGCTTTCTTCAAGGTCGGATTGGCTTACAAGCTTTCTGCCGTCTCTTACGGCGCGGAGAGCTGCTTCATTGATGATATTTGCAAGCTCAGCGCCAGAAGCACCTGCTGTTGCTCTTGCAATAGCGTTATAGTCGATATTTTCCTCTGCCTTAACCTTTTTAGCATGGACCTTGAGTATGGCCTCTCGTCCGTTGAGGTCTGGCAGTTCAGCGGGGATTCGTCTGTCAAAACGTCCGGGACGCAGAAGTGCAGGGTCAAGGGATTCAGGACGGTTTGTAGCCGCGAGGATTACAACTCCTTTTGTACCGTCAAAGCCGTCCATTTCAGTGAGCAGCTGATTTAGAGTCTGTTCGCGCTCATCGTTGCCGCTAAAATTGCCGTCACGCTTTTTGCCGATTGTATCAACCTCGTCGATAAAAACAATACAAGGAGCTTTTTCAGCCGCCTGTTTGAACAAATCACGAACCTTAGCTGCGCCCATACCGACGAACATCTCAACGAACTCTGAGCCTGAAATGGAGAAGAATGGTACTTCTGCTTCACCTGCAACAGCCTGTGCAAGCAGGGTTTTACCAGTTCCGGGAGGGCCTACAAGTAGTGCACCCTTTGGCAGATTTGCACCGATTTCAGCATATTTTTCCGGATTATGCAGAAAATCTACGATTTCCACAAGTGCTTCTTTGGCTTCGTCCTGACCCGCAACATCAGCAAAGGTTTTGCCCGTTTGAGCCTTTACATAAATTTTAGCGTTGCTTTTGCCGAATGACATAGCATTTCCGCCCATGCGCTTGCTCATGCCGCGCATGAGGACATTCCATAAAACAGCAAAGAATACTAAAGGCAGAACCCAGCCGACCAGGAATTCAACAAATACGTTTGTTTCTTCGAAATTTTCGGTAAATACGACGTTTGCATCCTTGTGGAGACGTTCTACAAGATTTGGATCGTACATTCTGCCTGTCGAATAGACCTGCTTTTTCTCATCGTTTTCCACTTTGAATTTTACTTCATTATCCTGTACCTGAACAAGAGTGATTTCGCCTGCCTCTAGTTTATCAAGAAAAAAACTGTAATTGGTTTCCTCGACTTTTGGCTTGGTAAAATTCGGCATAATAAAAATGTTCAGAATCAGCGTCAGCAGAATACTCATGATGATGAACATTGTAATTTGTTTTGTAAAATTTTTTTCGTTTTTCATTTTATGTATCTCCTTTATCATGGGGTTGATAAAATTATAACATACTTTTTCGGAAATTTCAACAGGGAAATTGTGATATTTATGTCAAACAGGTGAAAAGTACAAATAAAATGCTCCCGAGAGTAATCGGGAGCAAGTAACTTCTTAACAGATTTGAAAATTAAAAAATGATTTGAGTAAAAATCAGGATTAATAGAAATAGTTGCGTACACCGTCACCGTAGAATCCGAAATATCCGTGTCCGAATGATTCAGTTTCTGTGAAGTAAAGTGTAACAGCGTCCTTTACATCCTGAGATACGTAACCGGAGAAATCTCCGAGATAAACATAGCTTGAAGAACCTGTAAACTGGTAAGGCTGTGTGAGAACGCCCAGAATTGTATTTGGATAAAGTGGGCTTTCAACGCGGTTCATAATAACTTCGACTACAAGAGCCTTGTCATATGTACTAATCCAATTACAGCCTGCCTCGTGAGCAACTGCATTGCACAAAATAATGAACTCCTCGTCAGTGATCGGAAGTTCTACAGTTTCATCGGGAAGAACAGGAGTAACTGTCTCAACAGATTCTGTAGTTGTTTCTGTTGGAGCTTCTGTAGGGGCTTCAGTAACGGGATCTGTATATGTAGGAACCTGTGTGGGTGCCTCTGTAGGAGCTTCTGTAACAATAACCTCTGTTACGACAGCAGTGGTTGTCGATGTAGTAACAGTAGTTATTGTTGTTGTCGTTGTTGTGGTAGTGGATGTGGTAGTTGTGGTTGTTTTTGTTGTTGTGGGTGCAGTTGTAACAGCTGTTGCCTTAGCGGTTGTAACTGCTTGAGTAGCTGATTGAACAGCCTGCTCGTTTTTATTATCCTTATTATTTGGTTTTGCCAGTGCATTTACTGAGTTCAGTGTTAAAGATGGGAGCTCAGTACGCAGCTGGAAAACAGTCTTGTCAGAAGTTGTTGTGGTACCTAAGGATACCGCATAAGTGTTTTTGCTTGTTGTGGTTATGGGTGTTGTTCTGATAGAAGTTACTGCAGCTACATTTGCCAATTCTTCGCTTTGGACATCATAAATGTTTTGAACATCATTATTCGGAGCAACAGACTTAACGATCGGTGATGTAGCAACTACACCGAAAACGCTGCCGAAGATGCAAGTAGAAACTCCTCCGATAATAAGTGCTGCAACTTTAGCTTTTCTCATCAACTCATCCTTTCCTCGAAAAGCATTCGTAATTATTATACAGTTCACATGAAACTGTATCATTGACTTACGGATAACCCGTGCAATCAACTGTGATAATACTACCACATTTGACTTAAGAATGCAACAGTTTTCAAACTTTTTCCATTTTACAAACAAAGAAAACCGACGGAGAAATTTTGAATTTGGGCAAAATGCTCATAATTTGTGTGAATATAATATGAACGTCGAATATTAATTAACACAAATTCGCCTATTTATCGAAATGAAGTATTACAAAATGGTTACGATGTTTTTAGGGGTGTTGATACAAATAGTATAATATAAATTTATGATTATATTATATATATTTCATATGCGCGAATAATTGCGGATTTTGTAATATTACTACTATTTGTTGAATACTTAAAGTAATAATGGCGTTTTTGGTTTTGTAAACACTTTGTTACAATTAGAAAGTGTTGATTAGTGAAAATTCGATTTTTTATTGGTTAATTTTCATAAATGGCAAATTTCCCGTCATTTTATGAAAAAACTGCTGTGAAAAAACTTCACAGCAGTCTATTTTGCGGTTAATTAATTTAAATAAAATACTTGCTAATATTGTTTAGTTATTGTTGAAAAGTGGCTGACTATGCTGATTTCTATATTTTTTTTGTAGTCTGACATCGTCACCTTTGAATTCAAGACAAGTATACATTGTGATAATTCGGGAAGCAACCTTGCCGCCGTAGCGTGCTGAAAGGGCTGAAAAATCTAAATTAGTGCTGATAATTGTGGGCTTTTCCTTCACAAGTCGGCTGTTGATAATGTTGTAAACAGCTGAATTATAAAATTTGGATTCAAACTCTGTTCCTAAATCGTCAAGAATAAGCAAGTCTGTTTCTGTTACAAGGTCAAGCATTTCCGTTGATTTTTCATGGCTGAAATGTTCTTTTTCAATATCTCTCAGGATATTCATTGTGGAATCGTAAATTACGCTATAGCCTTTTTGGAGCACCTCGTTAGCTATAGCAAGGGAAATATGAGTTTTTCCAAGACCTGTATTGCCGAAAATAAGTATACTTTCAGAGTTTCTGCTGAACTGTGCAGCGTAATTTCGGGAATACTTCAATATTTTTTCCATAGCCTCATAATCACTTCCCTTGTAATAGCTGAGACTGAACGTACTGAAATTTGAAAGGGTAAGCTGTGCTTTTTCATTCAGTTTTGATGTTGTAAGCTTTGCAAAAAGTTCATTAAGGCAGGAACAGGTATTTCCGCCAATATAGCCTGTATCACTGCATTTCTGGCAGTGATAGTGCATATCGAGATAATCCTCAGGATAGCCATTTGCCGCAAGAAGCTGTTTAGCTACCTGCTGAGCGCCCAGATTATTCTGTTTTATCTGTTCAATTTTTCCACTTATATCTCTACCTTTAGCTTCGGTAATAATGCGTATAAGTTCTCTGCCAGTGTTGTACAGAGCGTCATTGATTTCCTTGATTTCAGGGATTTTTCCGTTAATCTCGCGGATTCGAATATCATTTTCAGCTGTTGCCTTTGCTCGCCTCTGAGAGAGTATGGCATGGGCTCTGTCAAAAATTTCGCTGTCCAAAAGTTCACCACCTTATATATTATTAATGAATATCTTGTATTTATCGGCATTAAATCCGTCGGAAGAAGCAGGGGAATCGTTTCTGCGCTTTTTCTTGTATTCTTCCTCAGCGTTTTTAACATCTTCGGAAGATTTAAAGCCGCTTTCTTTCCATGAAATAAGAATTTTGTTGATATACTCAAAAGAGACTTTATTAATCTGTTCCACTGTTTTTTCGTATGCATAGCGTAAAAGATCCGTTGAAAATCCGTCATTCTGCCACTGGGAAATAAATTTCTGCTGATTTGTCGTAGGATTCTGCCGCAGTTCAAAGATTTGTTTTATTTCATTTATATATGTATGTGCAGAATTAAGTCGTTCAACCTCAGCAGTGGCAGATTCAAGAGAGTTAATTTCGTTTTCTGCCCAGCTTAAAGCGATTTTGTCGATATAAGAAGCATTTGTTTTATTCTTGTCAATGCAGTACCCTATTAATATAAGTATAACTTCCTTTTTCAGTCCCAGATAATTATGCATCCAGATAAGTGAATTCTGCATAGATGGGTTCAATGTGCCAAGAAGTGTTTCTGCAATTTTGAAAAGTTCAGCAATGTTTGCATCGCTTTGAATTATGGCTGATATTTCCGACGGATTTATATAAGGTTTTTTTGTGTTAGGGGATGTATTGGCAGAAACAGTATTTGCCGCTGTATTATCTGCTGAATTTGTACTTTTTTCCTGTATGGTTTCCACCTTTTTTTCAACAGGTTCAGGAGCTTTAAGAATCTGTGACTGAGCAGGAGAGATAGTTGCTATTTCTGATTCCTGAGAAATTACGTTTACTTGTTTCCAGAACATTACAGCATCAGTAACCTGCGAGACAGGAACACCTGTATTGACGGAAATTTCCTCAGATGTAACGGATTTTCCGCTAAATCTGAGAAGATACAAAAGTACCTTAATTTGAGCTTCGTCAGCAAGTTTGAGAAAATTATCCGCAACAATGCAAGGCACTCCGAACATAGTACCCCATATGCCGCTGTTGGCTTTGAAATCCAAAACAGTTCCTCCGTTCACAGAAAATTTAAAAGTAAAGTCCAAAACTAATTATATCACATTTTAGAATATTTGTCACTATGGCATTTTAGACAATCAATGATATGTATTTTTGTCTATTTTTGAAAAAGAAACAGCACCGCCGAAAAGCAATGCTGTAACTATACATTATTAATATGTTTCCTCATGAGCAATAATCTGCTCATAAGCTGATGTTGTATCGAGATAATTGAAAAGATAATAGAGCATAGCTGAATATGCTGAACCATTTAGATGAAGCCCGTCTCCGCCTGCATAATCCCAGCCAAGAGCCCCTGTGTTCCAGTCGCATAAAACGTCATGAGTGCTGAAATATATAACCTGCGAGGACTGCATATCATTAATTACCCATTCAAGAGAACTGTTATACTCTCTGATTCTGTCGTTGGTAGTATAATAATTTCCGTCAGAAACGGGAGTGATACTTCCTACAACAATAGTAGCTGTAGGAACTCTTGCAAGGATTTCTTCTGCAATCCAGCGGACATTCCATGCATAATCGTCAGCAGTGTAGGTGTAAATATCGTTCATGCCTACAGATATATAATAAAGAGGGGAGTAAACATATCCTGCGGCATCATAAACGCCCATAGCGCCGCCGCCTAAATCAAAGGTGTAATTATTCATATTCCATACGGCAAGGGATTCTGCGGCAATATTGTGCTGATAGGGGATATAGCCGTATGCATTGAATCCGTAGGCTATGGAATCGCCGATAATAACAAGTCTGTCCTGATAGAATGTGCTGTTTGGGGATTCGCCTGCTGAAATGTAATTGTATGCGGGAGTTGTATAATCTGTATCATTGTTTTGATTTTCAGCTTCTGTTGTAGTGGTAGTGGTTTCTGTTGTAGTCGTGACCGTAGTTGTTATAGTGGTGGTTGTAACAGTTGTGGTGGTAGTGGTTGTAGTCGTAGTAGTTGTTGTGGTTGATGCCGCGTACTGTAAAGCTGCAATTTTATATGATACAACGGGTTCAGTTTTTTCGGGCTGCACAATAGAATCTGCTGAGAAAAACACAATAAAAACGGCACATAGTACAGCGGATGTCGGAAATACCGGATTTCCGAAGAATTGCGTTATAAAATTTTTCAGAAATCGCAGCATTAAAATCCCTTTCTTTCTAAAAAAAATCCCGCAGATTAAAAATCAAGCGGGATTGGAGCTGATGATCGGACTTGAACCGACGACCTACGCCTTACCAAGGCGTTGCGCTACCGACTGTGCCACATCAGCA
>CALGTV010000109.1 GCA_937902395.1 uncultured Ruminococcus sp.
AGTTGGTAGTGCAGCTCATTCGTAATGAGCAGGTCGCGTGTTCGAGCCACGTCACAAGCTCCACAATAAACCCTCCCAATTGTATATTTGTGGAGGGTTTTTTGTATATGAAAAAATTGCAAGTTATACGTAGAAAGGCAGGAAAAACGGAAAGTGTTGCCCTGTTTTTTCGTCGTCCGCCTTGACATACAGCAACTTTGCTCATATCTTTGTCTACTAACATTTTAGGGATTGGTATTATTTATAGTTTATCGACAAGCAAAAACGACGTTTCCGAAGAAACGCCGTTTTATTATGTTTTTATATTCCTGCTGAATAGTTGGGAGCTTCCTTTGTGATATAAATATCATGGGGGTGGCTCTCCTTAAGTCCAGCGCCTGTGATTCTTACAAACTTAGCTTTTTCGTGAAGTGTGGGGATATCTTTACAGCCGCAAAGTCCCATACCTGAACGGATTCCACCTACAAGCTGGAAGATTGTTTCAGCAAGTATGCCCTTGTAGGGAACGCGTCCCTCTACGCCCTCGGGAACAAGCTTCTTTGCGCCCTCCTGGAAATATCTGTCAGTAGAGCCGTTTGCCATAGCGCCAAGGCTTCCCATACCTCTGTATACCTTGAACTGTCTGCCCTGATAAATCTCAGTTTCGCCGGGAGCTTCTGCACAGCCTGCAAGAAGTGAACCAAGCATAACTACGCTTGCTCCTGCGGCAAGTGCCTTTACGATATCGCCTGAATACTTGATACCGCCGTCGGCAATAACGGGAATATCGTATTTCTGAGCTACGCATGCAACGTCATAGACTGCTGTAATCTGAGGTACACCACAGCCTGCTACAACTCTTGTTGTACAGATAGAGCCGGGTCCGATACCTACCTTAAGGCAGTCAGCACCTGCGGCAATAAGAGCCTCAGCAGCCTCTGCTGTTGCGATATTTCCTGCAATAACAGGAATATCGGGGTATGTCTCCTTGAGCATCTTAAGGCACTTTACAACGTTTGCGCTGTGGCCGTGGGAGGAATCAAGTACAAGTACGTCAACCTGTGCGTCGATAAGAGCCTTTGCTCTTTCAAGCACGTTTGCTGTAACGCCGATTCCTGCGCCGCAGAGGAGTCTGCCCTTGCTGTCTCTTGCAGAGTTAGGATACTGTACGGACTTTTCGATATCCTTTATTGTGATAAGTCCCTTGAGATAGCCGTTTTCGTCAACGATAGGGAGCTTTTCAATCTTGTGCTTGCGGAGAATCTCCTGTGCCTGTTCCATAGTTGTGCCAACGGGTGCTGTAATAAGGTTGTCCTTTGTCATAACTTCGGAAATCTTTGCTGAGAAATCTGTGAGGAATCTCATATCTCTGTTGGTGATAATACCAACAAGCTTGTTTTTATCGTCAACAATCGGAACACCTGAAATCTTGTACTTGCCCATAAGCTCGTCAGCGTCAGCAACAAGTCTGTCCTCGGTGAGAGAGAAAGGATTTACAATAACGCCGTTCTCGGAACGCTTTACCTTGTCAACTTCCTCTGCCTGCTGCTCGATTGACATATTCTTGTGGATAATTCCGATACCACCCTCACGGGCAATAGCGATTGCCATACGGGAATCGGTTACTGTATCCATAGCGGCAGTCATAATGGGGGTATTAAGTCTTATGTTTCCTGCAAGTCTTGTGTCGAGTTTAATCATGTTCGGAGTAACATCCGATTCGTCTGGAATAAGCAGTACATCGTCGAATGTAAGTCCTTCTTTCTGGAATTTGCTGTTGATATCAGTCAGCATAATAAATCCTCCTTTAACTTTTTTTCGGAATAATTTCATTCCGAATACAAACCGAGTTTATTAACTTTAATAATAACATTTTTTCAGCGTTCTGTCAATAGTTACTGAAAAAGATACTGAAAAAAATCCATAGAAAATAAATGTGGAATTAACATAGTGATTTGTCGAATTTAGGCATATGAAATATAATAGGCTGCCATAATAAGCCTATTATCCCCCTGTGGAATTTTTGGCATATATAGCCAGAATTTCAGAAGCGTCGGAGGAATCTACGATTTCATCGCCGTTTAAATCTCCGATGATACGCTGTTTTTTTGTAAATACAGCAGGTATACCTGTGGAAATCTTTGCATATTCCGCAAGAACGTCAGATGCGTCTGCGGAATCCGTTGTTTCATCGTTGTTTACGTCTCCTGCCATGAAATTTTTCATATCTATAAATTCTATGCCGTTTTTATTTGCATATTTTTCTGCGGCGCTTCCTGTTGTGCCCTTTATGAGAAAATCATGTATAGCGGTACTGCCTTCTCCATGAGTTGCCGCTTCCATGCCGAGTGCATTTGCACCTATGGCTGTAACGCTTGACGGAATTTCCATATCCAGCGCAACACAGCCGTAAAAGGCTTCATCTCCGATAGTTTTCAGCGATGTGGGAAGCTTTACTGTTTCAAGCTTCGGGCAGGAGAAAAAGCAATCGTCGGGAATTGCTGTAATTCCCTTGCTGAATGTCACTTCTGTCAGCTCGTTACAGCTCATAAAGGCTTTTGCTCCCAGTTTTTTTATATTTGTGCCTACAATTATTTTTTCAACGTTGAAATTGCCTGCATAGGCTTTTTCACCTATGGCAGTTATGGAATATCCGCTTATTTCTGTAGGCACTTCCGCTTCCGCATAGCTGTGCGGGAGATACACGCTTTTCAGTTCCGCTGTTTTGCCGTCGGAATTTATGAGTATTGTGTACTCTACAGCATTTATAACTGTTGAAATCTCTTTGCGGCTGTCTGTTTCAGCTGTTGCCGATACGGAAGATACAGCCATAATTCCGCTTATTATTGCAGATAAAAACTTCATTACAGTTCCTCTCTTTTTATGATTTCGCCGTCAATCATAACCAGTACAGGTTCTGACATAAGGTCAAGGGGGGATTCGCCCTTGCGATAAAGCTGGATATCTGCATCTTTTCCTGCTGTAAGACTTCCTGTAACGTCGTCAACTCCAAGAATTTCTGCCGCATCTATGGTGAGACTGCGCAATGCCTTTTCCATATCAAGTCCGCCTTTTACTGCCGCCTGTGCGGATATTGGCAGATATTGAATGGGGATAACCGTGTGGTCGGTGCATATTGCAAGCTTTACGTTGTTTTCTGCAAGTATTGCCGCATTTTTCAGCTCCAGACCTCTCATTTCAGGCTTGCATCGGTCGCATATCAGCGGGCCGCATATAACGGGAACTTCCTCCTCGCCTAAGATATCAGCGACTTTGTAGCCCTCTGTGCCGTGGATAATAACAAGCTCCAGAGAAAATTCCTTTGCTATGCGCATAGCGGTGCAGATATCGTCGGCACGATGACAGTGGAAAAATGCTTTCTGCTTGCGTTCAAGGAGAGGCATGAGCGCCTCGCATTTTATATCGTACTCCGGCGGCTCGTAATTCTCGTTGTCGGAATAGTATATATCCATATCGTGAGCGTATCTGCGGGATTTATACAAGCCCTCACGGATTATGGCCGCTGTTGCCATACGTGTTACGGGAGTTGTACCCTTTTCGCTGTATACCCTTTTGGGATTTTCACCTAAGGCAAATTTCATGCCGCAGGTTTTGATAAGCATATCGTCAATACGTCTGCCTGCTGTCTTTATAACGGAAATTTCACCGCCGCAGGCATTGGCACTTCCGGGGCATGAAGCAACGGTTGTTATACCTCTCATTCTCGCTTCCTCAAAACAGCGGTCAAAGGGATTTATACCGTCAACTGTGCGCATCTGGGGAGTAAAAGCGTCGGTGGATTCGTTGCAGTCGTCGCCCTCAAAATCGACGCCGTCTTCGATTATTCCAAGGTGAGTATGAGCGTCGATAAAGCCGGGGAGAATAAGTCCTCCCTGTGCGTCGAGGCTGTCCTCGGGGATATTTACAGGGTCGCCCTCACCTATGGCACCGATATTTCCGCCGTCTGTTTCAAGCCAGCCTTTTTTTATAATCCCTGTGCCGTCCATAGTAATTATTTCAGCATTATATATAAGCATATAAAACCTCCGTTTATATCACTTCAGCATTTTAACAGCATCGGCAATAAGCTCTGCGGTGCTCATAGGACTGCCGCTGCCGTCTATCTGTATTGTGGAATGTTTTTTGTATACATCATAGCGTGAATTGAAGCGTTCTTCAAGTTCTTCTTTTGTGGAGTTCACAACAATGGGACGGTTTGAATCGCCGCTTATACGTCCGTAGCAGGCTTCAAAGTCAAGGTCAAGGAATATAACAGCTCCTGCCTTTGACGCCGCTGCCGCTGATTCGGGATTGAGCATTGCGCCGCCGCCGCATGCCACAATAGCCTTTTTTCCGCAGAGAGATTTTATAACCTCTGCTTCAACCTGACGGAAATAGGCTTCACCTTTCTGCGCAAAGATTTCGGGAATTGTCATGCCCTCTCTTTCAATTATAACCTCATCGGAATCGCAAAAGCTGTAACCCAGCTTCCTTGCGGCAAGCTTTCCCACAGTTGTTTTGCCGCAGCCCATAAATCCGCATAAAAATACAGTCATATCACTTACCCCGATTCATTTTTTCAACTTCGTTTTCAACATCTTTTATTATTGCGGATATATCCTCATTTGAAAATTCGCCGCCGTACCACAATTCATGAGCCTTTACAGCCTGATATACAAGCATTGCCGCGCCTCCTATTGCTGTACGTCCAAGTTCTCTTGCCTTTTTCATAAGGAGGGTTTCAATAGGGTTGTATATCACATCGAAAAAGCTGAGACAATTTTCTATAATCTCATCTGAAACGGGGCATGCGTCAATTTTCGGGTACATACCCACGGGAGTTGCATTTACAAGGAGGTCAAAGCTGCCCTCAATCTCGCTTACAAGGCAGATTTTTACAGAAGCACCGCCGCACTTTGAAAGTATCTCTGCCATTACAAGCTGTGCCGTTTTTACAGCGTCGGGGAGAACGGCGATTGTCAGCTCTGCACCGTGAAGCGCCGCTTCAATGGCAATCATTCTGCCTACACCGCCGCAGCCTACAAGGAGTACTTTTCCGCTGAGGGGAAGCAGTTCTGCGGAACGGAGAAATCCGTCGCAGTCTGTATTATATCCCGTCATAACTCCGTTGTCGTTGGATACGCAGTTCACGGAATTGTATCGCTCCGCACTTTCGCCAAGCTTGTCAGTCATGGGAATAATTGCTGTTTTGTGCGGAATAGTTATATTGAAGCCTTTCAGCTCACGGAGCATATCCTCGCTCTCTGCAAGCTTTTCGGGTGCAATGTCAATCAGCTCGTAGCTGTAGTCCTCGATTCCGCTTAAAGCAAAAAGCTTATTGTGTATAAGCGGTGACATGGAATGTCCCAGAGGATGACCTATAAGACCGTATTTATCCATAAATTTCAGCTCCCTCAAGTCCTGCAAGATTTTCTATATTAAGAGCATTTACACCCTTGAGCGTCTTTTTAACAAGTCCTGTAAGTGTTTTTCCCGGACCAAATTCAACAAATGTATCTGCTCCTGCTTCCTGCATTGCCGCAAGCTCAGATGTAAAGCGTACAGGCGAAACGATATGCTTTGCAAGAATTGCCGCCATATCGCTGAAATCTGTCAGCTCGCCGCCGGTTACGTTGGAGTAATACTTCACCTGCGGAGCGTTGAATGTGATTGCCTTTGCTGTTTCATAGAATTTATCAGCGGCGGACTGCATCAGCTTAGAATGGAATGCACCTGCAACATTAAGAGGTACAACTCTTGCCTTTAATTCTGCAAATATTTCGCTTACTTCGGCAATTCCCTCGGGTGTTCCTGCAATTACCGTCTGCTGTGGGGAGTTGTAATTTACTGCTGTGACATAATTTGAAGCGTTAGCGCAGATTTCCTCGATTTTCTCGGGAGCAAGCTTCATAACAGCCGCCATTGCACCTTTTTGCTCTGCTGTTGCCGCTTCCATAGCCTCTGCACGCGCCTTTATAAGCCTGAATCCGTCCTCGGCTGATACCATGCCTGAGCTTACAAGTGCGGCATATTCGCCGAGAGAATGACCTGCCACACCGTCGAATTTATAGCCCTTTTCTATTGCCGCATTGAGACAAACAAGAGATGTGAGCATAATTGCAGGCTGAGCGTTGATAGTCTTTGAAAGCTCCTCAATGGGACTTTCAAAGCAAAGCTTTTTCATATCCTTGCCGAGAATATCCGACGCAGTGTCGTATAATTCCGCAGTTTTTGGAAATGCCTCTGCAATATCCTTGCCCATGCCTTGAGCCTGTGCTCCTTGTCCTACAAACAGTGAAATAGTCATAAATTTTATTGTTCCTTTCTGTACAAAATGACAATCAAAACGACGATTTTACCGAATTATTCTAATAAATCCTGTGGAAAGTGACGAATTTTCATTTTACCCACTGTAAAAGGGAAAAAACTTCTTGCAAAAAGCTCGGAAATGATTTACAATATAAATATATATGTATGCTGTCAATCAGGATTTTACTATTAAATGCCGTTTGATTTCAGTATACTATAACTATAACATAAATTTGAAAATATTACAACACTTTTCAGAAAAATTTCATTTGTGAATTGTGTTGAATGATAAAGGAGAAAAGGAATGGGAATCAACTTATTGGCTATGGGAAGCTATCTTCCCGAAAAAATCATGACAAACGACGACTTTGCGGAGTTCCTCGATACAAATGATGAATGGATTCGCACACGTACAGGTATAACTCAGCGTCATATGGCTGGCTGGGAGCCTGTATGGTATATGGGCAAAAAAGCCGCTGAAAAAGCTATCGAAAAAGCAGGAATCTCTCCTAAGGATATCGGACTTGTTATCGTAAGCACTGTTACAAGTGATTTTGTAACACCAAGCATTGCAAGTCTGCTCCAGTATGAGCTGGGAATTGAAAATGCCGCCGCTTTTGACCTTAACGCCGCTTGCTCAGGATTTGTATTCTCCCTTGATACAGCAAGAAGATTCCTTGAAACTGACGACAGCATAAAATATGCTATTGTAATCTCAACAGAGGCTATTTCACGTATCTGTGATTTCGAGGACAGAGGCTCATGCATACTTTTCGGAGACGGTGCTGCTGCGGCTGTTATTGAAAAAAGCGATAAGCTTTATTCTTCTTTCCTCAACTCCGACGGAAGCGGAGCAAGAAAGCTCTATGCAAGAAATTGTCAGCCTGCTTCGATTGTTAAAACTGAATCAGATTTTGAGGACGGATTTGAAAAGCAGGCTGTCCACAGTCTCTATCAGGACGGCAGAGAAGTATATAAATTCGCTGTAAAAGCACTTCCAACAGCTTTCAATGCCGCCGCTGAGAAAATCGGCATTACAAGCGAGGAAATCGACTGGTTTGTACCTCATCAGGCAAATGTGAGAATTATTGAAACTGCTGCAAAAAATCTGGGAGCGCCAATGGATAAATTCATTGTAACTCTCGACCACCATGGGAATACATCAAGCGCATCAATTCCCCTTGCTCTTGATGAAGCTATTGAAAAGGGCATTGTGAAAAAAGGACAGAAACTTGCTCTTGTTGGATTCGGTGCAGGTCTTTCCTATGGCAGTGTTATTTTAGAATATTAATCTATGTCAGGCGGATAATATCCGCCTATACAAGAAAAATTTCATCCCACATAAACAGATAAATGTTGAAAAGTATTTTACAACACAGATACTAAATTCTCCTTCAAGAGATGTATTTGTGTACTAAAATATTATTCCGAAAAAAACATTTTTGTAATTGCTAATGGAATAAGAATGGTTAATTTTTCCCGAAATTTCGGGAAAAATTTAAATTTAAAACACGGAAGTATTTTACAGAAAACAAAAACTTTTTTTAGAAAAAGTAAAAAGGAGGACAAATTATGAAAACAAGAATTACAGAATTATTAGGCTGTCAGTACCCCATTATTCAGGGCGGTATGGCTTGGGTTGCAGAACATACTCTTGCCGCCGCTGTATCAAATGCAGGCGGTATCGGTCTTATTGCAGGAGGTTCAGCTCCTATTGATTATCTTCGTGAGCAGATTCGTCTCTGCAAGGAGAAAACAGATAAGCCTTTCGGTGTTAATATCATGCTCATGAGCCCCAACGCTGAGGACCTTGCTCAGCTCTGTATTGATGAAAAAGTTGCTGTTGTAACAACAGGCGCAGGAAATCCGGGAAAATTTATCCCTGCATGGAAAGAGGCTGGAATCAAGGTTATTCCTGTTATCCCCTCGGTTGCCCTTGCAAAGCGCATGGAGCGTGCAGGTGCTGACGCTGTAGTTGCAGAGGGTACTGAATCAGGCGGTCACATCGGCGAAAATACAACTATGTGCCTTGTTCCGCAGGTTGTGGACGCTCTTGAAATCCCCGTAATTGCCGCAGGCGGTATTGCTGACGGCAGAGGCGTTGCGGCATCATTTATGCTTGGCGCAGAGGGCGTACAGATTGGTACACGTTTCCTTGCATCTGAGGAATGTCAGATTCACCCCACTTTCAAGGAGCTTGTTGTTAAGGCTAAGGATACCGACAGCGTTGTAACAGGACGTTATACAGGACATCCTTGCAGAAACATCAAGACAAAGTTTGCAAAAATGCTTGCAAACGGTGAAAAGGACGGCTCACTCACTCCCGAACAGTTCGAGGAAGTTACTCTCGGTTCTCTCCGTAAAGCAGTTCAGGACGGTAATCTTGAAGAAGGCTCTTTCCTCTGCGGTGCTATTGCAGGTATGATTAATGATATCAAACCTTGTGAAGCTATCGTTAAGGAAATAATGGAACAGGCTGAGAGATTAATTAAGAATTAAGAATTATGAATTACGAATTGTGAATAAATTCGTAATTATTTGTATGGGGCGATGCTCATATCGCTCCGTTAAATTGATATAAGGATAGAGATTATTATGAAAAAATATAAGTTTATAAGAATGACATACACTCTCGGGTTGAATTATCGTTCAAGTGAAAAATATGGCAAAAAAGGTCATAGGGACATAATAAGAGATATGGCTGAACAGGGTTGGAAATTTGTTGCTCAGATACCTTCTACGAATTCCAGCTATGACCTTGTATTTGAAATTGATTGTGAAAATTAAAACAATTGCCAGATTTAAAGGCTAACAGCTTGCTTTGCAAAGCAAAGCATTTAAAATGGAGGTAAAATATGGCTACAGCAATTATAACAGGCGCATCACAGGGAATAGGCGCTTGTATTGCAAAAAGACTTGCTAAAGACGGCTTTGATGTCGTTATAAATCATTCACCAAAGGAAAGCAGTAAGGAAAAGGCTCTTGCTGTTGCGGCTGAATGTGAGGCATTCGGCGTTAAGGCAATATGTATTGCCGCCGATGTTTCACAGTTCGACCAGTGCGAAGCTATGGTGAAGCAGACAAAGGCTGAATTCGGCACAATTGATGTTCTCGTAAATAACGCAGGCATCACAAAGGATACACTCCTTGCACGTATGAAAGAAGAAGATTACGACGCTGTAATTGCTGTAAATCAGAAAAGCGTCTACAATATGTTAAAGCATACCTGCGCTGTAATGATGAAACAGCGTCACGGCAGAATTATAAATATCACCTCTGTTGCAGGTCTTTACGGCAATGCAGGACAGGTGAATTATTCCGCATCAAAGGCGGCTATAATCGGTATGACTAAAACCGTAGCAAAGGAGTTCGGTTCACGCAATATCACTTGTAATGCCGTTGCTCCGGGACTTATCCGTACACCTATGACGGACGTTCTTTCCGATGAGCTTAAAGCAAAAATGCTTGGTGCAATCGCTCTCGGCAGATACGGTGAGCCTGAGGAAGTTGCTTCTGTTGTGTCATTCCTTGCATCTGAGGACGCTTCATACATAACAGGACAGGTAATTGAGATTTCAGGCGGACTTTCAATGTAAATTAAGGCATCTCTAAAAACCGACCTCACGGCGGTTTTTAGCGACGCCCGGCAGAAATATAAAATATAAGAATTGCAGAAAGGAAAATGATAAAATATATGAGCAGACGAGTTGTTATCACAGGTATGGGCGCAATTACTCCCCTCGGCACAGGTGTTGAGAAATTCTGGGAGGGAATTAAGGCAAACAAAATCGGCTTTTCCTATATCGACGCTTTCGATACGGAAAAAACAGGCGTTAAAATTGCAGGTATTGTCCGTGATTTCGATGAAACAGCTTACTACGATGTAAAGGGCTGCTTCGATAAAAAAGAGGCAAAGCGTATGGATACATTCACAAAATACGCTGTTGTTGCGGCTCACGAAGCTATGGTTGACGCAGGTACTGATTTCTCTGATATCGACTGCTACAGAGCGGGCGTTCTTGTGGGTTCAGGTATCGGCGGTATTGACCTCACCCTTTCCGAGTATTCAAAATATCTGGAAAAAGGTCCCGGTCGCGTTTCCGCTTTCTATATCCCTATGATGATAAGCAATATGGCTTCGGGTACAATTGCCATGAAAACAGGCTTCAGAGGCGCTAATTTCGATATCTCCTCAGCTTGTGCAACTGCTACTCACGCTATCGGCGAGGCTTTCCGCAAGATTAAAGACGGCTATCTCGATGTTTGTCTTGCAGGCGGTACAGAAAGTACAAATGTTGAGTTTACTTATGCAGGCTTTGCAAATATGAAGGCTCTCACAAAGGCAGATAATCTCGAAAGAGCGTCAATTCCCTTTGATAAGGAGCGTCACGGCTTTGTACTCAGCGAGGGAAGCGGTGTTCTCGTACTTGAAGAATACGAGCATGCCAAGGCAAGAGGCGCTAAGATATACGCTGAAATCGCAGGCTATGGCGCAACTGACGACGGCTACCATATGACTTCCCCTATGCCTACAGGAGAAGCCGCAGGTATGGGTATGACACTTGCTATGCAGGAGGCCGGACTTACCCCTGCTGATATCGACTATATCAACGCTCACGGCACTTCTACAGGTCTTAATGACAAGTATGAAACAGCCGCTATAAAGCTTGCTTTCGGTGACGAGGCAAAGAATGTAAAGATAAATTCCACAAAGTCAATGACAGGTCATCTTCTTGGCGCGGCAGGCGCTATTGAAGCTATCGTTGTGGCAAAGTCCATTGACGAGGGAATTATTCACGCAACTGTAGGTTATCAGGTTCCCGATGAGGAATGTGACCTTGATTACTGCGTAAACGGCAATATTAAGCAGGAGATTAATGCCGCACTTTCCAATTCCCTTGGATTCGGCGGTCATAACGGAACACTCTGCTTCAAAAAAGTTAAAGAATAAGGAGTAAGCCTATGTGTAAGATTCTTGATACAGTTGAGCTTGGAACAATTGAAAAGCTTGCAAAGATTGTTAAGGACAACGAGCTTTCGGAAATCACAATTTCCAACGACGACTGCAATATAACTATAAAGGGCAAGAAATGTCCTCCCCCTGCCCCTGTAATGCCTATGGGTATGCCTGTGGCTGCTCCTGCATCTGCTCCCGTACAGACAGCGGAAGCTCCGAAGGCTGAGGCTCTCCCTGAGGGAAATGTGGTAAAATCCCCCATTGTAGGCACATTCTATCAGGCACCATCTCCCGATAAGCCGCCTTTTGTAAAGGTTGGCGATACAGTGAAAAAGGGCGATATTATCATGATTATCGAGTCAATGAAGCTGATGAATGAGGTACAGTCCGAATTTAACGGCGTTGTTGAGCGTATTCTCGTAACCGACGGTCAGGCTGTTGAGTTCGACCAGCCTATTATGATTATCAAGTAAGGGGAAACAAAATGTCAGATATTTTAATGAATAAAGAGCAGATAATGGAAATTATCCCCCACCGCGACCCGTTTCTCCTTATTGACGAAATCGTTGAAATGGAAGTTGGCGTTAAGGTTAAGGCAAGAAAGTACATCAAAGAGGACGATTTCTGGTTCAAGGGACACTTCCCGAATTATCCCGTAACTCCCGGTGTGCTTATGGTTGAAATGCTTGCTCAGGCAGGTGCTGTATGTATGCTTTCAAAGCCTGAATTCAAGGGCAAAATCGGACTTTTCGGCGGCATTGACAAGGCTAAGTTCCGCAGACAGGTTGTTCCCGGAGATATTCTTGACCTTGAAGTTGAGATTATCCGCCAGAGAGGACCAATCGGCACAGGTAAGGCTCTTGCTTCCGTAGACGGCGAAAAGGCTGTTTCCTGCGAAATTACCTTTGTCGTTGCAGACGGTGATAAGTAAATATGTCTAATGTAGTACGCTGTAACATCTAAAACTTTATGTTTGAAAAATTTTTCTATAAATGTATATGATAGAGAAGTTAAATAAAAACATTTGAAAAGACTATCTGATACGTATAAAAAGACTTGCCTTTTCTTGTTATCATTCCCTCTCGTCAAAAGTCGGCAAAGGGAGGGAAAAAGGGGAAAGGGAAAGGAGAGCCCAGAGAGGAAAAACGTAGGGGAAAAAGGGAGGCGGCGTGTCGCCGTTGACATTTTGGGCTTTGGAAAATGCACATTAGCACTATAATTTTTATTCTGATGAAAAATTTGTATAGAACAAATTGCCTGCGGACGCTGTCCGCCCGACTTTTGTACCAGTTTTGTTTTTCCCTCCCTTTTGCCCCGTAGGTTGTCCTCTCTGGTGATAAATTACCCTTTTGTATTTATTATAATTAGAAAAAAATAGAAAAAGTAAAGTTTAAGATGTTACAGCGTAGTAGGGGCGGATTTTTCCGCCCTATTTTATTGTTAATTTGCTGAAAGCTAAAGGTCAGCAAAATTCAAGATTAACATATTTAAAAATATAGAAAATATATGGTAATTTCATAAAATCTATGGTATAATATAAAGTGAATAGTTATGTTAATTCACATTTTCGAAAAAAGGAGTGCGTTTTATATAATGAATTATAAAAGAATCAGTCTCGGCGATAATATCGGTTATACTGCTATTGTTGATGAAAAATTCAATACCTGCTCAATACGCATAACCATGATTGTGCCTATGAGTGCAGAAACCGCATCGGAATGCGCCATTGCATGCAATATTCTTTCTGATGTAAACTCTCGTTTTTCTACAATCGCAGCCATGAATGAAAAGCTTTCAGAGCTTTATGGTGCATCGCTTGGTTCTTCCGTAGCTCAGAGAGGAGACCTCCAGACGTTGTCCCTTTCTTCTTCATGGATTTCAAATCGTTTTGCTATTGAGGGTGAAAATATAACCGCAGAAATGCTGAATATTGTCACTGACTGTCTTTTCAGTCCTCTTGCCGATGATAACGGATTTAACGAAGATATTTTCAGATTGAGCAAAAAAGAAATTCTTGATTCTATTGATGCAAAATTCAACGACAAGCGTGATTACACTATTACCAAAGCCCGTGAAACAGCCTATAAGGGTGAACCTGCGGCAATTGCAGGATACGGCTCAAAGGAAACTGCTGAGGCTGTAACAGCAAAATCAGCATATAATGCATATAAAAAGCTTTTAGAAACAGCTCAGGTTGAAATAAGCTTTGTATCACCCGAAGAATATCCTGAAATTTCGGAAATATTCAAGGAGAAATTTGCTTCAATCAGTAGAAATTCCACCAAACACGCTTTCTATGCTCCAAGTCCGCTGAAAAGTGCTCCTGTTCTTGTTACAGAAGAATTTGACGTAAGGCAGGCAAAAATAGCTCTCAGCTTCAAGTATGATACCGATGATATCGATGCAGTACATCTTATGTGTGTTATATGGGGCGGAACTCCGGTTTCAAAGCTGTTTATGAACGTCCGTGAAAAACTCAGTCTTTGTTACTACTGCGCCTGCCGTATGAGCGAATTCAAAAATACAATTATAGTTGACTGCGGCGTTGAAAAAGCCAATATCGAAAAGGCTACGGCTGAAATTATGGCTCAGCTTGAAGAAATATGCAATGGAAATATTTCAGATGAAGAATTGCAGAGTGCATTCCTTGCTCTTGAAAATTCCTATACAGCTTTCGGAGATACTCCCGGTTCGTATATCTCGTGGTATCTTGACTGTCTGTGCCGAAATAAGTATATATCTCCTGCTGAGCATCTGGAAAAACTTTTTGCCGTTACAAAGGAACGTATAATTGAAGCAGCTAAGAATATAAAGCTTGACAGCACCTATCATATGCTCAATAAGGAGGCTGAATAAATGAGTAAAAAAGAAATCATAACAAGCAAACGCACAGGCGACAGCTGTATTCACGTAAAACACAAAAGCGGACTTGATATATATATCCGCGAAATGCCTGGATTTAGCACCGTTTACGCCCTTTTCGGCACAAAATATGGTTCTATAAATACCACATTCAAGCTTGCCGCAGATACAGAATATACCACTGTTCCAAACGGAATCGCACATTTCCTTGAGCATAAGCTGTTCGAAAATGAGGACTGCGGAGTATTTGAGCTTTTTGCTAAAACAGGAGCTCAGTGCAATGCGTATACCTCCTTTGACAAGACTTGCTATCTTTTTTCCTGTACAAAGGATTACACAGAAAATCTTCGTACACTTCTTGATTTCGTGCAGAAGCCCTATTTCACCAAGGAAAATGTGGATAAGGAACAGGGAATTATCGGGCAGGAAATCCGTATGACAAACGATAATCCCGAATGGCGAGTGCTTTTCAATATGCTCAGAGGTATGTACCACAACCACCCTGTACAGATTGATATTGCAGGCACTGAGGAAAGTATTGCTCAGATTGACGCTGATTTGCTCTATAAATGCTATGATACTTTTTATAATCTCAATAATATGGCACTTTCCATTGCAGGAAATATAAAGGCTGACGAGGTTCTTGCAATATGTGATGAAATGCTCCGACCCTGCGAGGATAAGGGACTTGAAACCGTTTTCCCCGACGAACCTGCTGATATTGTTCAGGCTGAAATCCGCGAAAAACAGTCTGTTGGAGCTTCAATTTTTAATCTTGGCTGTAAGTGTGCTCCTTGCAAGGAAAATTATTTAAAAAAGGAAATGACAGCTTCTCTTGCTGTTTCCTATCTCACTGACGCTTCATCGGATATGTACAATCGTCTCCTTTCCGAAGGTATTATCAATGCCACATTCGGCGGCGAAGTCTTTTCAGGTGACGGTTTCTTCTCCGTGATTTTAAGCGGCGAATCGGAAAATCCAGATGCTGTAAGAGATGCTGTAATTGCTGAAATAAAGCGCATTTCCGAGGAGGGAATCGACGAAAGGACATTCAATAGAATCAAAAAGGCAACCTATGGAGACCTTGTCCGCCAGCTTTGCAATGTTACTTCCTTTGCAAGTGTTATGATAAATTCTCACATGGCGGGTTGCAAGCCTTTCGATATTGTTGATATAGTTTCAGAACTGACTGCTGCTGATGCTCTTAACTTTATTAAGAATGAGCTGATTCCAGAAAGAATCGTACTATCTGTAATTGAAAAAATATGAAAGGACGATGAAAATTGACTTTAACACAAATGATAACTGAATACAATCAGATTCAGTTTCCAAAGCTTGGTTGGGAGTTCAATATTAACCCTACAGCCTTTACTATTGGTGGAATTGCAATTCAATGGTACGGAATCCTCATAGCACTGGGACTTACCCTTGCTGTTTTGTACTGTTTCCCGAAAATGAAACGTTTCGGAATTGATCCTGACCGCGCAATTGATGCTATTCTCGGCGGCATTATCGGCGGTGTTATCGGTGCAAGACTTTACTATGTCATCCCAAACTGGGCGGACTATAAAGGGGATACATTTAAAGATACCTTTTTAGCCGTAATTAATACGCGAAACGGCGGACTTGCAATCTATGGCGGCATTATCGGCGCGCTTATAGTAGGATTGCTGATATGCAAAATCAAGAAAATTAAAATGCTTCCTATGCTTGATGTTACTGTTCTCGGACTTCTTATCGGTCAGGGAATCGGACGCTGGGGCAACTTTGTAAATCAGGAGGCATTCGGAACAAATACTGATTTTTTCCTCGGAATGACAGGCGGAAGAATTCAGCAGGTTATCAACAGCGAAATGCAGATTGGCGGCTCAATGTACGAAAACGGACTTGAAATGGTCTGGGACGCTCCTGTTCACCCCTGTTTCCTCTATGAATCTGTATGGTGTCTTCTTGGCTTTGCTCTCCTTTCATTCTGGTCAAAGAGAAGAAAATACGACGGTCAGATTCTGCTGATGTATATGGCATGGTACGGCATCGAACGTGCTGTAGTGGAGGGGCTCCGCACAGACAGCCTTATGATTGGAAGTATTCGTATATCACAGGCAATTTCAATTGTAATTGCAATCATAGCCATAATTCTTCTTGTGATAATGCATTTCAGAGTTAAACGTGACCCTGAAAGCTATGTTCTCTACGCTTCAACAGAGGAATCCCGTATGCTTATTGAGGAATCCAGAAGAAAGAGCATGAATATGAAAGGTGCAGGCGCACTGGACGACGATGATGATGATGAAATAGGAATCCTCGATGACGAAGATGATGACGAAATGGAAATATCCGACGAGGACGACAACGATGATGATATATCTGATGATTCAGATGATGATAATGATTCCGACGAAGATTCGGAAGAAAATACCAAGGAGGATTAATTAAAATGGCACAGATTATCGATGGAAAGGCTGTATCAGCCGCAGTTAAGCAGGAGGTTGCAGACGAAGCAGCAAAGCTCAGAGACGAAAACGGACTTAAAGTAGGTCTTGCAGTTGTCATCGTTGGCAACGATTCCGCTTCAAGAGTTTATGTAAACAACAAGAAAAAAGCTTGTGAGGCTGTAGGTTTTCAGTCATTTGAGTATGCTCTCGACGAAAATACAACTCAGGAACAGCTTCTTGACCTCGTAAACGTTCTCAACCGCGACGATAGAGTAAATGGTATACTTGTTCAGCTTCCTCTGCCAAAGCATATAGACGAAAAAGCTGTTATCAATGCAATTTCTCCTGCTAAGGACGTTGACGCTTTCCACCCCGAAAATGTAGGTAAAATCATGATTGGCGAATACTCATTCCTGCCTTGTACTCCTGCTGGCGTTATGCGTCTTATTGAGAGCACAGGTGTGGATATCTCAGGTAAAAAGTGCGTAGTTGTGGGACGTTCTAACATCGTTGGCAAGCCTCAGGCAATGCTTCTCTTACAGAAGAACGGTACTGTTACAATCTGCCACTCCAGAACTCAGAATCTGAAAGAGGAGTGCAGAGCCGCTGATATTCTCGTTGTAGCTATCGGCAAGGCTAAATTTGTTACAGGTGATATGATTAAGGAGGGCGCTGTTGTAATCGATGTTGGTATGGACAGAGATGAAAACGGCAAGCTCTGCGGCGATGTTGATTTTGAATCCGCTGAAAAGGTTGCTGGTTACATAACACCTGTTCCCGGCGGCGTAGGTCCTATGACAATTGCAATGCTTATGAAGAATACTCTCACAGCTGCAAAACAGCAGGCTGGGATTGAATAAGAACTATTAATAGCAGAGAGGGCGGATGTTTTATCCGCCCTCTCTGCTTGTTGATAAATTATAAATAAAATGGGATTCTAAAGGGCGAAGCCCTTTAGCAGAGTCCAGAGACAG
>CALGTV010000110.1 GCA_937902395.1 uncultured Ruminococcus sp.
GGCTCGAACCTGTGACCCTCTGCTTGTAAGGCAGATGCTCTCCCAGCTGAGCTAAACCCCCATAAGCTTTGACCATTTATTTTGTTTATCCTCAGTTCGTTTTGTCTTTTGTGTTTCCTCCCTGACGACGATATTAATTATATCATACTTTTTCACGTTTGTCAAGGGTTTTTTCAAATTTTTTTGAAAAAATTTTTTAAGTCGATTTTCGGCTGTATTTCGGCAGAAATCGAATGTTGATGGCAAAATTTTTCAAAAAATCCGAAATATTTTTTATATTTAACTTTTAAAATAGAGCCTTTAGCTTTTTGCCGTTTGCCATTAGCTGCCAGATAATACCACTCTACCAAGATAAAAAAAGGACGGCAGAAATGAAATTCCACCGTCCACAATTCTTAATTCTTAATTTAATTATGCATTACGCATTACTTCTTATTTTCCCCTCTGAGAGCCACACGTCTGATTTTTCCGCTGATAGTCTTTGGAAGTTCATCGAGAAACTCAACTATTCGAGGATACTTATAAGGCGCTGTATGCTCCTTGACATATGTCTGGATTTCCTTTTTCAGTTCATCTGTGCCTACCGTTCCCTTGGTAAGCACGATAGAAGCCTTTACAACCTGACCTCTTACAGGGTCGGGTGCGGCACTTACGCCACATTCAAGAACATATGGAAGTTCCATAATAACGCTTTCGATTTCAAATGGTCCGATACGATAGCCTGACGACTTGATAACATCGTCAACACGTCCAACATACCAGAAATAACCGTCCTCATCTTTCCAAGCTGTATCGCCTGTATGATAAAGACCGTCGTGCCATACTTCCTTTGTCTTATCCTCAGCGTGATAATAGCCACAGAAAAGTCCGGGAGGTACGTTTTTGTCAACACGAACTACAATTTCGCCGGTTTCACCAGGCTTTACAGGGTTTCCGTCCTCGTCAACAATATCAACGTCATACTGCACATTCGGCTTACCCATTGAGCCGGGACGTGCTGTCATGCCTACAAAGTTTCCGATAACAAGGGTTGTTTCAGTCTGTCCGAAGCCCTCCATAAGCTTAACGCCTGTATGCTTCAGGAACTGGTTATACACTTCGGGGTTAAGTGCCTCGCCTGCAACAGTCGCATACTTTATACTGCTAAGGTCGTATTTGCCTAAATCCTCCTTGATGAAGAAACGGAACATTGTCGGAGGGGCGCAAAATGTTGTAATATTATATTTTTTGAACATAGGGAGTATCTTTGCCGCATCAAAACGGTCAAAGTCATATACAAAGATACATGTTTCGCTGAGCCACTGTCCATAGAGTTTTCCCCACATAGCCTTTCCCCAGCCTGTGTCGGAAATCGTAAAATGAATTCCGTTGGGGTCAACGTTATGCCAGTAACGCGCTGTAACAAAGTGACCAAGACCATACAAATGGCTGTGTGTAGCGATTTTCGGATAACCTGTAGTTCCCGATGTAAAATACATAAGGTTAGGCTCTGTACCGCAGGAAAGCTCTCTTGGGTCTGTAGGACGATTGAACACATCGCTGCATCCCTTTATACCCTCATTGAAATTGAACCAGCCGTCACGCTCGCCGTTGACAATCATCTTAATGAGATTTGCTCCGATTTCGTCCTCTGCAAGCTCTATCTGCTCTGTAACTCCGTCGTCAGCTGTACATACAATAGCCTTAACCTCAGCCGCCTCAAAGCGATATTCAAAATCATGCTTTACAAGCTGATGTGTAGCAGGAATTACAATCGCACCTATTTTATGAAGAGCAAGAATAGAGAACCAGAATTGATAATGACGCTTGAGGACAAGCATAACCTTGTCGCCCTTTCTGATTCCTAATGAACGGAAATAATTTGCTGTCATGTTGGAATATTTCTTCATATCAGCAAATGTAAAGCGTTTGTCGCTTAAATCCTCCGCAACATATATAAGAGCTGTTTTGTCAGGATTCTTCTCTGCAAGAGCGTCCACAACATCAAATGCAAAGTTAAATGTTTCAGTATTCTTGAAACTGATATTTTTCATTGCACCGTTTTCATCTGTTTCAACCTCTACAAACTTATCCGCAACAGGATTATCAATCTTTGCAAGGTCAAAATTTGTAACGCCTGGGAGAATAACAGGTTCAAGGTGCTGAATTGCTCTCTGGGGAGCATTTGCACCGAATACTACAGCATAGAATTTACATTCCTGACCGCCTACTGCCCACTCATCGTGGGGCTCGGAGCTGTCATAATAAATAGAATCGCCCTCATTGAGAATTTCAACATTATCGCCTACCTGTACTTTAAGCTGTCCGCTGATAACGATATCCATTTCCTGTCCCTCGTGGGTATGAGGGTGTGGCACTCTGTATTTTTCGTCTACATAAGGAATTGTAACAAGGAAAGGCTCGCCTATCTTATTCTTAAAATTAGGAGCAAGGCGCATATAGCTCAGACCTGTTCTTCTTGCAATGGGATGTCCTTGTCCTGCTCTTGTTATATCAAAGCTGTTTATACGGGGAGATTCACCCTCCATAAGCTCGGTGATTTCAACACCGCAGGCATTTGCGAATTTATATATAAAAGTAAAGCTGAAATCCTTTGCTCCACCCTCATACGCAAGGTACTCGTAAGCGGAAACGCCGCATTTCTCAGCCATTTCCTCGGGAGTAAAGCCAACAGACTCACGAGTCAGTCTAATTCGTTCGGCTACCTCTCTTATTTTAAACTCGGGATTCATATTATTCATATAGCCACTCCTTTCCCCTATCAGACGGAATCCTCATTGCATCCGATAGGTGTTTGAATCATTAATATCTCACTTTTTATATACAATCGATTTAAAGCACGAAAGTGCGCAATTTGCGCTCATATAAAAAAATCTTACCATAAATCCGCTATTTTGTCAATATCTAAATTGTTAATATTCGGTTATACCGGTATATAAAAAATCAATAGCAAAACGTAAGATAATAATCTGATTACACCTGTGTTATTCCTATCTGTATATTACTATTTGTATAGGTTTTTCTTGTGCAAAAAGTAGAAAAGCCTTGTGCAAAGTGACGAAAACACTAAAAAACCCTTTATTTTTCTGAAAATATGTGGTAGAATATAATCAGGTTAAGAAATCTGATACAACTCAGAGTTAAACAAAATGTATACAAAATTATTTCGGAGGTGTCCTTTATGTTAAGTCGCATTAAAAATTCTCTTTCAAGATTTATCGGTTTTATGACCGCGTTGGTTATGGTTTTTACAATTTCTGCCTTTCCAACACAAACTTCACACGCCGAAAACATCCCAGACAATCAATTGAACGACATGGCTATTGAAATGGCATTTCTCATTAATGAATACCGCCTTGAAAATGGCCTCCACCCCGTTTACGTTGTTCCTTATATCAACGACGTTGCAAGAGTTCGCTCAAGAGAATGTATCCAGCAGTTCAGCCACACAAGACCAGACGGTTCAGGATTTGAAACAATCATCGATACAAACCTCATTCCTTACGCTGCTGCTGCTGAAAACATTGCTGCCGGCTATCCTAATCCCGATATGGCAATGCAGGGATTAAAAGAATCCAAAAAGCATAACGCTACTCTTCTTAATCCAAACCTCACTCACGTTGGTATCGGTGTAGCTTATGAGCAGAACAGCTTTTATGGTTACTACTGGACACAGATTTTCATCTTCACAGATGCACATTTCCAGAATGAGTACATTCCAAGAAGACACGAAATAATACCTCAGGCTGAGGGCGATATCACAGGTGACGTAGACGTCAATACTTACGATTACCTCTCTCTCGTTGATTACATCTATAAGAGAAGCCAGAATATCCCCGTATACTTCAACGAAGAACAGCTTAAAACAGCCGATTGTTTCAGAGACGGTATAATCAGTGAATCTGATGCTAAGGTGCTTGTACGCTATATTCTCGGTGAATACGATACACTTCCATACGTATTCTAACTTAGTAAATAACAGAATCAGTTATTTCTCCTCCTACTATAATAGTTTCCGCTACCCACGGAAACAGGGAGTCGGACGAGAAGCTGTATCGCTTCTCCTCCGCATCGCTCCCATTAACTAATGACATTCACAACTTTTCATAATTTACCTCTTTTCTAAATAACCGCCCACGCAATAGTGTGGGCGGTTATATCTTGTATGGATAAAATAAAGGACGGCGAACCGTCCTTTAATACTTTATTCTGCTGCAACGGGAAGCTTTGATATAAGCTTTGCGTCGTATTTTTGTATTGTAAGAGCATCTCCGGCTGTTATGCCATCGACACCGTCAACATCTGCATTTGCTGTTCCCTGCTCGGAAAGACCATATTTATCAGGATTTCCTAAAGCCTGGAGAATTGCTGTGGAATCTGCAATTGTTACCTTGCCGTCGCAGTTTGCATCGCCGATAAGCGTTGCTTCTTCATCGGGATTTTCTGTAGGCTTATCAGTAGGCTTTTCTGTTGGCTTCTCTGTAGGCTTTGTAGAGGGCTGTGAAGCTCCGCCAGATGTGTAAAGATCTTCGGGAAGCTCATCGAGAGTAATACAAAGCTCACTCTCATACATTTCCTTTACAGCGGAAGCATCATTGTAGTTATCACCCGAAATAAAGTTATCCTGTCCATTATCGTACCATGTACAGAAGTAAAGCCATGTTGCCTTTTCTGTATTGATATTTGACACGCTGGGAATTGTGCTATTCTCCATAACAGCCGCCATTTTCTTGCCCTTTGTGTAGTTGTAAAGTGACCAGTAAACATTGCTGTTGCAATCGTAGTTAGGACCGCTTGTAAGTCCGTCATGACGATTGTATACTGTATCATACTTGTCAAAGCCTACGATATCAACCTTATCATCACCTGAATACCACTGTGCAGATTCATCTGACCATGCATAGAGATTCTGCTCCCAGATAAGATTGTGGATTCCGTACTCGTTTGTAAGCTGGTCGTAAAGGTAATTCCAGAGATTCTTGTATACCTCTGCGCCCTCCTGTGACCACCAGAACCATGCGCCCTTACCGTCGGCACCGCCGTTACCTTCAGCCTCGTGGAAAGGTCTCCAGAGAAGCGGAACATTGTTTTCCTGGAGAATCAGGAACTGCTCTGCAAGGTCCTCGATACACATATCAAAATATGCATTCTCCTTAGTGCCCTCTTTATATGCATTAGCAACTACAAAATCTGTGCCGTTCTTGTAAGTGCACTTTGTCCAGTCTACAGCGTCGCCCAGCTCATAGCCTGCAAAATCTGTAGGAATATTTATATGCCAGCAAGCTGTAGCAATTCCGCCGCGGTCTTTTACCCACTCAATAGCACGCTGTGTTGTGCCGTCCTCCCAGCCATAGAGAGGATTGTAATTCATGAAATCAAAGCCTCTGATAGCAGGATATTTTCCGCCTGAAAGCTCTGCGCAGTAATCAAATTCCTGGTCGTAGTAATCGTATTTGTAATTGCGATTCTGCTCGTTGTAGGTGTAAGTTCTCTTTTCGTCTGAACAGTGCCAGTAGAACTTATTTCCGTCCTTGTCAACAGCCTCACTATCACGATCGATAACGTACTCATTACCGTCACTGTCAATACATTTATCCTGAGATGCATCATAACGAATAGTAGTCTCAACACTGTGACCGCCGCCGTAAATCTCTTGCTGACCTGAAATAATATGCTTTCCGTAAACGCTGTGGAGATACTTCATAAGCGACTTTGTTTCAGGAGTTGCATCGGGGTCGCATGTAACGGAATCAGCTATTGTAACATCAGGGAACACCGCTTTTGTAACTGTTACCTCGTCAATAGCCATGTAGCCGTACTTGTTAAGGAAAGATATCTCGTTTTCGCCTGCCTTGAGACGTACAACACCGAAATCAATATCTGTCCACTCCTTGTAATAAGGAACCGTCTTTGAATACTCAACGCCATTGATAGCAACAGTCTGCATACGTCCATCCTCGCTAAGTATCTGAGCACCTCTTACATTAATCTGGTACATTGCATCCTCGGGAACTGTAACATTGAAAGAAAGCGCGTCATTTGTAAGATACGCAAAGCCCTCTCCGCTGTAACACGGAATCTGATTTTCATAAATGGATGTCCAGAGGGTTGCGCCCTCCATATTCTCACCCTCAATAACAAAGGGAAAAACGGTATCTGCCGCTGTTACCTGAGCAGTAACGGGCATAGCTGCCGCTGTCATTGATACCGCTGAAACCAAAGCGGCACACTTCCTGATAAATCTGTTCATTGTACATACCTCCAAGTATATATATTATCCCTGCAGCCGATAAATCGGCCTCTACTTTAATTATAAAGCATTTCACATAAAATTACAAGTGATTTTTTATTAAAAAAGCTTAAATGCTTAAATTTCAGAATAATGCACAAAATCAGCCTATTTCCCTTGTTATTAACAGCAATTCTTCAAACCAAATCAACTTAAATAATTAAAAGTCCTTGAACAAATCAAGGACTTTTAATTAATTCATATGAACATAATATTATACATTGAGCGCCTTTTTCAGCCATACATCAGCAATATCAATTGCCTCATAAAGTCCGCATTCACGCTCTGCATTTTTTACTACGGCTTTCATTGGATTCTGCTCGTTTGTGTCAAGGAGAACAACACGTACCTTTGATACCATTTGCTCGCCCTCAACTTCATCTTTTCTGAGTATCTGTATCCAGATTACATACGGATCAGACATATATCCGTAGTATATCTGGTCGCCGCATCTTACAAGGGGATATCCCTTGTATGTGGAAAATTTTCCGCTCATATCTTAACCTCCGTTTTTTACGGAAACGGTCAGTGCTTTACCGCAACCTGTATTTTTGTTGCTCAGAAATTTTCAAAGCAACGCTTATTTCCATGTCATCTTAAATTCTGTATCTGATTTTAAATTTTCTGCGTTTTCTATCAATGTTTCTACATATGACTTTGCAATGTTGAACTTGCTTTCACCGTCCGCTACAACAAGAGCCTGCATTGAGCTTTTCTCATAGAATTCGTACTTGATTGTCTCTCCGCGATAGCTGTCTTTATATTCCAGTACAGCCATTGGCTCACCTGCGGGAATTTCTTCATCAAGAGCAAAGCTCTCAGCATTTGCTTTTACAAGGAAGCTGTAGAACTGTCTGAAACGCTCTGTATTGAACGCTTCGCCGTTAAGAGTTGTACTGAAATCCTCTGAACCAAGACTATCTTCGCTATCCTCGGGAGTATTTCTCGTTACTTTGAAATCGTACTCTTTACCACCACAGGTTACTGAAAGCTCAGGTATATCCCATACATATGTTGCAATGAAAATTCTTGAAGCAACATCAACAGGCTCTACTGTTACCCATTTTGCAGTTTCGGAATCAATTGTGAAAATTACATTTCCGCCCTCCAGCATAGCATAACAGCTTTTTCCTTCGTCATCAGCAAAAGGCTCGCTTAAAAGAAGTACGTAACTGCTTCCGTCGTCACATTCCATTGTAACGGTACAGAAAGGCTCTTTAAGTCCTGCCTCTGCTATATCAGATTCTGTGCAATGTACAGCGTATATGTCGTCGCCCGAAAGCCCGAACATACCTGATATAATATCTGTAGCACGCTCAATTGTGAGATATGCGAAAGTAGGTGAAGTCATAACGTGCGCAGAAGATGTACCACCGCCGTTGGTATCATCTTCGGATGTGATATCGTATTCAAGAACAAGGTCCTTTTCTGTATCCTCACGACTTACAGTAAGCTTTTTAACTGTTGGAGTAGTATCGGGATTTTTCAGAATAGTTTTTTCAACAAGCTCCATTGTGGTTTTGCTGTAATTTGCAAGAGCAGAATTGCGCACGGTAAATACTGTATCAATTCCGTCTATCATAACATATGATACATCCCCTGTGGGAGCCTCGTTGCCGATAAACATACGGTATTCCGTTCCTGTTTCGTATGCGATATCAACTGTTATCTCAGGCTCTGCAAGTCCGAATTTTGCAAGGTCGGTGCAGTTTTCCTCGATAATTGCTTCTGATGTAAGACCGTTTGCATTGTGTGCAAGCGTACCGATAACAGAGTTATTCATATATATATCCTGATATCCGTCAAGAGTATACACAACAGCTGAATCCTCGGTTTGGGGAGACTGCTGGACTACATGAAGCTCATCGGTCTTGTTTTTTACATCAACTGTCTTGATAACGCCCTCAAGGTCAGCACCTGTTTCAGGGTCTGTCCCTGTGACCTTATCATCATGAATCAATATTTTTATCTGCTGTTCAACTGTAGCCTCGGTAGGCTCAGTAGTTTCACCTTCATTGCTTCTGTCGGGGTCTGTCAGCAGGAGAGCCGCAGCTCCGCCTCCAAGTGCGACAAGAGCCGCGCTGAGACCGATAATACCTTTAACTGATTTTTTCATTTATTCTTTCTCCATAACAGAACGCAGAGACCTGCAATACCAATAAGAAGCGGAATTACTGCAATAACTACTGCAAAGATAATTCTTGCTGAACCCTGTGTAAGTGAAAGTGTGTACTGCTCAAATACCTTTTCGGGAATTACAGCACTTGCTTCCTTGCCTGTTGTATCATTGAGAACGTTGAGAATAACGTTTGCATTATTGTAAGTGTTTGAACCTGAAAGAATAACGCTGTCAAGCATAAATGGACTGCCGATTACAAGGATATTGCTTCCGAAGCTTTTAAGTCCCTCTGCCTTTTCACGTCTTGCCTTTACAATTACATTGTAAGATTCATTACCCTCAGAAGCTTCACTTCCGTCAACAAGTGATACAAGACGTGAACCGGAACCTGATTTTACTACCTCTTTCACAACAGTCTCATTGTTCTTTGTGAGAACTGTTATAGGACGTGCCTGTGGTGCAATAAGAGGAAGTGTTGCATTTGTAAGAGTTCCTGTGATTTCTGTATCTGCAACATCAACCTTTGCAGCATATGATACACTGCCCAGAACACCGATACTTGCCTGAACCATGTTCTCATCGTCTATAATAACGGAAGGCTCAATCTGAATTTTCCAGTCAGCAAGGAATTCGGAGATATTTGGCAACTGTGTAGCGTAGAAGTTGGGGATATAAATCATATCCTTTTCGTACTTTCCATCATTGTAGAGGAAATCTCCAAGCTTTGTGATGATATCCGCTGTAAAGTCAACGGAGGGAGCCGCAACGACTACAACGTCGTAATCCTCAGGGCTGAGTGCGTCTGTGCCGATATCAACTTCAACACAATCATAGCCGTTCTTGGACATGAAATTCATCAGTGAACCTGCAAGAGATGAATGAACCTGGTCGAATATACCGCTGCCGTTCATGCTTGAAATAATAGCAGCTTTTACAGGGTTAGCGTCTGTTACAGCCTTGATTGCTGATGTGAGAACACTTTCACCTGCGAATGTCATGGTGATATTTGTCTGTGTGCTGTTCTGTGCGGGAGCAATCATTGATACAACTTCGTCGGGAGAGATGAATTTAACTCTTTCGCCGCACTTGACAATGATTCCGCCCTCTGTGATTTCGCCGTTGTAGTACTTGTTGATTTCTGTAACAACGTCGGGATTCTTGTTGATATTGACATATCTAACATCAATATTTCCCTTTCCTGCCTCTGCATATACAGAATATCTGTCGAGGATTTCAGGGATAATATCGTAAGGACATTCAACAATTGCACCATAATACTGATAGAACATATTCTCGTAATTTACAGCAAGAGAATCGAAATATTCCTTATTTGTGGTGACAATGATTTCAACATCTTTGTCGATAGCTTCAAGGGCTGTAATTGATTCCTCTGAAATTTCGTGACGATTATCGGAAGTGAGGTCAAGCTTCATGGGGTAGCGGTCTGTGAGAAGTCCGCATACGATATTTGCCGCAATTACTACAGCAATAACAAGAATTATTGTAACTGCTGACATTGAACCGAATTTAAGCTTTTTGAGATTCTTTTTCGGTTTAGCTTCTTCCACAGCCTCAACCGCAGTTTCTTTTATTTCTTTTTCTTTACTCATGGTGTATTTCCTCCTTTCTGCATCAGCCCCAGCGTCTCTTGTCAAGAACTCTTACAGAGAAGAAGTTGAAGAGGACTGCTATGCTGATGAAGTATACCACGCTGGAGAGGTCAAATACTCCACGGGTAAATTCAAGATATCTTGTGTAGAATGAAGCAGAAAGGATTGCTTTCTGAATAAATTCAACAGGAATATTCGCTGCAAGGGAATCCATAAGGTAGAGTACAAAAAGTACAAACATACCGATTACTGCGGAAGCCATCTGGTTTTCTGTAAGTGATGAAATGAAAAGTCCGATAGCTATAAATGCCGCGCCTAAGAAAAGCATTGCAAAATAATTTCCAAGAAGTGTTGACCATATAACCTGTCCGCAGAGAGCGATGATTATGGAATAAATAAACACTATACTTTCAGCAATGATGAAAAGTGTAAGCGCTGCAAAATATTTGCCAAGAATGATTGAAGAAAGACTTATGGGAGCTGTAAGAAGTCCCTGATCTGTGCGGTTTTTCTTTTCCTCGCTGAGCAATCTCATTGTGAGGATCGGAATAAGAAATACCACGATGATAAACATTGAACTGAACATCGGAGACATATCGGATACACCTGAACCAATTACTCCGAATGAGAAGAAAAGTCCTGAGAAAAGCGCAAATCCTGCAAGAAATACATAAGCGATTCCTGAGGTAAAGAATGCGTTCATTTCACGTCTGTAAATTGCACCCATTACTTATCCCCTCCTTTTTTGGATTTTTTTGATTTTTTATTTTCGGAAGCTTCTTCCTTTTTTTCATTAGCTTCGAGCTTTTCCTCGGTTTCTTCCTTTTCACCGTCTGCCTTGCCATTGTCAAAGCTCATCTCAAAATCTGAAAGAGACGCTTTGCTTTCGCTGTTTTCAGCTACTGTGCTGATATCACCCGATGTAATCTTCATGAAGATATCTTCAAGTGTCATGTCAGAAAGCTGTAACATAAGGATATTCCAGCCTTTATTGCGGCAGAGATTATTTATAGCGCGGCGAACATCAACCTCGTCGTCGGATTCGATATCATAATCGTAAATTCCCTTTTCGCGCTCCATATCTGCACGTACATACTTAATGCCGTCAATTGCCTTGAGAGCGTTCTTGATTTCGTCCTTATCATCTGCTGTACGTGTTGTACCCTCAATACGAACTGTCATTTTGTGCTCGTTTGTAAGCTTATCTGCGATTTCTGTAGCTGTACCGTCTGCGGCAACAACACCTTTGTTGATAATGATGATTCTGTCGCATACAGCCTGAATCTCAGGGAGAATATGTGATGAAAGAATTACTGTGTGATTCTTTCCAAGCTTCTTGATAAGTGAACGAATCTCGATAATCTGACTGGGGTCAAGTCCAACTGTTGGCTCATCAAGGATAAGCACAGGGGGATTGTTGATAAGCGCCTGTGCAAGTCCGACTCTCTGCTTGTAACCCTTTGAAAGATTGCGGATAAGGCGCTCTCTTACATGAGATATCTTACAAAGGTCGCAGATTTCTTTCAGGTGTGATTTTCTGGCAAGCTTGCATTTTTTAAGGTCATACATGAAGTTGAGATAACCGTCAACAGTCATGTCTACATAAAGTGGCGGGATTTCGGGAAGATAGCCTATATTTGCCTTTGCTCCTATTGGGTCTTCCAGAATATCGACACCGTTTATGAGTATTTTTCCCGAAGTAGACGAGATATATCCCGTCAGCATATTCATTGTAGTTGATTTTCCTGCACCGTTAGGGCCGAGGAATCCCAGTATCTCGCCCTTTCCTACAGAAAAGCTTATGTCGTTTACGGCTCTTTTATCGCCGTAACGCTTGCTTAGGTTTCTGACCTCTATCATAGCGAAGTCCTCCTGTATATTTTTTGCGGGGATTAACCCCAATTATTGTAATTATACAATATTTTTGTGATAACGTCGTGTTAATGTTACGAACATTATATAATAGTCTTTTGTAAATCATCGGCAATCTGCGCTTTCAATTCGTCTACAGAGCCGAATTTCTTCTCGGGACGTATGAATTCCAGAAGCCGCACTTGTATAGTCCTGCCGTAAATATCTCCCGAAAATCCGCTGATAAAGGTTTCCGCAAGAGGCTTTCCGCCATAATCTACGGTTGGCTTTACGCCGATATTCGTCATAGCCTGATATGTTATGCCGTCGATTTCCGTTTCTGCTCTGTATACACCGAATTTCACCACAAGCTGATTTTCTCCGAAAAGCTGATTTGCAGTGGGGAATCCGATAGTCCGTCCCAGAGCCGCACCTTTTACCACTTCCGCAGAAACGGCATAGGGTGCGCCCAGAAGTCTATTTGCCTGTGCGATATCTCCGTTCAAAAGAAGCCGACGTATCTCTCCCGACGATACAACTGTACCGTCAATAGAAACATCTTCGGCGATGAACACTTCAAATCCGTATTTTTTGCCGAATTCATGCATTTCATCTGTACCGCATGAAGCGTTTTTTCCAAATCTGAAATTGTTTCCGCAGCATACAGCCGCTACATTCAGCTCCTTTGCAAGAATATCCCTTGCAAATTCCTCCCCTGAAAGTCCGCAGACCGAGGCAAAGGGACGGGAAAAAATTGCATTGAAGCCAAGATTTTTCAGTATTCGCGCCTTTTCTGCAGCTGTATATATATACCCACTGCTTCCCGTAGGCTTTTTCAGCACTCTTTCGGGCTCAAAGGTAAACACCGCAGGAATATACCCTTTTTCCGCATTTTTCAGAGCAAGATCCAGAACCCTGCGATGTCCCATATGTACACCGTCGAACAGCCCTAAAGCAATCGATGTTTTTTCTGACATTTTTTACAATCCTTAGTTAAGATTTTTCGCAACACGCAAAATACCGTTTTCGTGGTCGGCAAAGGCTGTGCCTATAAAGCCGCCGTCAGAGCCGTATACCGAATAAAACTCCACATTGGCTTTTATATGGTGAACTCTTGATATGTCCAGTTTTACGCCGTTTTTATACATTCTCGTCTGTACCTCGTTGAGACGAAGTTTCGGGAGAGATGCAAACACGCGCTCAATTGGCAGTATAAGCTCCTCCAGACGATTTTCGTCAGCCGCCTGCTGTATCTCCTCCATTGTGTAACACTCTGTCAGAGTAAATCCTCCCGATGATGTTCGCACAAGGGATGTCATAATTCCGCCGCAGCCAAGCTTTTCGCCGATATCGTTTATTATTGTGCGGATATATGTGCCTTTTCCGCAGTATATTTCAAGCACTCCCTCACGTGTATCCTCGTCGTATTCGGTCAATATCAGCTTGTCCACGTGAATCTGTCTCGGCTGACGCTCAACCTCAACCCCCTGTCTTGCAAGGTCGTATAAGCGCTGTCCGTTTACCTGCACAGCCGAATACATAGGGGGAAGCTGCATTATATCCCCCACAAAATCGGGAATCACAGCTTCAAGAGCATCACGGCTTACAGCCATATCCGAGAAAGCCAGCACCTCCCCTGTGATATCTTGCGTATCTGTCACCTGTCCGAGTTTAAATCCTGCACGATAGCTCTTTGTATTGTCTGGCATAATATCGCAGGCTTTTGTGGCAGTTCCCACAAATACAGGGAGAACTCCCGTAGCCATGGGGTCAAGAGTACCTCCGTGACCGAGACGGCGGATTTTCATTATTCCACGAAGCTTTGCAATTACATCAAATGATGTAAAGCCCTGCGGTTTATTTACACATATTATACCGTTCATAAAAGTGCCTTTTCTACAGCTGCAATAACAGCCGCCTTTGCAGCTTCAATGTCGCCCTTGAATGTACAGCCTGCCGCTTTGGCATGACCGCCGCCGCCTAAGGTCTGGCATATCTCTGAAACATTCACCTCGTCAGCGGAACGGAATGAGCATTTAAACTCTCCCGGCTCACGCTCACGCATAAGGATTCCTACCTCTGTATCTTCAAGCTGTAATGTTATGGGAGCAAGTCCCTCCAGTTCGTCGCAGGCAATGCCGAGATTTTTCATCATTTCCTGAGTTACAGCAACAATTACCAGCTTTCCGCCGATATATTCCTCCATAAGCTCGCAGAATTTAGCCTCCAGCATCATTCTGCCACGTGACTTCACCTCAAACATATAGCGGTTGATACGGGCAAAATTTATATCATAGCTGCGTTTCATCTCCGCCGCGATTTCATGGGCGCGGGGAGTTGTACAATCGTACTTGAAACAGCCTGAATCCGTAGCAATGCCTGTATACAGGCACATAGCACAATGACGGCTTATATTGACCTCCATGTACTTTGCAAGGTTATATATAACCTCGCAGGCTGCCGTTGCCTTTGGTCTCAGCAGCGTCATTTCGGCATAATTCTTATTTGATTCGTGGTGGTCTATGCACAGCTGGACTTTTTTTCCGTAGATTTCCTCATATCTGCCCATAAGCTTTGTATCAGCTATATCAACAGCTATGATTGTCTTGGGCTCAAAATCCTCGTTTTCCACACCCTTTATCATAAATCCGTAACGGGAGGGAAATTCATCACTGCATACCACACGGCTTCTTATGCCAAGCTCTGCAAGAATATCCTTTAAACCGAAGCCTGCTCCGATGCAGTCTCCGTCGGGACTCTGGTGAGTTATTATAACTGCATCTTCACAGTTTCTGAGAAAAGTTTCAGCCTCGCTGTAGCCTATATACATAACATACTCCTCTTAATTATCCTTTTAAATCAAAGCAAATCGTTAAGCTTCTTGCTTATCTCCGCACCTCTCTCAATGGAAGTATCGGCAACAAAAGTAAGCTCAGGGGATTTCCTCATCTGTAAACGGCGGAAAAGCTCGCGGCGGATAAAGCCTGCCGCGCTTTTCAGTCCCTGCACTGATTCTTTAGTCTTGTCGATTCCGCCGAGGCTTGATACATAAACCTTGCAGGTTGACATATCCCCCGACAAATCGGCTCTTACAACGGTGAGAAGCTTATCAACTCTGGGGTCTTTGATATCCCTGAGTATAGCTGTAAGCTCTCTTTTTATATCTTCTGCCATACGGCTATTTTTATAATTTGCCATAGTATTCCTTTCGGGATTAATCCTCGCGGTACTCCTCTACCATATATGCCTCGAAGATATCGCCTTCCTTAACATCGCTGAACTTTTCAAGGCTGATACCGCACTCGTAACCCTCGGCTACTTCCTTAGCGTCGTCCTTGAAACGTTTAAGACCTGCAATCTTGTCATCAGCAATGATGATACCGTCACGTACAACACGAACCTGACAGTTTCTTACAGCCTTACCGCTGAGAACGTAGCTTCCTGCAACCATACCAACGTTGGATATCTTATATACCTGACGTACTTCAATACGTCCGAGTTCAACATCACGGAACTTAGGTGCAAGCATACCCTTCATAGCTGTTGTGATTTCTTCGATAGCATCGTAGATGATACGGTAAAGTCGGATATCAACACCGTCTCTTGCGGCACTTTCAGCAGCAACGGGGTCAGGACGAACATTGAAGCCTACAATAATAGCATTTGAAGCATTTGCAAGCATAACGTCGCTTTCCTTTACAGCACCAACTGCACCGTGGATAACTCTTACTCTTACTTCATTATTTGAAAGTTTTTCAAGGGACTGCTTTACAGCCTCAACTGAACCCTGAACGTCAGCCTTAACGATAATGGGAAGCTCCTTGATTTCGCCCTCTGCAATCTGGCTGAACAGGTTGTCAAGAGTAACCTTGCGGTATGCGTTGAACTGCTCCTGCTTAGCCTCGTGCTTTCTCTGCTCAACAAGCTCTCTTGCAAGACGCTCATCTTCAACAGCATTGAAGATATCGCCTGCGCTGGGAACCTCTGCAAGACCTGTAATCTCGACAGGAACAGAAGGACCTGCGGATTTTACAGTTCTGCCCTTATCGTTAGTCATAACACGTACTCTACCAACAGATGTACCTGCAATAAGCACATCACCCTGTTTAAGTGTACCATTCTGTACAAGGAGGGTTGCAATAGGACCTCTGCCCTTATCAAGACGCGCTTCGATAACTGTACCCTTTGCAAGTCTGTCGGGATTTGCCTTTAAGTCCTGAACCTCTGCAACGAGAAGAACGTTTTCGAGAAGCTCGTCAAAGCCCTCGCCAGTCTTAGCTGATACTGGAACACAGATGATATCTCCGCCCCAGTCCTCGCAGACGAGCTCATACTTTGTGAGTTCCTCCTTGATACGCTCGGGATTTGCGCCCTCTTTATCCATTTTATTGATAGCAACGATAATCTGTAATCCTGCTGATTTAGCATGGTTGATAGACTCAACCGTCTGAGGCATGATACCGTCATCTGCGGCAACAACAAGGATAGCAATATCAGTGATATTTGCACCTCTTGCACGCATTGAAGTAAACGCCTCGTGTCCGGGAGTATCAAGGAAAGTAATCTTCTGTCCGTTTACCTTAACCTGATAAGCACCGATATGCTGTGTGATACCGCCTGCCTCGCCGTCAGCAACGTGAGCGTTTCTGATACGGTCAAGGATAGATGTCTTACCGTGGTCAACGTGTCCCATAACTACAACTACGGGGCAGCGTGGCTCAAGGTTTGTATCGTCATCATCGCTGTCGTCGATAAGACGCTCCTCAATAGTAACAATAACTTCCTTTTCAACCTTTGCGCCCATTTCCTCAGCGATAAGTGAAGCTGTATCAAAATCGATTTCCTGATTGATAGAAGCCATTACACCAAGTCCCATAAGCTTCTTGATAACGTCTGTAGCAGTAGCTTTGAGACGTACAGCAAGCTCGCCTACAGTAATTGTATCGGGAATAAGAACCTTGAGCTGCTGTTTTCTTGCACGCTCCAGCTCCAATCTCTTGAGCTTCTCAGCCTCTGATTCCTTCTTAGAGAACTGCTGGCGGTTTCTCTGTGCGGATTTCTGGTTAATCTTCTGCTTCTTGGAAGAATAGTTTTCGTTGCTGTGCTTTCTGTTTCCTGAAGCCATTTGGTCGTACTTTTCGTTATACTTATCCAAATCTACATAGCTTCCTCTTGTATCAACAGTACGTCTCTGTGTAGCAGTTGAAGCTGTCTCTGATGAAAAATTTGTATTGAGCTTTGTAGCTTCGCCTCTTTCACGTGCTTTAGCCTGCTCCTTCTTCTTTTTCTTGTCTGAAGGCTTATTTTCCTGCTTTTTCTCTGTAGCCTTCGCATTATCCTTTTTTAACTCATCCACAGGTTTCTTCTCCTCCTGAACGGGTTTATTTTCGGGTTTATTCTCCTTAACCTGCTTTTCCTCAGTTCTGACCTCCTGAACAGGCTTATTTTCAGCCTTGACCTCCGGCTTTGTTTCCTGTACGGGCTTTTCAGCAGGATTCTTCTCTGCGGGAGTTTCCTTTACGGAAGCAATCTCAGCCTTTTCGGTCTTAGGCTTATTTTCTGTTTTTGGCTTTTTATCAGACTTCGGAGCTTCTGCATTATCCTTTTTCTTTTCCGATTTTGCATTTTCCTTTGTCTGTACCTTTTTATCGGATTTCACAGCGTCCTTGACTTCCTTTTTCTTTTCAGCCTTAGGAGCTTCCTTGATTTCTTCTTTTTTCTCAGGCTTAGGAGTGTTCTTTGTTGCAAAATACTCATCAAGGGACTGAACCTCATGAGCCTTTGTATGATGCTCCAGCACCTGATTCATCTCTGCTTCTGTAAGAGTTGAAGCAGGCTTCTTTTTTGTATCACCCTTTGAAGCAAAGAACTCAACAAGTTCCTTTGCTGATATGTTAAGATCCTTTGCAGCGTCGCTTAATTTTATCTTTTTTGCCATAGGCGAAATAACCTCCTTAGTGAGCCGTATCCACGGCATTTGGAAACAAATTATAGTATATAGTATATGTCAGCACCTTGCGGTGATTATTTTCCGATGTCGGCGATTTTCAGAAATCCGCCTGCAAAGCCTTTATCGCAAATTGCCAGTACTGCCGTTTCCTTGCCGCAGTATCTGCCGATTTCGGCTTTTTCAAGTTCGGTTTCAATTACGGGAATATTATATTTTCCACATACAAACCGTACTTCCTTGACAGTTTTTTCCGAAGCGTCAGCCGCTGTAAGTACAGCGAAAGCCTTGCCGCTTTCAACAGCTTCCTTTGAGCTGTCAAATCCCTTGACCGCCCTTCCTGCCTTTATACATATTGTCAGCAGGTCAGCTGTTTTCTGTTTCTTTTCTGAGTTCATCTGCCATTACCTCGTATACGCTTTCATCTATTCTGCATGAGAGAGATTTTTCAAATCTTCTTGCCTTGCGAGCCTTTTCAAAGCATTGTGCGTCTTTGCATAAATATGCACCTCTGCCGTTTTTCTTTCCTGTAAAATCAAGACTTATTTCATTTTCAGGGGATTTTACAACGCGCATAAGCTCTTTTTTCGGCTTCATTTCGTTACAGCCAAGGCAAAGTCTCATTGGAATTTTCTGGGATTTCATATATTATTCCTCAGCTGTTTCAGCAGTGGATTCCTCAGCCTCGGGAGCTGTTTCTTCCGCAGTTTCAGCAATCTCCTCAGAAACAGAAGCTTCCTCAGCGACCTCGGGAGTTTCCTCAACAGGTTCGAGATTTTCAACTAAATCAGTGATAACCTCAGCAGCCTCAGCAAGAACTTCATCAGCCTTGTTCAGAAGTGCGTCTGGATAATCCTCTGCAAGCTCCTCAGCGGGCTCACCTGTCTCAACGTTTGTCTGGGGCTTAATGTCGATTTTATAGCCTGTCAGCTTAGCGGCAAGCTTAGCATTCTGTCCCTTGTTGCCGATAGCAAGTGAAAGCTGATTATTCGGAACAACAACAGTGCAGGTCTTTTCCTCAACAGATGTGATAACTGTTTTCATAACCTCAGCAGGAGCAAGTGCCTTTGCGATAAATTCTCTGGGATTTTCGCTCCATGGGATAATATCAATTTTTTCACCATTGAGCTCGTTTACAACTGCTGTAATTCTTGCACGCTTAGGGCCGATACAAGCGCCTATAGCGTCAACGTTCGCGTCCTTTGACCATACGGCAATCTTTGTTCTTGAACCTGCCTCACGGGAAATTGACTTAATTTCAACAGTTCCGTCGTAAATTTCAGGAACTTCAATCTCGAACAGTCTCTTTACAAGGTCCTTATGTGTTCTTGAAATCTTTACAATTGGCTTCTTTGTCTTGTTGGTGATACCTGTGATATAAACCTTGATATCCTTGCCCTCTGTGATAGTTTCACCGGGAATCTGTTCATTTTTAAAAAGATAGAGTTCAGTTCCCTGATATACTACAGTAACAGTGCCTCTGCCAGGCTCAATCTGTGAAACCTTTGCAACGATACAATCATGCTCTTTCTTCTCAAATTTATCAAGCATCTGTTCACGGTTGATTTCTCTCAAATCGCCTTTTATAGACTGCTTAGCAGAGAGGGCAGCCATTCTTCCAAGGGTTGAAATATCGATTTCTTTAAGGATTGTTCCGCCGATGTATGCATTGGGGTCAATAGTTTTTGCAGTAGCAATATTGATTTCGTTTTCGTCAATAGGCTCATCCTCAATAATTTCCTGTACGATATACATAGCAAATTTCTTTGTAGCAGGGTCTATTTCTACTCTTATTCTGTCCTCGCTGTGAGGATATGCTCTTTTAGCAGCTTTCAGCATAGCAGACTTTACCTTCTCAACAAGAAGTGCAGTTTCAACGCTGTTTTCTTCTCCAAGCATCTTTAACGCATCGAAAAAGTTATCCATAACAATTTCCTCCAATATTATAAATTATAATTATAACAGAACTTATTTGCATAGGGACAGTATAAGTACTTTCAAGCTTAATTTTTACTGAGGACAAGGCGAGAAGCCGCAGGCATACTTTGTGTATGGCAAGGCTTTTCAACGCAGTCATCAGAAAAATATGCCGGAAAGGCTTATGCTGTATCCTTTGAAAATAAGTTCTTAATCAAAGTCAAACCAGAGCTTTACAAAAGCGATATCGGCAAAGGGATATTTTACCTCTGCGCCGTCCTCCAGTTCAACGGAGATATCCGTCTTATCAGCATTTTTCAGATAAGCGCATATTTCCTTTTCTCCATCAACGGCTCTGATAAATCGTATACGCACCTTATCTCCCTCACAGACTTCAAAATGGTCCTCTTTTACAAGTTCTCTTTCAAGTCCTGCGGAACCGATTTCAAGCATATAGCTTTCTTTGATAGGGTCAATCTCATCAAGAAGCTTATTTACAGGCTCTGTCACCTTTTCACAATCCTCGATTGTTATACCCTCATCGCAGTCGATAAATATTCTCAGATACCAGCTTGCCCCCTCCTTGACGTAGCAAACGTCCCAGAGGTAGTAGCCTAAATCATCGGTTATGGGCTTTACAAGGTCATAAATTCTTTGTTCTGTTGCACCGAATTTTTTCAGCTTCATCTGTTTCTCCTTTCATATCAAAACGAAAGACCGGAAGTTTCCGGTCTTTAGCTTACTATGATAATACTATTATATCACACAATTTCAGAAAAATCAATACCTTTTAGGAAAAATTTTCCCTTTAGAGATAAGAAATCAGAAATAAGTGATTAGAATTATCTGTATTCAAAGGTTACCATAATTATGCATTACAAATTACGAATGATAAAAACGCTCCCTTACAAAAGCAAGAGAGCGAAATTATTATGCTGTAAAGCCGTTTTCTTCAACAGCCGCAACGGGAGTTGTTGTTGTGAAGTCAAAAACAGGGGTAGTTGTTGTTGCATATGGAGATACAGGATTCACTGGAGATATTACAGAAGCTGTTGTCACAGGCTCATTACCCGTACCTGCTACATGAACCTTTATCTCGATTTCAATTCCGGGGTTATTGTCAAAGCTGAGTATGATAAATGTTTCACCCTGTCCAACGCCTGTTACATGGCCGAGATTATCAACCTTTGCAATAGATTCGTCAAGAGACTTCCAAACCTCGTTTGCCTCAGAAGAACCTGTAGGATAGCCTGTTATGTAAGAAATATCCGAACCGCCAACATCAATGAACATCTCACGCTTTGAAATGAACACCTCAGCCGCAAGTGGATGTGTTGTAGTAGTTGTTACTGTAGTAACCGGAGCTGTTGTTGTTACAAGAGTTGTAGTAGTTGTTGTAACTTTCTGTTTTCCGCCATTTTTATCATTTGCGCCGCCTGAACAGCCCTTGAATATCAATACAACGAAAAGCAATACAAGAAAAGATATAACAGCAAGTGCTCCAAGCTGCCTTTGTCTCAGCATTTTCTTGGTAACTCTTTTTCTTCTCGGTCTGTTTCCAGTGTTGTTGTCCATGATGATTTCCTTCCTTCTTTTTCTTTGTCTCAGGCAAAATGTCTGAATTTTATATCTGCTATATATTATACCATATTAAAAATAAAAAGTCACGTACTTTCAGAAAATTTTACATATTGACAAATTACATCGTTGTTTTTTGTGGAATATTCACAGTTTCTTACAAATTGCAATCACTTATAAAATGCAATCATTCTGTTAAGTATGTCCGCATATCTGGGGCAAGTATCCATGGGAAACGAGAATACATATGCTTCAATTCCCACAACTACAAGAGTATAAACAGCGCAGATACCCATAATCGCCGTAAATAAACGTTTTTTCTGTGTGTTTTCCGACTTTGTATAAAGCAAGAAAAGCACCGCAAACGCGCCAATTATTACCTGCCATGAGAAATCTGCCATATATCGCGCAGAATAGCCGCTTTCCCATACAGAGCAGACTATGACAAAGGGCATTATAATTCCCACAAGTCCCACAACTAAAGCCGCTGATATGCGATTCTTTTTGTCGGGGATATGTTTTAATGCCCGTCCGATGAGTAAATAACCGAAAATCGGCAGTACAAGGAAAATAATTCCGGAAATTGTACCCTCATCCTTGAAATAGTAGCTGTTTATTCCAAGATACGAAAAAAGTGCCGACACAAAGGGATAATCGGGTATAAAGGTGGGAGGTGCAAGAAGGAAATTATATATTCCAATAAACATATTATGGAAGTGGAATTCCGTTCTTGTAAAATCGTTGATAGTCAGCGAATACTTTATGCCGAACTCAAAAATCGAACCGAATCTCGCATAATTGTAATACATCTGGAAAAGTCCCAGCGCACACAGCGGAATAAACGCACATGAGAGAAATTTCACAATGTTTCCCTTGCCCTGCTTTTTAGCGTTCATTATGTAGAATATACAACCGCATACCGCGTATACTGCAAGGGTAGGTCTGCACATTACAGATAAGCCCATAAGCAGCGACGAAAGAAACACTCTCGGCAGATTAGCCTTTTCCTTTTCAAAAATCCCCGATGTTATGAAGAAATATGCCGCTGCTGTAAAGCACAGGAATCCCGCCGATATGGACATTTCATAAAACAGCGGTCTGCCTGCGGAATACCATATTCCACATCCTGCAAGTATCATCAGAAGTCCCGAAAGATATACCCCTGTAGATATTTTACTAAACCATTTCTTTATAATAGTTGAATAAATCATCGAAAGAAGTATAAGTCCCCCTGCAGAAAAAAGCATTACTGCTATATCTTCGGGAAAGAAATATCCTGTAATGAGATGATATGGCAGAAACAAAAGTAATGGTGCTATGCCGTAGTAGGAGTAATATTTTCCCTCATAAAAAACGTGGTCCCAAAGATAATCAACATCATCATAAAAACGCGAACCTGTATCGTATGGATTTTCCATGGCAAGAAGTTCCTCTGACGGTTCTTCAAGAAGGCTGAACTGTCCGTTTTCAAAGGCAAGTACAAGCTCCTGCGTTACCTGATCACCCTCTTTAAGTCTGAAACGCTCCATAAATTCGCCCTTTGGTATTTGCTGAAGCACAAGAATTATCACAAAACATACAGCGCATATAGTTATCCATGTTGAAGCTACACGGCAGAAATATTTATTTTTGTTATATGCAAGGTTCATTGTCGCGGAGAATATACAAGCGTATACAAATACTGCAAGAACAATTATTATTGTCATTCTAAGCGGCATCACATCAAAGGGAATAGGTCTGTTAAGCTCAAACCCTTTGATTACACAAGCGTCCTTTTCGCCGATTCCAGCGAATCTGAAACGCGCATCTGTTGTTTTTCCTGCAAGCTGTACCATAGCGTCCTGAGATTGCGTACTGCCGGAAATTACTACGGAATCTATTACTTTAAGACGGTAATAATATCCCGTTTCTTCTGTCATATCCCCGAAAAAGCTGACTTGTCTTGCCTTTTCGTCCGTAAATTCCGCTTCAACATGCACTGTGCCGATTTTCATGTCAAGGTCGTGATATCCGATACTTATTTCATCAAGTCCCTTGACGGAAATTCCGCCTATGGATTCATCGTAAAAGCAGTTTTCAAGGTCGGCATCTGCAACAGAGAGAACTGCATGCTCATAATCTCCCGATATAAGTCGATATGAGGGAAACTGAAAATATGTCAGTTCCAGAAGTGCCGCCGCAAGAATAACTTTTCCAATAAATACAAGAGTTCGGGATTTATTCTTTTTAAGATAGGTATACAGCACAAATTCAAGAGCCACCGCCGCTCCCATTACGAGAAAAGCACCCTTGAATGTGCCGAAATTCATAATCATATCGGCAATACCCATAAGCACAAGCACCGCTGTCATACCAAAGACAAAGAGCTTTTTATTTCCTGTCAGCTCCCTGCGGAAATTTTTAATATATATTACCGAACATACAGTCAATAAAAGTAAGGCTGTAAAAAAAACAAACCACATATCAGAATCCTTTCAAAGCAGGGGTTACTGCTCGTTATATTTTTTTATTTCTTCATCTACTTTCTTTGTCATATCCTTGCACATCTTGTCCCAGTTTTCAACAGCATTTTCGCCGTTCAAAAACGATTCTGTCAGATTATTCATAACGCCTCTTGATTCATAAGAAAAATCTCCGCCGCCGTACATTTTTCCGCCCATGCCATAGCCGAAATCAAACAGCGGATTCTTTTTCGCCTCGTCAAGATAGCTCCGTACTGCGTCGTACTGCTCCTCTGTTACGTAGGGAATCCATTTGCCGTATGCGTCTTTTTCCTTTACGCTGAGACTTTCTTTTTCAAGCTGTCTGTATTTTTCCTCTGCCGCCACAACTCTTTCACATTTCAGATATGCCGCAACAGCCTCGGGATTCTGGGAATTTTTCACCAGCATTTTCGCCTTGTAATCGCAGTTTATACTGTAATTTTCAGCGTCGGGATTTTTCGGAAAAGGTACAACCATAATATCCTTTTTGGCATTTTTAGCATTTGTCATACCTAATGCCCAATCACCCATGGCATAAAAAATGGTTGAATTATCGTTGGGATAAAATTCGTACCAATTGGGATTGTAAAGATTTTCGTCGGAAATTTTCTTCATAAGCTTTTCAGCCTCTGCTATGCCCTTATCCTTAATATTATTTGTAAATGCGCCGTCCTCGTACTTCACTACGGTACTTCCCGATGAAGTCAGCAAAGCCCTGCCGAAATCGCCGCTTATACCATACCTGCGTGTTTCGGCTTCGGGATTTGAAACAAATTTGCTCATCATGTCAAGCATAACGTTCCAGTCCCATTTGCCCTCAAGATACAGCTCATAAGGGTCGTCAAGCTTTTCCTTTTTCACAAGCTTGCGGCTATACATTATAAGGTCAGGCGATGAAACACCATATGGCATTACATAGTGCTCGCCGTTGTATTCAAACATATCTATAGCACTCTCCATATCAGCCCATAAGCCCTCATTTACGCCCATAACATCAAAATACGGGTCAAGAGGGTCGAACAGATTATTTTTCACGCCATAAGGGAAAGTAGTTTCATCATATGGGAACATATCAACAGATTCGCCGCAGGCAAGATAATAATCCAACATGGAATATTTTTCCTCAGCATTGACCTGCACATAGTTGATGTCTCCGCCGTAGAAATCGCGGAAAAGCGACAGTGCCGCAGGACTTGCGCCGCCGTCCTGTGTATCAAGACTGAAATCCGCAAACCATGTTATTGTACGATTTTTAGCCTTATCTTCGGGAGATTCAGTAGGCGGCTCAGTAGGGATTATCTGTTCTTCTGATACAACTTCTAATTCCTTATTTTCTTTTTTATCATCGCAGGAAACAGTTGCAGATGTTACAAAAATCAACGCCGCAATTCCTGCTAATATTTTCTTTGTGTATTTCATTTGTATTCTCCTTTAAAATTATGTCACTAATAATTATCTCCCTCATGTCAGGATTTCTATGACAAACGGGAATCTCTAAATATTATTTATCACGCCCACAAACTGAAACTTTGTAATACACAAAGTTTGGGTTTGTTTTGTTTTCTTATAACTGAACGTGTTCTGCTTTTTAGAGATACACTATTTATTATACTATTTCCATACAAGCTATGTCAAGTTTTTTCACAACAAAAAAGGCTGTCCGCAGACAGCCCTTTGATATGCGTATTAATTATTCCTCAACAGGAGCGCCAACAGGACAAACACCTGCACAAGCACCGCATCCAACGCAAGTATCAGCGTCGATTGTGTACTTTCCATCGCCCTCGGAAATTGCACTTACAGGACACTCAGCCTCGCAAGCACCGCAGCTTACGCACTCGTCATTAATTACATATGCCATAGTTATGTACCTCCATAAGAATTTTTTCAGGATATAATCCTACTGTATATATTTTAACACATTAAAATATAAATTGCAAGTCTTTCTTGTTAGTATTAGCTTATTGTACACAAATCAACACCATTTCTTAAAAGAATATGAACTTTCTGAATTATCTTGACAATATCACTCATACTGTGTTATAATATCTGTAGTTATTATAGGTGCAGTCTGTGCTGTACCGTAAATTCCGGAGGAATAGAACATGAAAAAATATAGAATCATACCCCTTATACTTGCGGCTGTTATGGCTGCTGCTCCCCTTTCAAGCTGTTCAAATGGCAAGGAGAACTCATCTTCAAGTCAGGTTGCTGTAAATAAGCAGGACGGACTTGCTAAAACTGAAATCAAGGCCGAAATCTCGGAAGTTACTCTCAGTAACGATACCTCTTTTAAGCTTAACAATGTTATCGATTATGGCAAAACTGATGACGACGGAAACAGATTCCTCTATCTTGATGTGACTATCACAAATAATACTGCTAAGGAATACGAGCTTAATATCCTCAATAATTTCTACATTCTCTACCCCGACGGAGAAGAAGCTCACTTTGATATAAGAACTCAGCTTTACGCTCAGAATAATATTGACAGCTATATCACAAATCCATTTAAACTTACTGCAAATGGACAATTGGCTGGAATTATCGGCGGATTTATTGTTCCTCCCGATAAAAACGATTTCCAGGTATGCTTCTTCCCAACACAAGACGTTATGACCGACAAGGAAAGCGTTATTAAGGTTGATGTTACTGCTGATAACATTGTAAAAATGAATTAATTGATAAGCAACCGCCTGTTATACGCAGGCGGTTGTTTTTGTCCTTTTCACCTTTACCGAAAGCAGATACAGCGACAGCAGATAAACAAATCCCCCTGCTATAACTGCCGCAATTGCCGCTGTTATGTCTCCTGTATTATTTCTGCCGCATATATCTGCTACAAGATATGCCGCCGCACCGCACAATACTCCTGCGTATACAACTGCCGCAAACGGCGCAAGAGATATGGCTATATCGGCCGCTTTCAGATATGTATAAAGCGATACAGCCAGTATCACTCCATAGCAGATTGTTGTGGACACTGCCGCGCCGTCTGCGCCCATAAATGGAATAAATAAAATATTTCCAACGGTTTTTACTGCCGTGCCAAGAAGCATTATTTTCAGCGGAGATGAGGGCTTGCCAATTCCTTGCAGCATGGCAAAAACAGGAAATGACACACACAGACATACCATTCCCGGCATAAGCCACCGCAGAGAACTTATACACAAATTCGCTTCGTCGCTCTGCCCTGCGTAAAGTATATGCAGTATCTGCGGTGAAAGAATGCCAATTCCCACAGCTGAGGGAACGGCTATTACTGCCGCTGTAAGCAATGCCTGTATGGTATTGCGGCGAAGTTCCTCTTTATTGCCCGCGCTCCATGCCGACGCAATACAGGGCAGAATTCCCTTTCCAAGCATATTCGTCACAGAGGGAACGAGATTGAAAACCGTCAGGGCAATTCCCGAAAATGAACCGTATACAAATCGCGGTATATCCTCCGCCGCAACTCCCACGGGTATATCACCTTTATAGCCAAAATATGTTATACAGCCGATTATTGTACCCATATCAATTATCGCTGTAAGATTTGTCACTACGGAGCTTACGCCTATAGGTAAAGCTGTTTTTATCAGCTCCGAAGTGATTTTTCCACGTTCCGTCAGATGTTTTTCACCTTTATCCTTTGGTTTTTTTGAAAATAAATTCAAAACAGCAAAAAACAGCATCGCTCCCAGTGAGGACAAAGTAACACCTGCGATTCCTGCCGCCGCCGCAAGAGCGCGAACATCTGTTATTTCAGGAAAATATTTCAGTATTTCCGTTCCGTGACTGTTTACATATCCGCACAGCCACAAGCCCGTGACAACTCGCACTATACCCTCTGCCGCCTGCGAAAAAGCTGTGGGGTACATATTGCTCATGCCCTCGTAATATCCGCGCTCCACCGCTGTTATACAGCCGAATAATACAGAGGGGGCTATCATTGCTACAGCAAGGGCGACTTCGTTATCCCCTGATGACAAAACGCTGAAAGGCCTTGCAAGAAGAAGTATCAGCAAACTTCCAGCCAATCCCACAATAGAAAACAATAAAAGCGCAATACGGCGGATTCTGCGGATATTGCCGTACATTCCGAATGCGCGGCTTTTTGCTGTCATTGCGGCAACTGCTGTTGAAAGTCCTGTTACAGTAAAGGCGTAAACAGGCATAAATATGCTGTATGCGGCACTGAAATAGCTCATGCCCACGCCGCCAAGAAGATTTGTAAGCGGTATTTTGAACACCGCACCAAGTACTTTTGCCACTGCCGCGGATATCATGAGGATTACCGAACCTTTTATAAAATTCTGCTTTTTCAATATTCTACGCTCCCGAAAATATTTTCTTAAAGAAAATTTGCTGTGGTAACTCACACGAGAATGGGATTCTAAAGGGCGAAGCCCTTTAGCAGAGTCCAGAGACAGCGTCTCT
>CALGTV010000111.1 GCA_937902395.1 uncultured Ruminococcus sp.
CAATTACAACTCCCGCCGCATGAACTGAAGAATGACGCGGCATTCCTTCCACTCTTCTTGCGGTATCGATAAGTTCATAAACCTTAGGGTCGGTATCATAAAGCGCTTTGAGTTCGGAAGAAATTGTAAGAGCCTTTTCAATCGTCATATGAAGATCGGTCGGAATAAGTTTTGCAACTTTATCAACGTCCTGATATGCCATTCCGAGCGATCTGCCCACGTCGCGTATTGCCGCTCTTGCGGCAAGAGTTCCGAAAGTAATTATTTGGGCAACATGATCTTCGCCGTACTTTCTGTTGACATATTCAATAACTTCCTGGCGGCGTTCATAACAAAAGTCGATATCGAAGTCCGGCATGGAAACTCGTTCCGGGTTAAGAAAACGCTCGAAAAGAAGATGATATTTAATCGGGTCGATATCTGTTATTCCTATGCAGTAAGCGCAGATACTTCCCGCACCGGAACCTCTTCCGGGACCAACGGGAATTCCGACGCTTTTTGCATAATTTATAAAATCGTGAACAATGAGATAATAGTTAACATATCCCATTCTTTCGATTACACCGAGCTCATAGTTAAGTCTTTCCCAAAGTTCCGGACCGGGATTTTCGCCGTAACGGCGATAAAGACCTTACCTGCACATACTTTCGAAATATTCGACGTTATCTCTTCCGTCCGGAACTTCAAAAGCGGGAAGTTTCGTATGGCCGAATTCAAAAGTCATGTTGCAGCGGTCGGCAATTTTCTGGGTGTTTTCAATAGCTTCCGGAACAAAGGAGAAAATTTCGCGCATTTCCTCTTCGGATTTTACGTAAAATTCTTCCGTTTCAAAAGCCATATCGTTATCTTCATTAACGGTGTGGTTTGTTCCGATGCAGACAAGAACATTCTGCATTTTTGCGTCGTCCTTGTTGATATAATGGCAGTCGTTGGTTGCAACAAGAGGAATTCCCGTTTCAAATGACAACTTGTAAAGCTGAGGAAGTATTTCAAGCTGTTTACGAAGATGATGATTCTGAATCTCTATAAAGAAATTACCCTCTCCGAATATGTCAAGATAATCCAAAGCTGCGGCTTTTGCTTCATCATAATTATTATCTGAGAGATAGCGCGGAATCTCTCCTGCGAGACAGGCAGAAAGGCATATTAAGCCCTTGTGATGTCTACGCAGAAGTTCCTTATCAACTCGGGGCTTATTGTAAAATCCTTCTATATTCGCTGCTGAGACAAGCTTTACAAGATTGCTGTAACCCTCGTTATTTTCACACAAAAGCACAAGGTGATATGGCTTCGCATCTATTTTCACTTCTTTGTCAAAACGAGTACGAGGTGCGACATATACTTCACAGCCAACTATAGCCTTAATATCGTTTTTTTTCGCCGCTTGTACAAATTCCATTGCTCCGTACATATTTCCGTGATCGGTAATTGCAACAGCTGTCTGTCCAAGTTCTTTTACGCGTTTCATAAGTCCATTTATGCGGCAAGCACCGTCAAGAAGACTGTATTCAGTATGAACATGAAGATGCACAAAATCACTATTGTTCATTTTTTCCTCCGCTGTTTCTTATCTCGTCAGCTATCTTTGCCAATTTTTTGAATCTATGATTTACGCCTGAACGGCTTATAGGAGGATTTAAACTTTCACCAATATCCTGCAAACTCAATCCTGTACTTTCGAGGCGAATCTCTGCAACCTCACGCAGTTCATTTGTAAGACTGTCAAGTCCTCGTTTTTCGGCTATAAGCATTATATCATCAACCTGTTTCATAGATGCTTTTACGACTTTATTAATATTTGCATTATCACAGTTGGTTATACGATTAGCCTTGTTGCGCACATCTTTGTATATCTTAACATTCATTAATTCAAGGGTACACTGCTGTGCATTTATAAATGTGAGAGTATCTTCAATGGATTCACTTCCCTTAATGTATATAATATACTGCCCCCGTCTCACCGTTATTCCCGCTGTAATTCCTATATCGCCAAGAAGAGCTGTCAGTTCCTGAGCCAGTTGTTCTTCGGGAGCTGTAAATTCAAGGTGATATTCTTTTTCGGGATCGTTTACACTGCCTCCTGCAAGGAATATCCCCGCTGTAAATACGCCAAGACTTCCTATAGATATAATCTCACGGTTTATACAACGCTCACCGTTCTTTAGGCGGTATTTTCTGAAAACAGAATCAATAAGTTTAGTATCAATTATATCATATATATACATTGTTTTGCCATTTTTTGCCTCTGATTTTTTATATAGTATTTCATTATGAAATACAGCCCAAAATAATTCTCCGAAAGTATCAGCCGATTTCTGACTTTTACTCTGAAAACAGATTCTTTCTGTTGTCAGAGTTCGGCTGAATAGAAGCATTCCATAAAGGCAGGCAAATTTTTTGTCTTTATCGTTTATATTGGCGCATATTTCATTGCGCACTTCATCAGAAAATGACATTTTTTCATCAACTCTTTTCATAAAAAAACGCACACAGATGTATGCGCTTTTTATATTTATAGATTATTATTTGATTATATTTTTTTATCCTTCGTTATATCGCGGTGATACTTATGCACCTTGTAACCTGACTTAAGTATATGTTCATACATCTTTTCTGCAAACGTAACTGAACGATGTTTTCCACCTGTACATCCGAACGCTATTACAAGCTGGCTTTTTCCCTCTTTTATGTATAGTGGCACAAGAAAATCAAGAAGTTTGGTAAGCTTATTATATAGTTCCTGTGAGTCCTCAAAACTCATTACATAATCCTGTACACATTTTTCTACTCCGGTATGATTGCGCAAATCTTCTATATAATACGGATTTGGCAAACATCTCACATCGAACACAAGGTCAGATTCCGTAGAAACCCCGTATTTAAAGCCAAAGGACATAACCTTGATTACAAGAGATTCCGAAGTATTTCCGAAAAATATGTTATATATCTGCTCTTTCAGCTGTGCTGCAGAAAGATATGATGTTTCAATATAATAATCTGCAACTGCTCTAAGCTGTGCAAGTTGACTGCGTTCAAACTCAATAGCAGAGTGCATATTTCCATCAAATTTTTCATCAAGGGGATGCTTGCGGCGTGTTTCCTTATATCGTTTGATGATTACTTCATCATCTGCTTCGATAAATATTATTTTAACTTCAACATCATTTTCTGAACGTAAATCCTGTAAAGCGTGATATATTTCCGCAAACATATCTCCGGTGCGGATATCAACAGCAACAGCTATTTTTTCTATCCCTTTTTCAGATTTGCGGCAGAGATCTACAAACTGCTGTATAAGCCTTGGAGGAATATTATCAATACAATAATAACCGATATCCTCCATAACATCCATTACGCTTGATTTGCCAGACCCTGACATTCCTGTTACTATATATAACTTCATAAATAATCCTCTTACTTAATTATGATTGGTTCAAGCTCCAGAATGTAGCCTGTTTTTTCTTTTACAACATCCTTTACCTTTTGGCAGAGCTCCAATACATCAGCACAAGTCGCACCGCCTGTATTAATAACGAATCCGCTATGTTTCTCACTTACCTGAGCGCCGCCAACTGACATTCCTTTAAGTCCACACTGTTCAATAAGAAGTGACGCGTAACTTCCCTCAGGACGTTTGAAAGTACTGCCGGCGCTGGGATATTCAAGAGGCTGTTTTGACACACGCTTTTTCATACATTCAGCCATTGCCTCCTTTATATCATCTGGATTACTCTCCGCAAGCACAAATTTAACTGATGTAATTATACAGTTTCTTTCAGAAAATATACTGTGACGGTATGAAAGCTTCATATCATCTACGGATATATTGCAAAGCTCACCATTTTCATCAATATACTCAGCTGATACGACAACATCTTTCATTTCACTTCCATATGCGCCTGCGTTCATATATAATCCACCGCCTACAGAACCGGGAATTCCGTAGAGGTTTTCCATGCCGCTAAGTCCTGCCTGCTGTGCTTTTTTACATATCTCTGCAAGTGACGCACCTGCGCCTGCAATAATGGTATTTCCGTTTATTTTAACATCTGATATTGCATTTCCGAAGTGCAGTATAACTCCGTCATATCCCTCATCTGCGGCAAGAATATTGCTTCCCCTGCCAATTATATTATATTTAAAATTATTTTTACGTAGATATTTCACAAGCTCCGAAGCTGCTTCGGAAGATACAACGTCTATAAGCACACAACATTCGCCGCCAATTTTAAAAGTTGTATAATCTTTGAGTGAACAGCTTACACTGCATTTACAGTTCAGTTTTTTGCATATTTCGGTAAGTTCAATGATATTTATCATGTTCAAGCTCCTATGTCAGTATAATGGTATACACAAAAATGTACGATATCAGAAATTTTCGTAATTACGGACAGTTTCCTTAGGGTCGGATTCCATTCCAAGTCTGCTAAGCAGTTCAGCCGCAGCATTATAACCCATTTTCTTCTGTCTTGTATTCATTGCCGCAACTTCAAGGATTACAGCAAGATTACGTCCCGGCTTTACAGGAATAGTAAGAGAAGGCACTTTAACTCCGAGAAGTGATACATATTCAGTATCCACACCCATTCTGTCATAAACCTTTTCAGGATTCCACTGTTCAAGCTCAATAACAAGGTCAATTTTTTCTGTCATCTTTACAGCACCAATACCGAAAAGACGACGAGCATTGATAATACCGATACCTCTTAGTTCGAGGAAATGGCGGATATTATCAGGAGAGCTTCCCACAAGGCTGATATTTGATACCTTACGGATTTCAACAGCATCATCAGCAACAAGACGATGACCACGCTTTACAAGCTCAATAGCTGTTTCACTCTTACCTACACCGCTTTCACCTGTAATGAATACACCTTCACCGTAAATTTCAATAAGGACACCGTGACGTGTAACTCTCGGAGCGAGATTAAGATTGAGGAATGCAATAAGTCCCGACATAAAGTTTGATGTGCTCTCCTTGCTTCTAAGCAACGGGATTTCATATTCTCTTGCAAGCTCCAGCATTTCAGCAAAATATGGCAGTTCACGGGTGATTATAATTGCAGGTATTCTCTGAGCAAAGAGAAGCTGAAGTCTTTCACGTCTTGTTTCCTCGTCAAGTGTTGAAAGATAGGCAAATTCTACCTTACCTATAATCTGAATTCGCTCGGGATTAAAATATTCATAGAATCCCATAAGCTGAAGTCCCGGTCTGTTTACTTCCGTTTCACCAATTAGGATTTCCTCAGCTTCTTTCTGGATATAGATTACTTCAAGCTTGAATTCATCTATAACCTTTTGTAATGATACAGTAAAATTTTCAGCCATAATTTTCTCCGTTCCCCGATAATTCGGTTTTTTATTTCAAGGATTCCAATTTCCAGAGAATCCTTTATGATTCTTTATCCGATTACAAAAGACCTGTAACCATATTCATTTAATACTTTTCTGATTTCAGATAGTTCTTCTGCTGTGAGATTTTCTCCGGATATTCTTGCAGCTACATTAAAATCCACAAGAATTTCATTTACCATTCCGATGCACTGGTCAACCTTTTCCGCAGCACTTCCGCTGAAAGAGTATACATCTTCATCCTTTTTAACTCCTTTATTGAGCACGTCAATATCAATATTAAGTATAAAATTATTTGCTGAGAGCAGGATAGGCTGAAGTATATCGGTTCTGCCCATGATTATATCCTCAGCTGATACTTCAATCTGCATTGCTGCCCCGTTTGTTACAGCCGTATCATAAAGCAGATTAGCCGCAGAAGTAAGTGACATACATCTGTCATTCTGTGAAAGCACAGGGTCAAGATTCTGCAAATCAGCTTCTGTAAAGTCAGGAAAAACAAAATCGGAACATATTATCTGTTCAAATCCAGCGGAAGTGATCTCCAAAATAATATTTGCATTGTAATCCAATGCTCTTTGAGCATAAGGCGATGCCCATGCAAGACCATTTGAATCAGTCCATAACGTACCGTCCGTCGCCATTACATATCCCGCATCAAAGAAATTGGCAGGCATTGTATTATCTCGAAAAACACTTATAAGTGCCGCAGACTTATAGCCGCTGTTTTCAATTATCTGAACAATTTCTGTAAGTGTAAGAGTTGATTGTATTGAAGTCTGAGCATCATATACTGTAGAGGCATAATTTACTCCACCGCCGTTTAATTTTAAAGGAACTTCAATAAATTCAATTTCCTGATTTGCAGGTATACTGCTGAGAGCCATTCTCAACGCATCAACGCTTGCAAGGTCACCAGCTTTAAGTGCCGCCGCCTTGTAATATACAGTTTCCTGAGCTTCTGTAGGAGCCTGTGTCGGAGCTGCTGTAGGAATTGCAATAATATTTTCAGCAGGTTCAGTTGTTATCTCTGAAGTCGGCGGTTCAGTGGTAACTGGTTCATCACCTTTATGCTTAGTATAATTTATTATAGGTTCAGCTACACTATAACCTAAAAAGCCTATGCCACCAATAAGAAGCACGGTAAGAGCTCCAGAAAGGAATTTTCCCATGGGGCTTTTTCCATAGTAATTTTTTTCTTTTGTCTTGTAAATCTTTCTTCCTTTGTTCTTGAATTTCATTATTTTAATTATCTCCTAAATTAAGAAATGCACTTATTTTAAGGTTTTTCTATATTTTGGGGTTCTCTAAAAACCGGAACACGAGAGGAATTTCGTACATGACAAATATCAGTTACAAGGCGGCAAACCGCAGTAATACTTTGTGTATCGCAAGGTTTGGCAACGCAGTAAATGATGTTTGTCATAGAAATTCAACCGTGATGGAGGTTTTTAGAGGTTCCTTTTATAAAAGTGCATATACAGCCATTGATATGATACCAAGGTAAACAAGCATTGCAGGAAAACCTCTGAATGACGCAGGTACTTCCTTTGAGCAAAGTCTTTTATATGCCGCAGTTAGAATAAATGCAGCAAGAATAAATCCAATTCCAGCCTCTGCTCCTGCAAGAATGTATGCACCTATACTGTCAGCTGTTTTTTCAGAAACAGTAAAAAGCGTTCCCATTACAGCACAATTAAATGCAGAAACATGAACATATTTTCTTGTTATACCAAAATTTTTCCTATCCGCAAAATACAGGGCAGTAAGAAGAATTACATAAATCGCCCCTATAACAAGTATATAAAGGAACAGTTTGAAATCGTAAAGTTTATCGGGCAGCAAGCCATTTATAAGGCAAGCGCCGAATGAACCTAACGTAGTAAATACAGAGATTGTTAAAGCAGTCCAGAACAGATTTTTTTTGCTTCCTGCGGCAATGAAAAGCGTACTTAATCCCAATGCTTGTGTTAGTATAAGATTAGCACCAAGAAGCACAACAAATTCAGAAATCAGAAACATTGCCGTCACCTCCTGTTATGTCATCATCTTTTGCTGAAGGTACAATAGTTCTGTATAATCCACAGGCAAGCCCGAGAATGATAAATCCGCCGAATGGCATACCAAGTCCGCTTATAAATATATCTGCATCAACAATTCTTCCGCAGAATGTACCGTATGCAAGAAGCTCACGTACAGCAGAAATTACAAGCATAACAGTGTCAAATCCGAGAATATGGCATATAAGCGATACTGTCATTTTTCCTTTTGTCATGTCGTAGAATTTCGTCTGTGACTGCACTACAATAATGGAATTTACAGCAACAAGCATAAAATAAATACCTATACGCTCAATAACTCCTGGAAAAAATTCTTCTGCCGCAATTTTAACAGGAATATACACAAGGGAAGCAATTACAGCATGAATTATAGTTTTCAATCCAAATGACAGCTTTTTCGGTACGAATGAACCGATTGTCACTGAAAGGAAAGTAATTGCAGAAAACGCATAAATAAGCGCAAGTGAATTCATTATAGTATTTCCGCATACAATAATCGGAGATATAACCATAAATCCTGAAAGAACGGCATTACCTGTAATAAATCCATTAAACAGGGAACGTCTGTTATTCATCAGTCAATACCTCCTCGGCCTCGGGGATTTCAAATTCTCCGCTTTTAATAGCCTCCCAGAGATTTTCAGCGTCTTTTTCTTCCTTGACAAGAGTGTCTATCTGCTTTTCAAGATTTCTGAATCCAAGGGAAATAGGGGCAAAGAGTACTGATAAAATTACTATAACGTTTTCTTTACCTGTAGTAATAACAAGTATATACGAAAATGTCGCTATGAAAAATCCATAGAAAAATGCATAGTAATTGCGTTTCGGTGCAATTCGTCTGTCTGATATTATATATATAGCGGCAAAAAGCACCATATTCGTAGAAAATGTATATTTCAGTGAATCCCACTGATTACTACATACAGGCACGAAAAAAGCAAGAAAAGCTGTTCCGATTACAGTACCTGCAAATGCACCAAAAGATATATCGCGACGCAGAATAAGTATTACAGCCGCTACAGCAAGAAGCAATATACTTGCAGCACCCGCAGGACCGCTGACATTCCCCATAAGAATTTCAAAATCGGTATAGTTCATTCGTCCTGATGTATTGAATCCATGGCTTGCTGAGCTTACAAGATGTTCAGCATTTTCAAATATTCCTGTGTGAACGTGTGGCTGTGAAAACATCAGAACCTGACTTTTCCAGGAAGTCAGCAAGAAAACATATGCCGCTGCCGCAGGTGAGAATATCATATTCTTTCTTCCGCCGAATATATTCTTTGCAACAAATACAGCAAATACACAGGCAATTGAGGCTATTGTGTAATCCATTACGGTAGGAAGCATAAGACACAATATCAGAGAATCGGAAATGCAAGTCAGGTCATCGGCTGTAAATTTTCTCTTCATAAGACGCAGTGATATAATTTCCGCAACAAATGAAACAGAAACACATATTCCGCTTAATGCCAGTGTACGAGCACCATAGTAAAAATATTCCATTGTTACAAGGGCAAGCAAAGTCAGCATTATGTCAATCCATATAAAACGTTGTGATTTGATTTTATTCTGCATTTATTATATTATCATCCTTTAGCTTTCTTACAGCATCTTCCATGTTTTCAGCGCGGAAAAGATAACTTCCTGATACAAGAATATTTGCTCCTGCTTTTTTTACAATCGGAGCTGTTTTATCGTCAATACCGCCGTCAACCTGAATATCCAGAGGCATATCTGTCGTTCTGTTTTCATCAGCATATTTCTTTATAATACTGATTTTATCGCTCATATCCATAAATTTCTGACCGCCGAAGCCCGGTTCTACAGTCATAACGAGAACCATATCTACATCGTTGATATAAGGAAATACAGACTCCGCAGGAGTATTCGGTTTTACTGATATAGCAGCTTTTACGTTATTTTTGCGTATTGCTTTTATCGTTTCCGTAACATCGCTTTCACTTTCAACATGAAACGTTATAATATCTGCACCTGCTTTTGCAAAATCGTCAATATATTTAAGCGGGTCAGTAATCATAAGGTGAACATCAAGAATACAACTTGTTTTGCCCTTCATGCTGCTTAGCAATGGCATGCCAAAAGTAATATTCCTAACAAACACTCCGTCCATAACGTCATAATGTATCATTTCAGCCCCTGAGGCTTCAACCTTTTTTATTTCGTCACCAAAACAAAGTGGGTCTGCACTTAAAATTGAAACTGACACTTCTGTACCAAACATTTAATCATCCCTTTACGCATTATATATTAATTATATAATATTTCAGGCTCAACGTCAATACATTTTAATTGATTTTTTGATTTACTTTTCTCATTTTTGAAATTTTATGCTATTCAAGAATATTTTTGGAAAAAAACTGAAAAAATTTCAAAAATCTCTTTACAAATCAACTTATTTGTGTTATAATATATACACCGTGTACTTGGAGAAAGGCTTGTCCTCAATTATCACCTTACTCTACGTTAGCGGAATATATTTTAATGAGGTGCTTTCAATGTTACTGAAAGAAGAAAAAACAGCCGTTATTGAGGCTAACAGAACTAGCGCAAACGACACAGGATCTCCTGAGGTTCAGGTTGCTATTCTCACAAAGAGAATCAATGATCTTAACGCTCATCTCAAGATCCACAAGAACGATCATCACTCCAGAAGAGGTCTGCTTAAGATGGTAGGTCACAGACGTAACCTCCTTGCTTACCTCAAGAAGAAGGATATCAACAGATACCGTGCTATCGTTGAGAAGCTCGGTCTCCGTAAGTAATCACGTTTGCGAAGGCAGAGGGTTCACCCTTCTGCCTTTATGTCTAAATATAAATAAAGATAATCTGGCGCTATATTTTTTGGGGCAATAAGGGGAAATTAATATGAAAAAAATTTTAGCTATACTTGGCACTATAATTACAATTGCAGTCTGTGGATTAATTATTTATGCTATGATTTCTGAAAATATCGTTGACCTCACAGACACTTCCGACTGGCATTATGTCACACACAGCGATTTTGAGGCGAAATTGCCTAAAGCGCTTGAATCAAGCGATAATCTTTATTACACTTCAACAGGCAGTGAACAAATTGCCTGCTATAGCTATGAGGATATGGTATTCAGCGTCGCTACTCTCTCCATGAGTTCTGATCTGATAGAAAAATTAAACCTTGAAAAATATATCAGCAATTTGGAAATTAATGGTGAAAAGCTTGAACCGATTGAATTGAACGGCGGTTACTATTACACAAGAACAAGAAATTCTTCAGCCGATAAAACCAATGATATATTTCAGGCTGAGGCACTTTTTAAAGGCAAAAATAAGGTTTACAATGTTATTGTGTACTGTCCTATGGAAGATAAAGCAAAGTATGAAGAATCCATGCAAAAATGGATAGAAAGCTTTACTCTCAGATAATCCCTGTTTTGTAATAAACGGGTATCATAATTATACGGCTTTTAGCATTAAACTGTACGTCATTGCATATGACGCAGAGTTTATTGCTAAAGCCGAAAATATTTAATTTTTTAGGAGGCATAAAAGAATGTTTGAAAATTACAGAACTTTTGAAACCACTTACGCAGGCAGACCTATCGTAGTTGAAACAGGCAAGACTTGCGGACTTTCCAATGGCTCATGCTGGGTACGCTACGGCGAAACTGTTGTTATGGCTAACGTTACTGCAAGCGCTAAACCCAGAGAGGGCGTTGATTTCTTTCCTCTTTCTGTTGACTATGAGGAAAGACTTTACTCTGTAGGTAAAATCCCTGGTTCTTTTACAAAGAGAGAGGGTAAACCAAGCGAAAAGGCAATTCTCACTTCACGCTGCGTTGACAGACCTATTCGTCCCCTCTTCCCCAAGGATATGCGTAACGATGTTTCCGTTGTTATGACAGTTCTTGCTGTTGAGCCTGACAATTCACCTGAAATCGCAGGTATGATTGCTACATCCATTGCTATTTCTATTTCAGATATTCCTTGGAATGGCCCTGTTGCAAGCATCAATGTAGGTCTTGTAGACGGTGAAATTGTTCTCAATCCTACACTGGAGCAGAGAGCTAAGACAGACCTCGTTCTTACAGTTGCAGGTTCTGCTGAAAAAATCGTTATGATTGAAGCAGGCGCTAACGAAGTTCCTGAGGACAAGATGCTTGAATGTATCCTCACAGGTCATGAGGAAATCAAGAAAATGGTTGCTTTCATCGACGATATCCGCAAGGAAATCGGTAAGCCCAAGTTCACATTCGAATCAATGGATGTTGATCACGATATGTTCGATGCTATCGAAGCTTTTGCAGCTGACCGTGTGAAAGTAGCTCTTGATACAAACGATAAGACAGTTCGTGATGCAAGACTTGCTCCCATTATCGACGATATCCACGCTAAATTCGATGAAGTATATCCTGAAAAAATTGCTATGATCGACGAGTGCATCTACAAACTCCAGAAGAAGATTGTTCGTGCATGGCTCTACGAGGGCAAGCGTGTTGACGGCAGAGGCATTGACGAAATTCGTCCTCTCGCTGCTGAGGCAGGAGTTCTCCCCCGTGTTCACGGTTCAGGTCTTTTCACAAGAGGTCAGACACAGGTTCTCACTGTTGCTACTCTCGGTCCTGTAAGTGACGCTCAGAGAATTGACGGTCTTGACGAGGAAGATACTAAGAGATATATGCACCAGTACAACTTCCCAAGCTATTCTGTAGGCGAGACAAAGCCCAGCAGAGGTCCCGGTCGTCGCGAAATCGGTCACGGTGCACTTGCTGAAAGAGCACTTGCTCCTGTTATCCCCTCTGTTGAGGAATTCCCCTATTCTCTCAGACTTGTTTCAGAAGTTCTTTCGTCTAACGGTTCTACTTCACAGGGTTCAATCTGTGGTTCTACACTTGCGCTTATGGATGCAGGCGTTCCGATTAAGGCTCCTGTTGCAGGTATCTCCTGTGGTCTTATCACCGACAGTGATGACTTCATGACAATGGTTGATATTCAGGGTCTTGAGGACTTCTTCGGCGATATGGACTTCAAGGTTGGCGGTACACACAACGGTATTACTGCTATTCAGGTTGATATCAAGGTTGACGGTCTAACTCCTGCTATCATCAAGGAAGCATTTGAAAAGACACGAAAAGCTCGTCTTTATATCCTTGACGAGATTATGCTCAAGGCTATCCCTGCACCACGTTCAGAGGTAAGAGAGTACGCTCCAAAGATGCTCCAGACTAAAGTTCCTGTTGATAAGATTCGTGAAGTTATCGGTCAGGGCGGTAAAGTTATCCAGAAGATTTCTGCTGACTGCAACGTTAAGATCGACATTAACGACGAAGGAAATGTATTCATCAGCGGTATCAATGGCAACGACGCTAAGAAAGCTCTTCAGATTGTTGATACAATCGCAAACGGTCCCGAGGTTGGCGCTATCTACAGAGGTAAGGTAGTTCGTATTATGGAATTCGGTGCATTTGTAGAAATCGTTCCCGGTATGGACGGACTTGTTCACATCTCTAAGCTTGATAAATCAAGAGTTGAAAAGGTTGAGGATATTGTATCTATCGGCGATGAAATTGTTGTAAAGGTAACAGAAATTGACCGTCAGGGCAGAATTAATCTCTCCCGTAAGGACGCTCTTGCTGATATTGAGGCTAAGAGAAATTCTTAAGATTTCATAAGATAACAATTCGGCAGCCCACTTAGGCTGCCGTTATTGCTATTATTATCTCACAATTTAATATCATAAGGAGAAAAAATGACACCTGAACAAAATGAAAAACTGATGCAGCTAAAAGCTGTACAGCAGCAGAAAATGAAAGATAAAAAAATTTCAGATACGAAAAATTTTATAGCTGACAATATTTATGATTTTGATTCTAAATACAGATTTGCCAATCAAGATGAAACAAGTCAGATATCTCAAATATTAATGTTAAACGGTGTTTCATACTTGAATTACAAAACATCAGATTATTCTACTCTTGCGGTTTCACCCGCCGTAGATGCACAAAAGGTCTGGATTTGTTTTTTATCAGGCAGTGAAGAAATGCTGGATATTTTTGTACTGGGGAATCTTTCTGATTTCTTGGCAGACTGTGATGACTGGGATTTCATTTCTTCTAATATACTTCTTGTTAATGAAGAAATGTCGGGGATAATTACCTTTAATAACGGAGAATTGCAGGTAAAAAATTATGAGACATGATGTTTGTTTGAATATACATTACTCTGCTCCTAAGGAAATATGGGATAAAATAGATGTTGTTTATCGCTCTATGCCCTATTGGTGTAACGACAATTATCCCCACTGGGTTGATGATAATATTGATATTTCCGCATCCGTCGAACCGAGTGGAATACAGATATACGGCGAAATGCCGGAAGAATTGTGGGATTCGTGGTACGAAACTCTGAAAAAAAGATTGTCCGAAGCACTGGGGTATGAAATCGGCGAACCTGAAAATGCCTATAAATTTAAATTCTGGGAGCCTTTCTGCAAAAACTATTCTGATATTAAAACATTTGACAATAGACAGATTATTTTTAACGATCATTCAACTTTTGACTGGGATTTGTTTGAATACGGTGAACGGGACGTTACCGCGAATCCACCCTTTTTTGCTTTCAAATCCCCTTTGATAGAGCTGAGAATATATTTCAATGAGGCTGAAAAATTCCCCAAAAAGAAAAGGATTCGTCTTTTTAAGGATTTTCAACGAGAACTGTTAAACCTTGGAATCACAACGCTTGATTTGTCGTGAATATTTTGGAGGGAATATGGAAGAATTACTTGCTTGCGTTTATTTGATTGAGGAGGGACTTGAATCAGAAACGCTATATGAAAACAAATTAAACGAATTATTTGCTGCAACCCCATACTGTGATGATTTATTTAAATTAGAGCTTTTAAGCGACAACATCAAAGAAAGTATTGTCTACATTAAGACACATATAGATTATTCTGCTATGAACAGACAGATATTCGGAAAAACACTGATGACATTGCTCAAACCAATTTACGCTTCAATGGATATTGAAACGTTCGGCTGCCATATGTTTTCACTTTGGGAAAGTTTGGCAGGAAATTTGCAAGATGAAGAACCTTTTTCCATTCTCAGTTATGCAGACAATTCCGAAATCACAAATGACAGAGCTAAACTAAAAAATTCATATGAAAAAATGCTGTCATTCTATGATTGAAGCTGATTTTGTAGCGATTTTGACTTATATTTTTAAAAAATAAAAAAACCGACAATTAGAGCTTTTACGCTGTAATTGTCGGTTTTAATTATTTATTATTATTCTTTTTCTTTCCAATAAAATATACTATGAAAAGAAGAATAGTCAAAATAATTTGTATAATAAGGAATATTGCTGAATTTTTTCCATTATTCAGAAATATCTTAACAGATAGATTTATAATAGTTAAAAAACAAAGTGCAATTTCCATAAGCAGAATTTTCTTATCTCTTTCCCACATAAATTACATTCTCAGCTCTGCACCAATTTCAGCAAGCGCTTTGAGTGCCTTTTTCATTGCACCGTCAGCCTGTTCGTCAGTAAGTGTACCCTCATGTGAACGCATAGAGATTGAATAGGAAACGGATTTTTTACCGTCCTCAATCTGCTTGCCCTTGTATACATCGAAAAGTGTAACCTTTTCAAGAATCTTGCCAACTGCACCGCGGATAGCCTTTTCAATCTCTGCTACAGGCACTTCATCGTCAACAATAACGCTGAGGTCACGGGTTGATGCAGGGAATTTAGGCAGAGGACTATAAGTGATTTCATCGCAAGAGAGTTCAAGCATTTCAGGAATATTAAGCTTTGCAACATAAGTTTTTACGCCAAGCTTGTAATTCTCCTGTACCTCAGGATGAACTTCGCCCATAATACCGAGATATTTACCGTCCTTGATGATAACAGCGCTTCTGCCTGGGTGGAGTGCGGATTTCTCGTCAAATACATCACATTCATTTGCGCGGATGTACTCAACATCACTTATATTGATTTCAGCAAAGATCTGCTCTACCATACCCTTTAATGTGTAGAAGTCAGCTTCACCGCCGTACATACCGATTGTAAGACGCTGTGGCTCATCAGGAAGCTGATATTTGTACTCGTGTCGGAGCTTGCCGCTGTTTACGAGAATAGCCTCATCGCCCTCATAATTGCGCTTTTCTTCAACAGGGATATATTCCTTAGAAATCTCAAACAGACAAGCCTTTTCATTGCGGTTATTGTAGTTGAATGAAAGAACATCAAGCATTGAGGGAATTGTAGTAGTTCTCATAACACTTGTGTCCTCACCGAGAGGATTAACAATTCTTACAACTTTACGGAGCTTGCTGTCCTCAGGAAGTCTGATTTTATCGAAATACTTAGGTGAAACGAATGAATATGTAGCAATTTCATATCCTCCAAGAGATGCAGAAGCATTTCTCAGAGTGCGAACAAATTTCTGTTCCTCTGTGAATTCAGCTTTTGCAACACCTCTGAAATCAGTTGAGGGAATGTTGTTGTAGCCATAAATTCTTGCAACTTCCTCAGCGATATCGGCACAGCACTCAATATCAATACGGAATGAGGGAGCGATTGCCTTGCCTTCTTTCACCTCAAAGCCAAGGCGATTGAGATAATCAATCATATCAGACTCGGGGATATCTGTGCCGAGGAATTCGTTAATCCATGCGGAATCAAAATCTACAGCAGCAGGAGTCTTGTCTGTGTAGTCACAGTCAATTACAGTTTTTACGACTTCGCCTGCACCAAGCTCCTCAACAAGCTCAAATGCACGTTTAAGGCAAGTCATTGAGATAAGATGATCAACGCCCTTTTCATAACGTGATGAAGCGTCAGACTTTAATTTAAGGTTCTTTGAAGTACGGCGAACCTGTGACGGCTCAAAGTATGCAGACTCGAATACGACTGTTGTTGTGTCCTCCATTATTCCGCTGTACTCGCCGCCCATAACGCCTGCAACAGCAACAGGCTTTTTCTCGTCAGCAATAACGAGCATATCCTCTGTAAGCTCACGCTCAACACCGTCAAGGGTAACGATTTTTTCGCCGTTTACAGCATTTCTTACATTGATATGACCACCCTCAACATAGCGGAGGTCAAAAGCATGCATAGGCTGACCGTATTCAAGCATTACATAGTTTGTAATATCAACGAAGTTATTAATAGGACGAACGCCGCTTGCACGAAGTCTTTCTCTCATCCAACGGGGTGACGGTCCGATTTTTACATTTTTAACGATACCTGCACAGTATCTCTGGCACTTTTCTGTATTGTGGATATCAACTTTGAGCATCTCGTTGATATCACCTTCAACGCCCTTGAATTCAGGCTCTTTTACTGTGAGAGGAAGATTATAAGTTGCAGCTGTTTCTCTTGCAAGACCGATAACGCTGAGACAGTCAGGACGATTTGAAGTAATCTCAAATTCAACAGATGTATCATTAAGACCAAGGGCATCATGAATATCCTGTCCGATTTCACATTCTTCCTCAATAACGAAAACTCCCTCAGGGTCAGCGTATGGGAAATCGTTGATTGTAAGCCCAAGGGTATCAAGTCCGCAGAACATACCAAAGCTTTCAACGCCTCTGAGTTTACCTTTTTTGATTTTTCCCTCAGGAAGAACAGCACCGTCAAGGGCAACAGGAACGATGTCACCCTCCTTGACATTTTTCGCATTTGTAACAATCTGTACAGGAGCATCTGCGCCGATTTCAACTTGACACACAAAGAGAGAATCGGCATTTTCATGAGGTCCTTTGGAGAGAATCTTTCCTACTACAACGTTAGAAATCTTCTCCCCCTCAATTTCATATCCCTCAACCTTTGAACCGCTCATTGTAAGAGCGTGACAATAATCTTTAATAGGCACGTTGACATCAACATAATCAGCGAGCCATTTCATTGATAAATTCATATAGAAAACCTCCGTTTTATTTTTGCAGTATTACAAACTGCCAAGCCAATCGCTTTTATCCTTAATATCATCCTCGTCCATAATCATATTTTCATAAGGATTATTATAATTCTGTGCGGAATTATCTGACTGAGGCGTACTAAAGTTATTTCTATCATTTTTTATCCCATTTGAATATGAGAGAGCCTTAATCTGCCTATATGCAGAATCAGCGTTTCTTTCGCGCCGTCCGAAAGATATCTTGTCGTTAAAACTATTTGTTGTTATATTTACTGTATATATACGTGCACCTTTATTACCGCTTCTTATACTTTTTGATACATCAAGTATTTCACTGACAGGATAAATATTCATTTCATACATATTGATAAGATACTCGTCGTTTATAAAAAGCCTGTAATCAATCTGAACTTTACAATCCGTAAGAACAGCGTCAAATTCCTCATTGGTATTTATTCCGAGAACGTCTTTAATATTTTTTATTTTCTTCATCGTATCCGTCAGCTTATATGCGCTAAATAAAAACAATCCCATAAACATCGCATATATGGGCAGCGGTATGTTAAATATACCACCAACAAATATAATCTCACCGCGAATAATATTATTAATGAAACTCAGAATAGACATTGATATAACCAATGAAACGAATAAAATTATAATAATATATCCTTTCAGCCTTTTGTACAATATTTTTTTATACATTTATTTTCCCCTTTTATAGTCCTTGTTTAACCTAACCAATCGCTTTTATCTTTCACATCATCTTTGTTCAGGATAAAACCCTCATATGAATCATGGCTGTAAGCCAGTTCATCGCTTATATTTTCCGAAAATTTATCCATATCATAATTTTAATTACTTTCAGCTATTTTTCGGCTTAAAAGCAAATACGCACAATCGCGGGCATTTATGCTTGTATCGAAATAAAGTAAATCAGTAGTCGTTTCTGTTTCAATACGAAGACTGTATGTATACCTGCGTAATGTACTGCCGCGATTATAGTGTTGTTTCTTCGCCATATTTCTGATTTCATACAGATTATAAACTTCCGAAGTATCGACATTAATTACTCTGTCACCCTTGACATAAAGTGTATCTTTGACAATAACTTCATGATCAACAAGGATTTGTTCTACTTCATCATCATTATATACATTTAGCTTGTCAAGCAGCTTCTGACTGTACTTTCTTTGTACATATTCACTTTCATCCTGAGGCATAGCCAACTTTATGGAAGTAAAAACCGCAAAGACAAATGGAATAATTACATAAACAGGAATTTTTCCACCCTCTGTAACGACTGCATATAATATTATCAGAACAAGAGCAGCAATAACAGGAAAAATTATTCCCCATAAAAGTTTTTTATTTTTCATTTATATCCCCTATTAATCCAAAAAATATCATCTTTTATGATAATCGTTTTTTGCCTTTCTTTTCAAAATTTCTACAGCCCTGAAAATATCCGAACCATTCATTTTCAATTTTACATGACTTTTATTTTTCAGTTTAATTTCTAAAAAATAAAGATTTCCTGTATAACGTGAACGACTTTGCATTTCAGATATATCCTCTATATCTTCATAAAAAATCCTATCAGGAATCTCAAAAGTGAAAATGCTGTCATTCAAAAAATAATGCTGATTTGAAAAACTGTATTTGCAGTTTCTGAGATTCTTCTCTAAATCTCTGTCAAAAGAATTACTTATTCTTTTTAATCTGAACACATAGCGAATAGACTCAATAAGTCCAAAAACGACTAACAAACCGCAAATAGCAATACAAAGCCATTTTTCTACTATACCAAAGCGTAATGAACTGTCAGATACACCCCATATTATCAGACCACAAAACAACAATAGAAAAACAATTAACCCCGATATATGCTTAATTATCTTGTTTGCATACATCACAACTGCTCTAAGTACGTTGGAACACTCATTGTAAGAGCGTGAGAATTATCTTTTAAAGGCATATCGGATTTTACATAACTGCCGAGCCATTTTATTGATAACTTCATTAATCCAAGTCCTTTCAAATTATTTTGGATACGAATATTCAGTTTTCACCGTCGGGGCATATTTTTTAAACTCCTCGATAACTTTTCCCTGTCTCTTACTGTTCGTGCAATGAAGCTTAAGTATTCTTTTATCAGTCAGCCTGATAGCCACATAATAACTATCACTTCTTGAGTTATACCAGTAATAGACCGTTTTAATTTCATCATATCCACAAATCATGGGATTATCAAAACTGATAAAATGGTCATGGAAGAAGAAATGACGGCTTGAAATTATATTATCACATTCTTCAAGGTGAGCTTTAATATCACCGTCATAATCCTTTTTAACATTGCGGATTTGTTCCATATACCTGTGTGCAAGCACGATCATTGCTCCGAGAAAACATGATGTGAATAATGCACTGAAAATTAAGCCGATATATTCAATTTCATCTGCATTTTTATATACAAACAGAGTCATCACAAGAGCCGCAAGGTTCAGCAAATCATAAGCAAGCGAAAGAATCAGCGTCAATATAAGTGAAAACCTTGAAAATATAATTGCTTTGGTATATCTGTTCATGCTCAGAACTGCTCTAAGAATCTTACATCATTCTCATAAAGCAGACGGAGGTCATTAATATCATAACGTCCCATAACCATACGCTCCAGACCAAGTCCGAATGCAAAGCCTGAATAAACTGTGCTGTCAATACCGCAGTTTTCAAGCACCTTAGGATGTACCATACCTGCACCAAGAAGCTCGATATATCCCTCGTCCTTACACATAGAGCATCCGCATCCGCCGCAGTTGAAGCAGCTTATATCAACCTCGCAGGAAGGCTCTGTAAATGGGAAGTGGTGAGGACGGAAACGAAGCTTGCAGTCGTTACCGTAAAGCTTCTTCATGAGCATTTCAAGAGTACCCTTAAGGTCGCTCATCTTAATTCCCTTATCAATTACAAGTCCTTCAATCTGGTGGAAAAGAGGAGAATGTGTAGCATCTACAGCATCAGAACGGAATACACGGCCGGGTGAAATAATTCTAATTGGCGGTTTCTGAGTTTCCATTACATGAACCTGTACAGATGAAGTCTGAGTACGAAGAAGAACTGTTTCGTCTGTTCCCTCGATGTAGAATGTATCCTGCGTATCTCTTGCAGGGTGATCAGGAGGAAGATTCAGCGCCTCGAATACATGATAATCATCATCCACCTCAGGACCGTCAGCAATATCGAATCCCATGCCCATGAAAATCTCGCGGATTTCATTCTCAACCTTTGTGAGAGGGTGAAGCTTACCCATGGGAGCTGTCTTTCCGGGGAGAGTAATATCAATTGTTTCAGATTTAAGCTGAGCCGCCTGTGCATCAGCCTTTAATGCAGTAAGCTTGCTGTTGAGAGCTTCCTCAATGTCAGCTCTTACCTTATTTGCAAGCTGACCGATAATTGGTCTTTCCTCAGCGGAAAGCTTACCCATTTGCTTTAATATAGCAGTAAGCTCACCTTTTTTACCCAGATACTTAACTCTTAAATCGTCAAGTCCCTTGATTTCTGTGCAGGATTCCAATTCCTGCTTCGCCAGCGCTTCAATTTTTTCAAGCTGTTCTTTCAAAAAAATCACTCCTGTAAATATATTTGTGCCGAATATGAAAAAGAGTCCCATCCCAAACAGGACAAGACTAACTTGTTATACCACCCATTTTCGGGAGAGCCGACACTCTCTTGTCTATAACGCAGACCTACGTCGGAACCTACACAGCATAAAGCTTTTCAATACCGCCTCTCGTGAGTGAACTTCAACTGATATCCCGTCGGAATACTCGCACCACTGTATTCCTCTCTGAACACGTTATTCTCAGCCTACTCTCTCAGTCATTGAGTTTATCAATATTTATATTATAGCAGTATTAAAAAAAAAAATCAAGTATTTTCTGAAAATTTTTCTATTAATTATTGAAATTTACAGAAAAATATGATATGATAGTATATAAAGTATAAATTATGAAAAAGAGGAGAAAAAATTATGGACAATTTTGCAGAGCAGCTTGTAAAGAAGAAGGCTACAGGCTCAGAGAAAACGAAAAACACAGTGATATTAATTGCAGGCATAGCCGTAACATTTATAACAGGAGCATACAGCCTTTTTTCAATAGGCAGAGGCATTGTAACATTTATCATGATTATGGTTGCCGCTGCTGTTGGATTTGCAACATTTTTCTTTCATAGAAGCACTAAAGTGGAATATGAATACACATTTACCAACGGCGAATTGGATATTGACAAAATAATCAACCAGACAAAGCGCAAGGAAATGCTTACAGTTCAGGTCAGCAAGTTTACATCATTCGGCAGATATGACGACAACTCTCCCGAAGAAACCTCTGATATGACAGTAATAATGGCAACGGATAATATTGCCGAACACGAGTACTACGCAGATTTTCCCCATGAGGATTACGGAAGTACAAGACTTGTTTTTGCACCAAATGAAAAAGTGATTTCCAACATAGTCAATTTTCTTCATCTGTCAATAAAAAACAAGGTCAGAACTGAATTACAGAACAATTATATTTCAGAAGTATCTGAAAACATCTGATAAAAGAATTTCACAATAAAAGATTTGCAGGCAAGGAGTGATTATCAATGCAGATTGTAACGACCAAGCAGATGACAAAGCTTGAAAAACAGGCAAAAAAACTGGGTATATCCCCAAAGGAGCTTATGCAGAACGCAGGCAAAAAGCTTGCTGAAAGAATAATGCAGATTTGTTCCAGTGAACAGCATATTCCTGAACGAACAAGCATAGTATTTCTTGCAGGAAGCGGCAACAACGGCGGAGACTGCTACGCCGCCGCAAATATTCTTGTATACCGCGGCTATCATATTACAGTTGTAAATCTCGTTAAAGAGCCATCAACAGATATTGCTAAGGATTATTTTTCACAGCTTCCTGAAAAGGTCAATATCATCACAGGATACAGAAATGAGAATATCGAAGCGGCTATTGAGGCAGCAGAGCTTGATTACGCTACCCTTTACAGCAAGGATATCACAACACTGAAAAACAAAAAAGACCTTACTGCAATTGATAAAATTCTTATCAAGGAAAAAGAACGCATGACAGCGGTACGTCGTGCAGTTGTATCAGCAGATGTGCTTGTTGACGGCGTTTTCGGCACAGGATTCAAAGGAAAGCTTGACAGCGAGCTTATGGCAATTTTCGCAATTGGCACAAGCGCATATCGTATCTCTGTTGATATTCCAAGCGGCGGCGACGGCTCTAAGGGAACAGTTTCCCCAGGCTGTTTCAAGGCAGATGAAACACTTTGTCTTGGCTGTCTCAAATTCGGCATGACACAGTATCCGCTGAAAAAAATGTGTGGAAAAATCAGTGTTGCTGACATAGGAATCCCACCTGCCGCATATAGTATTCTTGACGGAGAGCATGGCTATCATCGCCTTGACCGTGACAGTCTTGCAGGATTCCCTCCCAAAAGGGAAAGTGATGCACATAAGGGTACTTTCGGAACTGTTCTTGTTATCTCCGGCAGCAACTCAATGCGAGGCGCAGCAGCATTTGCCGCTTTAGGTGCACTGCGAAGCGGCGCAGGACTTGTTAAAGTTGCCTCTGTACCGCGATGCATAGATACCATATCTGTACTTGCACCCGAAGCAATATATATTGAGCTGAACAACGACAGCAATGGATTCATGAAATTTGATGATAAAGCAAAAGAGCTTCTGAAAAAAGCAATGAAACAATCCACCGCTGTAGTAATCGGCTCAGGTATGGGAGTAACTGACGATACAAAGGAAATACTGCGATTTGTAGTTTCAAATTCATTTTGTCCTGTAATTATTGACGCAGACGGAATAAACTGCATAGCTGAGGACATAGAAATATTAGTGAACAGGAAATCCGAAGTAATCCTCACGCCGCATCCAGGAGAAATGGCAAGACTTCTCAACTGCGATGCTGAATCAATAAACGAAAATCGTATTATGGTTGCCGAGAAATACGCCGAAAAACACGGAGTAACCGTTGTTCTGAAAGGTGCAGGAACTATAATCTCCGACAAATTCCATACTGCCGCAAACCATACAGGAAACGCAGGCATGAGCCGCGGCGGCAGTGGAGATATACTTTCGGGAATAATAGGCTCAGCAGTAGCACAGGGATTTTCACCATATGATGCTGCCTGTGCAGGAGTATATATGCACGGACTTGCAGGAGATTCCGCAGCTAAGAAATACGGTCAGGAAGCAATGCTCCCAAGGGATATTATTAATTGTCTCTCCGATGCTTTCAGAACTCTGAAAGAAAAGCAGAGCAGAAATTCATAAAAAATAACGGATGTTAAAAGAAAAAAATATTTTGATTGGAGACTTTACCATGAAAAAACTTTTAGCATCCGTTTTAGTTTGTGTATGCGTTTTCTTTATGACAGCGTGCAGTACACCGATGAAATCCTCAACAAAACGGCAGAACAATCTCAATTCCACATTTACAGCAAAAATGAATGTCAGCCTTGAAAAACTGAATGCCGAGGGAACAATCACCCGATTTGGAGACGGCAAATGGGAAGCAGAATTTGAATCTCCCAACACTCTCAGCGGAGTAAAGCTTGTATTCGAGGAAAACACTGTAAAGGCAAGCTACAAAGGGCTTGATTTTTCTGTTCCGAAATCTGCAATTCCTGTAAAGGCAATGCTTTTAAATCTTATTGAAGCGGTTGATACATCTGCCCATGAAACAGAGCTCACAGGCGAAGAAAAAGAGGGACTTTTCTGCATGGAGGGTTCACTTGAGGGCGGAGAATATTCACTTTCTCTTGATTCAAACGGCAATATACATACCTTTGAGATGCCGAATAATCTGCTGAAAATAGCATTTTCAGAGGTATCAGCATCGGGCGCACCAATCTCCACTGCCGTATCTGAAACAACAGCCTGTACAACTGAAACTACAGCAGAAACAACTACAACAACAACGTGTTAATAACATGAACGGGATTCCAAAGGGTAAAACCTTTTGGCAGAGACAAGAGAAATCATCCCCTTAAATTATCTTATGGGAATCTCTAATGTTTTTAAATCAGACAAAATGAGGAAGCGAATTTGCTTCCTCATTTTTACAATAATTTTCTAAAAATCCTCTTACTTAAATGGATTAAATTATCAAAAAATTATGTGCATATCAAACATTTTTTGATGTTGATAAATATGCATGTATACAAACTTTTTAAAAATTTTTCAATAATCAACTTTTTTCCGTTGAAAAAGTGCCCGTTTCAGCCCTATTATGGAGGGAGTTTTTTCAAAAGCACATCATTCAGCAACTAAATAATCATTATTCTGCTCATCAAAAACCATTGGTTTAAGCCATTGAATATATGCAACTTCAAATTCAAAAGCAATAGTATCGCCCAGTTCACTTTCCATGGTTACATGAAAAGAATTATCCTGATTTTCATTTATGCTGAAAGAGCGAACAATAAACCTGCGATGTTCAGAATCAACTTTTGAACGCACATTTGTGTGTATCTCTTTTACAAAGAAGTAATCAATTGTAATGCAGACCTTATCATATACTTTCCACTTTTTCGGCGGATTTAAAACAGGACAGCCGACAACCCACACAATACGTATTTCATTTCCAAGAGGGTAAACAAGTATATTTTCTATTTCCTGCCCATTAAAATCAAAATCAGAGCCGAATACATTCTCTAAAGCACGCCAATTCTGGAATCCTTTCATAAGCAAAGACACCTCCATTGAATAACAAATCAGAACACGGATAATATTTTAAATCCGCGGTCAGCCGCCTCATTTGTAACGTCATCCGAACCTGTGACACAGCTGTAAACTGGATTTTTCATGTCATCACAAATGTCAGCAATCCTGTCACAGCTCATCGAAAGAATCTCTCCGCGAAGCTTTCTTCTGGATTCCTGAGTGATACCTCTGAAATACATACTATCAGCCGCCGATGCATATTCAGCGTCGGAGACAAGAGGCTCACCCGAAGCTATTGTACTTATGATATACGACGTAATATCAGGATTATTTCTGCAATATTCTCTGAGAAATTCTGAGGAATTCTCATATATTCCGATACTATTCAGTGGCGAGGGGTCACAATAGGAATAAAAACTAACTTCAAGCATATTGTTCAGACTACAGCCCGAACCGTATGCACCGCCCTTGACGCGCACTTCATTCCAAAGATACTCGTAGCTGATTATGGTAGAAGCAACAGACCACGCGGATTTATCTGATATTTTCCTGCCAAGAACAGCACCGGAACAGCAGGTAGCCGAAGGAATAGTTATTCCCGTATTTTTGGATAAATCAAGGCTGAATTTCATACTTTCAGCTGTACACGGCTCTCCCTCAGGGAGAATATCAGTAAGAATTCCGATATTTGTCTCCAAAGCTGAACCAATGCTGACAGTCAATCTGGATTTGCAGAAAATACGCTGCGCAATGGGCTTCAACTGACGTAATAAAGCGGAAAACTCCTCATCTGAGAGCTCATTTACACTGTGGAAAGTCCGATAAGCCTCATATCCTCTTATGAATTCGATTAAAGCCGATTCTGCTGACATTAAAGCAGTTGTACGACGAACAGAAAAACGGTGTCCGTCAGATATAATATCCTGCTTCATTTCCTCTTCGTCCTGTTTAAGCTGTCTTGAAGCAATTTCAGGATATTCATATTCTGTTTCGGTCAAAAGCTCACCAAGAAGTCTTAATGCTTCATCAGTGTTTCGGGAAAGAAATCTTGTCTTGACCTCAAAAAACACCTGACAGCTTTCGGAATCATTTTCATTTCCCATGGGAATTATATCCGTTGTAAGATTTCCGAGAGTACCGATAATTTTCTTCTGCAATTCAAGTCCCGTACTTTTCGATGTTGGAAGTTCAGCAATCAACCTGTCAAGAATAAGAAGCTGTTTCAGTTCATCATGAGTAAAATCATTTATATTGAAATACAGCGTCATAACTGTAATGTCTTTTTCACGGACGGGATGATGGAGAATCTTCACATCGTTCTCAAAACATTCTTCTGTGATGTATTCAATAGGCTCAGGTGAAATCTCTGTCAACGGCAATTCAGGGAGCATTGCAACAGCTTCGGCGCTGTCGGGAGTATTCTGCCACTCTGTAATATCCTCATTAAGCTTTATGAGTTCTGCCTTTTCATCATCAGACATAGCGGTTATTTCCGCAGCTGTTCGTCTGCGCTCATTTTCAGCCTGTTCCTCGCCATAAGTGTCCGAGGGAAGCATGTATAATATTGCCCTGCCTTTTTTGTCAAGGAGCCATTCTGCAAGGAGTTCCTCAAAATATCTGCTGTCAAGCTTTTCTCTCAGCGTGTTGAAAACATCGCTTCGGTCTATATAAATCAGCGGATCTCCACCGTAAAGCCATGAGGACATGGAATCGATACAGCGTGTAAGTCCCTTAGGCTCTTCTGATTCTCTGTATCGGAATTCACAGCGGTTTATAGCGGCTTCGAGAATATCTCTGCCTATCCCCTTTTCAACTAACTCGCATGCAGATTTTTCCGCGGCTTCAAGTAATTTTTCACCGTTTTTCCTGTCCATATTATTGAATTTCAGCACACCGAAAGGCTGTAAAACACCGTCAGTTATGCTTAAATTCACATCAAGACACATATTTGTATCAAGGACTGCTTTTTTAAAGGGCGAATCGTTACAACCTGCAATAGCCTCTGTAAGCACACTATAAGCAGCAATTTTCTCCCTTTCCTGCCATGAAGCAAGGATTTTTCCCACTGCAAGAAATGTCTGTGAATCGCTTTCACATTCAGCAGATGAATCATAATATAATTCACGGTTACAGCTTTCTGTCTGCTTCTGATAAGCAATTTCGGGCAATTCACCGCATTTTTCATACTGGGAAAGATAGCTGTCGATAAGAGACAGCACCTCATCAGGATTAATTCCGCCGTCAAGGTAAATATACGAATTTGCAGGGTGATAAAAGCGCTTGTGAGCGTCGATAAACTGCTCATAAGTCAAATCAGGAATAGCTGTAGGAAGTCCGCCGAACTCAAAGCGATATGAAGTCTCAGGAAAAAGCAGGCTGTTCATTTCACTTTCAATTCTGTCATGAACCGTTGAAATATAACCTTTCATCTCATTGAAAACAACACCCTTGTATGCCGCTTCCTCATCATTTCCGTAATATTCGGTATGATGTCCCTCCTGATAAAAAATGTTCGGAACAGTATAAATCAATGGTTTGAAAACAGCGTCAAGATATACTTTTGTCAGATTCATGAAATCCCTGTTGTTTCGGCTTGAAACAGGATACATAGTTTTATCCGAAAAAGTCATGGCATTGAGAAATGTGTTCATCGAGCCTTTAAGAAGATAGAGAAATGGCTCTTTTACAGGGTAATTTTCAGAACCGCCAAGCACCGAATGTTCAAGTATATGGAATACACCTGTATCGTCCTCGGGAACAGTCTTAAAGGATATGCAGAAAAGCTTGTTTTCTTCCCCGTTATTCATCCATGCAAGAGGAGCATTTGTCTTATCATGGCGCATTTCTATAAATTCACCGCATTCGGACTGACGTATATTAGTAATGGTAAAACCGTGTATTTTTTCGTTTATTATCATAATTTATTTATCCCATGAAGGCGTGCCGCCTGTTGATATTGCGGAATAGTAAACAAGAATATCAGAAGCATCAGCCGCATCTATTGCACTATCTTTGTTTACATTTGCTGAAATAATCTGTTTATCAGTAAATGAAGAATCTCCGCCTGTTGAAAGTCTGGAATATTCAGCAAGCACCATTGAGGCATCAGAGGCATCAACAGCTAAATCGTTGTTTACATCACCTATCATGATGTAATCAAGATGAACAGCGATTTCCTTTTCATTATCGGTATCTTTCACAACAGTCCATGAATTGTCAATTTCCGCATCATCTATAGTGAATTTATAACATATTTCACGGAAACTGCCGGGATTGTCGTTACCGTCGGGAATTGTAAAGCTGTCAGCATATGCATCTGCTGTGATATTGTATTTTCCACCTGTAACTGTTACCATGATTTTATAAATACGGTAATCATCATCGGAAACATCACGTCCCTCCACATCAAATGCGTAAACCTCGCCGCCTTTGATATGAGTGTTATAATACTCATGAGCGTCATATTCGGGAGAACTGTACTCAATTGAAATATTAGCCGTTGCGCCCTCTGGAACATCTACAAGTATTCTGCCGTTTATATCAGCCTTGTTTATATGTTCGCATACAGGCTCAACCTTTATTGCTGTTTCAGCAGGGGCTGTAGTTGTAGCAGGAACTGTTGTTGCTTTTGTTGTAGTTGTTGTCGTTGTTGCCGTTTTAGTAACAGAAGATGTTGTATTAACAGGCTTTTTCTTCGTTGTAACAGAAGAAGTTGTATATGTAGATTTTTCACTTGAAGTTACTGTAGTTGTTGTTGCAGTCTGTTTTGTTGTAACGGGAGCAGTTGTAAGGGTAATTTTCTCGTCAGAAAGAATTTCTTCTCCTGACTGTGTGGGCTGTTTGATTTCCTCGCCGCCCTCTGCGTATACGTTAAAGGAAGCAGGAGCTGCCGCCATGACAGCAGCTGCAAGAATTGATATAAATTTCTTATGTCTCATTGTCATTACCTCTAATTAAAAATCAGCATAAACTGCTCTGCCGTTTTCGTTGAGAACAGTTATTCTTATGTTGTCTGTATTTGTTCCCTGTGGAAGATACAGAGAAAATCCACATGGAGTATATTCATATTCATCAAGAAGTGAATCCTCAAAACAGGTAAAGGCTTCATATAACGTACCCTCTGCTTCAACAAGGATTCTTTGACTTTCTCCCTCGAAAAAGCTTTCGGGAAGTATGCCGTAAATATGCATCATGCCGTTGCTTTCAGCTGTTTTGATTACGGCATCAGTACTATCGCCTTTTTCTGCATATATATCAGCAATCCCAAGTGGAACAGCATCCATTACCGGTGCGGATTTCAGCAGATTGCAAAGATTTCGCTCAACCAGCTCGATTATTACACTGTCACCCTCGCTGACTTTTTGCAGATTATAGGGAACAGCTCTGGAAAACTCCGCTGTAGCAAACATCTCCGCCATATATGGCAGTATAGCCTCGCCGTAGGAATCACGGTACATCAGCAGATTCCCCTGAGAATCGGGATTTGATGTTGTGATTGATATATCATCAAGTCCTCTGAATCGGCTTGTGTACTCATACTTGAACTCATAAGCATTGTGAAGCTGCATATCCTTTGCTTCCTCAGCAGGATAAAGCATAGCCGCAAGGTCGCCGAGACGGTCATATTCTATATACCAGCCGTTTCCCGTGCCGCATGAGCCTTTGTTAAGCTTGTTCATCAGCATGGTATGTGCGGCATATGCGCCGAAATTGTTCCAATGGGTATCTGTTTTATGATACAATGCTGTTGGCGATTCAAGCCCAAGAAGTGCGGATTTCATATCAAAGTAGAAATTCTCCCCCGATAGCTTTGCTGTAAGCCTTTCAAGGTTACTCTCATTATCTGAGGGAACATAGTTATAAGGCATATTTTCAGGATATATTGTATTCTTATTCGGTGCGGCGAAAAAAATGAAATCGGCATCTTTACTGTCACAGTAATCTCCGATAATGCGCAAATTATTGGCAATATTATTTATTTCGGTTTCGCTGAGAGTATCAATCCGCAGAAAATCATTGATTGTTTCGCCATAATAAAGCCAGCCGTCCTTGCCCACAATTACATCATTGTCGGCAGAAGTCTTCGTCAAAGCTGATTTAAGCCGTCCATCTGTGGTTACAAGCTGCTGTCGGAAAGCAAAGTGCTCCGAAAAATAGGATTCAAATTCATCAAAGAATTCAAAATTCAGTTTCCCCTCCTCAGTTTTTACAGAGGGAAATTCTGCAAGCTGCCGTTTTTCCTTTGAAGCGTCGCCTTTCATAAACGGAGTCAGCACCGCTGGAACAAGACATATTCCAATAAATGCGGCTGTATAAATTCTGTAAAAATTATTCTTTTTCATATCCGCACCTCCTAAAATCTGAAATATATAAATGGATTATAGGACGCTGATGATAATGAAAGTATGCAAAGCCCTAAAAGTACAATTGATATGCCATAGGTGCTGTATTCGTATACTGCAGCAGATTTTTCGGATTTCGCCGACATTTTTAGCTTTTCCATAACGGGCATTGAAAAAATCACTGCAAATACAAATATTATGAGATACAGCGGTGTAAGCTGTGTCATAAACATGGCCGTCTGTACGGAATCCCCTGAGGGAACAAACATATGACCAATGTATTTGCATGCAATTGTAAGATTATCCGCTCTGAAAAATACAAATGCAAGAATTGTTACAAATACTGCATAGAAATGTCTGAATGGTTTAAGCCACTTTTCTGTATTTATTATCTTGTATGATTCAATCATGAGGAATATACCGTTGATAAGTCCCCATACAATAAAATTAAGGCTTGCTCCGTGCCAGAGACCTGTGCAGAAAAATACAATCAGCTTGTTAAGGGCTGTTCTTACCTTGCCCTTTCTGTTGCCGCCAAGGGGAATATACAGATACTCCTTGAACCACGTTGATACGGAAATATGCCACCTGCGCCAGAATTCCTGCATACTCTGGGAAATATAAGGATAATTAAAGTTTTCCTTAAAAGTGAAACCGAACATTGAACCAAGTCCGATTGCCATATCACTGTAGCCGCTGAAATCAAAGTATATCTGGAAAAGATATGATATTGCTCCAAGCCATGCAAGCGGTACTGACAGCTCAGATATATCAAGACCGTACACATAATCCGCAGTATATGCCATTGTATTGGCTATGAGGAGCTTTTTTGAAAGTCCTGTTATAAAGCGCTTTATTCCCTCTGCTGTCATCTGCGGAGTTGTGGTGCGGTGGTCAATCTGGTCGGCAAAATCGTAGTATTTTACTATAGGACCTGCCACAAGCTGCGGGAAAAATGTGATATATAATGCAAGCTTATACAGATTCTTCTGGATATAATCCGGTGATTTGTATGCGTCTATAACGTAGGACATTGCCTGAAATGTATAGAATGATATACCGATAGGCAATGCAATATTCGGCACAGATACGCTGAGAAATGGCAATTTGTTAAGCATTTCCGCACCGAAGCCTGCATACTTGAAAATTCCAAGCATTAAAAGGTTACATATAACGGCAGCGGAAAGGCACAGTTTCCTGTGCTTGTTTCCACTTTTCATGGCAAGTCCAAAAACATAATTCATCGCAATTGAAATAAGCATGAGTACTATTGCTTTCGGCTCGCCGTATGTATAGAAAAAAAGACTGAATAACAGCAGTAATACGTTCTTTGCCGTTATTGACGGTATGATTCTGTAAAGAATATATACCGATGTGAGAAATAAAAACAGGAATACAGGGCTGCTGAATACCATTTGTTCTCCTTATACTGCTGTATAGAATAAGATTTCTGTTACTGCTCCGCCGTCATACTTTACATCAAGCTCGCTATTGCCATTTCGGTAGATAGTGTATGCGCCTGATGCTTCACCTGCTCCGTATACAGCTTCAACATCTGCCTGTGAACTGCCGATTGTTATGCCTGTATCTGTTGAATAGCTGCTGCTTGTGATTGTTACACAGTATACCTTTTCAACGCCGTCAAGAACATAGCATTCGATTCTAAGACCGTCGTATTCATATATCTTCGAATCTGCACCGTTTGAAAAGCATGCAGGTGCTGATGTAACGTTTGCAGGCTCGCCAAGTGCAGAAATGATTCCGCCTGCTTCGCTGTGAAGTGTGCTGAATCCGAATGAAACACCTTGTGGCTGTGGAGTAGAATCAGGTTCCGGTTCAGGCTCCGGCTCAGTCTCAGGTTCTGTTTCCGGCTCAGTCGCTTCTTCCGTTGCTTCTGTAGTTTCTTCAGCTTCCGTAGTAGTTTCAGTTGCTTCCTCTGTTGTTTCAGCTTCTGTTTCTGCTTCCGTAGATGCTTCTGTAGTTTCCTCGGATTCTGCTTCCGTGGTCGGAATTTCTGTTGATTCTGCTTCTGTTGCAAGAACAGGGAGGTCAGGAGTTACGTTTTCATCGGGCTTGTCCTCGCCGCATGATACTGCTGATACAGCGAAAACTGCCGCAATTGCTAAAAGTGCTGTCAATTTATTTTTCATTTTTCATTTATCCTTTCACAAATCAATAATATTTCGGGTACACATATTGTTTAAATGTATAATTCTGGGATTGCAGATAAGCAAATGATACATTATAATAGCCGTTGCAGGTATCATAGTTCACCCATGTTCCCGTAGCAGCGTCATAAACCTGATTCCAGTAGTGGTCGCCTGAGCCTCTGCCTGTACCATATACAATTCGACAATCAAGACCTGCCTGCTGGAAAAGAAGGTCAGTTACAGCTGCAAAATAGTAGCATACTACGAATCTGTTGTTAAGCGCATAGTTTGCATAATATGCCCAGCCTTTCTGGTTAATCTGTGCAAGACTGCGTGTATCCTCTATATATCTGTAGTAATTGTTGCCGCATACATAATTATATATGCTCATAGGATTTTTTCCAATACTGTTAATGATAGACTGTGCTCTTACCTGAACTGCTGAAAGCGGCACTGCTATACCCTCTGAATTGAGATTCATACCGTCATGAACTTTATTTGTCACCATTTTTCCATTGGATTCATTGAAAAAATACTTGTTTTCACCAATAGTTTTCCAACCTGTTGCCATTATTCCATTATCTTCAAAATAGTATTTTCCGTCCTGAAGTGTTACCCAGCCTGTAGCCATTGTGCCGTCTTCAGCAAAATAGTACTTGTTTCCGTCAACAACAAGTCTGCCTGTCATCATAAGGCAGGTATCAGGATGAAGATAGTATTTCTTTCCCTCTACTTCAATTATTCCTGTGCTGGCTGAACCGTCTTCACCGAAATAGTACTTTCCGTCTTCCAATTCTACCCAGCCTTTTTGCATCTTGCCGTCCTCGGTGCTGAAATAGTATTTCTTATCGCCGATTTTAAGCTTGCCTTTAAGCATTTTTCCTGTTTTGGTGTCAAAACAGTAATAATCATCACCATACTGCTGCTTGCCTGTCAGCATTTTGCAATCTTCGCCGAAAAGATAATTACTGCCGTCTATTTCGAACATTCCTGATTGTGCGGAATAATCATCACCAAAATAGTATGAAGTATCGTCAACAGCAATTATGCCATTGCAAAGAAGTCCCTGTTCATCGGCATAGTAAAGCTTTCCGTCAACTGTATTCAACCCGCTTATACGTGTGCCCTTGTCATCGAAAAGATACTTTTTACCATTTATTTCTGTTATACCCTGAGCATATGTGCCGTCGGGATAAAAATATTTTATTTTTTCGTTGATTTCAAGAAGTCCTGTCTGAAGCTGTCCTGTCGCATCAGAAAAGAAATATTCAATGCCGTCTATTTCAACTACGCCCTCTTTTCTGCCCTCATTTGCATCTACGTAATAGCAGAAATTATCGACGCTGAATAATCCTATCTGAATTTCTCCGCTTTCGTTATCATAATAGTAATTCTTACCTTGAATATCAACCCAGCCGCACTGCTGAATTCCCTCATCATTAAAAAGATAGGGCATATCTTCAATGACAATTTCACTGTCTGCAAGTGTTCCGTCAGCGGTTACATAGTAACGATTACCGTCTTTTTCCACGAATCCCTCTTCATTGATAAATGCGCCCTTTTTATCTGTAAGATATTTATTTCCATTTTCATCTTTATACATACTATCAGAAATTTTTCCGTCCTCTTTTTCAATGAAAAATTCCTCGCCGCATATATTGATTTTTCCGTATAAAGCTTTTCCTGTTTTTGGATCATAGTAGCGTCTTTTGCCGCCTACCGTTCTCCAACCTGTTTTTAATACACCATTTTTTGAAAATAGATAGAGCTCTCCGTCTACCTCCTTTTCGCCTGTCAGCATTTCACCTGCTTCATCATAATAAAAGATTCTTCCGTCATTGTCAGTCACCCACTGTGAAACATATTCCGCAGTATTCTCTGCCTCCGCAGCAGATACAGCAGCAGGTACAGCAACAGTGAGGCATAATGCCGCAGATGCAGCCGCTGTTATAAATTCCCTGTAATTCTTCATAGTTTCCTCCTTTTGTCAATTTCAAATGAAGGGAACCTCTAAAAATCTCCCTCACGGCGAACTGTCTATGACAAATACCATTTGCTTCGTTGTTAAACCTTGCAATGCATCAAGTATAACTGTTGTTTTCCGCCTTGCAACTGATATTTGTCATGTACGAAATTTCGCTCGTATTCCAGTTTTTAGAGAACCCCTGAATTATTATTGGTCGAACCCAATACGTATTTATTATACATCTTATCTGCCCAAAAGTCAATGGTTTTGCCGCAAGTTAAATATATTTCTGGTTTTTCTCATATAATTTTAAACTTTCTATTGACAATAAAAAAATTTGATTGTATAATTATAGTATAGGGACTCCCTATAAAAATATTTCACAAATCTACACATTTTAATTAAGAATGGAGGAATCGGTATGAAAAAAAAATTATTAACCTTTTTAACAGCAGGCATGATGATTACATCTGTGGTAACAATACCGCCTGTAGCTGCTGCTGAACAACCCTCAATGGATTCTGTCATCGGCACTCTGCCCGACTGGACGCCAATGAATTTTATCGATGCAATGGAATTCTATAACACCTACGGAAAAACTCACGTAGAGGATAATTTCATTTGTATTGTAAAACCAATGCGTTCAGATGAAAAAGATATATACAGAACATCTTATTCAGGCAGTATGGCAATGATTAATACTCCTGCCTGTACAAGTACTCCGGTATTTGAACTTGAAATCCCCGAACTGCCTGACCCGCATGATGATAAAGCTCTTGCGGAATATGAAGAATTATGCAATAAATTAGGTATTCCTACGGACGATTACAGCTTTTTCGAAAATTATGCAAACAGCGAAGTACAGTATGTCTTTAAAGTTCAGATGTTCCGAGTACTGGAGGGACACGACCTGACGGTAGAATGGATAGAAGACCTTGGTGCAGGTTATAAGAAAAAGATAATTGATACATTCACCTTTGAAAATCCAAGCGGTTTCATTGAACAAACTGATATTTACAACTGGCTTCCCGACTGCCCTGCTGAGTATACTTGGCTTGAAAGCTATAGTCATCATAGTACCCTTGCTTCCAGTGCTGCCTGTGTATTTCACAACTATATCACATACTGTGCAAATGTGAATGCAAGCACGGGAGCTTCTCTTGAAATGGAACAGAGCGGTGAGGGTGCAATTGAATATCTTATGGAATCCGACTGTAACGGATTTAATCTGCGGTCAATGGTAGAGCTTGTTGACGGACAGGATTCTTCCTCTGTTATCGTATATCAGCCAACAAAAGACGGTCTGGTTGACGTAGAATGGTCGGTCCGCAGGCACTGGTCAGATGAAGCGCCTTTTGATATAACAAACGGAAGATATAACATAAAAAACAACTGCTCTGAAATTGTTGACTGTTCACACGGAAGTACAATTATAACATTCATAGATAATGATACAGGCAAGCTGATTGACGTTCCCGAAAACTCATCATTTCTGAAAAGTACCATACCACAAAGTCCGGATGAGCGTTTGCTCGATGAGCTTTTTCCGATTGACTCCAATCCCTGCGTTATTGATTCAATCAGAGCCTATGATCCCAATTGCAGTTATTCATTCGATATAAGAACGGAAGACGGCTACTATGATTTTGAAGGATTTGAAGTCACAGCCGAAAAAGAAAAACACATTAATGTAAACTGCTATATGAGCTACAAAAGCTATCCCGATCCGATTGTTCCCGACGGTGCAACAAGAGTTATTATATATGACAAGGATACGGGAGAGTTAATTCCAGATGAAGTTTTAAAGTATCACGAATTCACATTTGGTACGAATATCGGAATCAAGAATCCAGATGTGCCCGGCGGCTGGATGTATACAGGCCCGTTTTATACTGTCGATTCCAATAATTTTATTATAAAAAACGATCAATTGGCTCATCATTACAAATATGCCGATTCGTTTGAATTCACCACTAAAGATAAGCCTGAAGTTACCTATTACAGCAATGAATCAATGGATCTTGTATTCAATATAAAGATTAAGGTTTCAGGAGATATAAACGGTGACGAAACTTTCAGCGTTGCAGATGTAGTAACATTACAGAAGTGGCTTCTCGGAGCAGCTGATGTTGAAATCTGGAATGGTGCTGAGGCTGATTATTATCTTGACGGCAAGCTTGATGTGTTCGATTTATGTCTTATGAGAAGCGAATTAGTCAAAAATATTAACGTAGCCTATGTTGAACCTGATGTTACCCCTGTGTACCCAATTCCGTTTTATGTTATAGCAGAAAGTCTGAATTTATATTCAGGACCGGATGAAAGCTATGATGTCATTGATGTTATACCGCAGAACGAACGCCTCAATGAATTAGGCTATCAGAACAATAATGATTATTGGATGTTTACAGAATATCAGGGACAATCCGGCTGGATCAGAATATACGAGGAAGACAATGAAACTTCCACGGTTTATTTTGATATAAGTGCTGATAAGCCCGTTATTTACCTCTATCCCGAACAGGAAACTGATGTTCACGTTGAACTTGAACTCACCGAATCGGAACTTTCTACAACATATCCGAAGTATAATAACGGCTGGGATGTTGTAGCTTCTCCTGACGGCACGCTTTTAAACAAAGCTGACGGTACACACCATAAATATCTTTTCTGGGATAGCAAAAACTGCCGCACAAGATTTGATTTTTCAAAGGGATTCTGCGTTGCAGGTGAAGATACTGAAAACTTCCTCAAAGATAAGCTCACATATATGGGACTTACAGAACAGGAAATGAATGAATTTATCGTGTACTGGCTGCCTTTAATGGAGCATAATGCGTACAATCTCATTACATTCCAGGGAGATGCATATACTGAGTCTGCAAAGCTGAATATTACGCCGTCACCTGACAGCATTCTCCGCATATTTATGACTTATATTCCTCTTGAATCCGCTGTTGATATTGAACCACAGGAACTCAGCACGTTTGAAAGAAAAGGCTTTACTGTAGTAGAATGGGGCGGAAGTGAAATAAAAACTTGTGTGAATACTTAATTTTTTTAAATACTCCATAAAACAATCGGCACAGAGAATAATCTCTGTGCCGATTTCTTGGAGGAGGGATAATATATCAATTATTATTCCCTGATAGGAAGCTGGTCTGCTCTGTAAATGCCTGCATCTACCTGCTTGATAACGATAGCATCAGAACTGAGAACTCCGTCACCACGATTGTAAACATCAGCATTTATCATGCCCTGCTCGGAAAGTCCATACTTATCAGGATTACCAATACTCTGGAGGATAGCTGTTGCATCTGAGATACTTACCTTACCGTCACAGTTAGCATCACCGTAAAGTGTAACCTGTCCCTGAGGTGCCTGTGTAGGTGCCTGTGTGGGTGCCTGTGTTGGAGCCTGTGTAGGTGCCTGTGTAGGTGCCTCAGTTGGTGGCTGTGTTGCAGGCTGTTCCTGAGAATCTGCTGCAAATACAGTGTAGTTTACAACATTACCTGTCATGTTGTTATTACCGAGTGTAACCTTTTCACCCTGATTTACAGTTCTCACATATACTGAGAACTTAACATCATTGCTTGTTTCAGCTGTCATGTCTGTCTTTTTCCAGCTACCGAGCCATGAAGGAACATTATTTTCATCTTCAACTCTTGTATCGAGGAAGATGTAAACATCTGTCTTTGCACCTGCTGTGAATTCAGCAAGGTCGCCTGTTGCATTCTTGGAATCGCACGCTGTAAGAAGTGACTCAGCACCGTTGAGCTGTGCAGGGAATTTTGTATATGTATAGTCTCTGTCGCCAAATACGAGACCGCCCTGTGAAGCAGTTGTTATTTTCCAATCAGCAGCGTTGTCTGTATCTTTAACATTCATATTTGTAATGAACTTACCCTGCTGAACGGGAGGATTTGTGGGTGCCTGTGTTGGAGCCTGTGTAGGTGCCTGTGTGGGCGCCTCAGTAGGCTGCTCAACAGGTGGGTTTGTAGGATCCTGAGAAGGAGGAGTTGTAGAACCATTGATTGTTACAGCAGGTCTCTCAGGAAGCTTCTCATCAGAACCGAGATAGAAGCTTGGGTGTGCAGGCTGGTTGTAGCAGTTCTGCTCGCCGGCTGCCTGACAACGATACTGAGGATCGTGCATAAGAGTTGTAAGACGAGTATTTGTTGTATATTTTGTGTTGTATATTCTGAGGTACTTGCTGTCTGTTGTTCTTACAACAAGTTCTTCACGCCAGTCGCCCATAATATCAGCAGCAAGACCGGGGTTATTCTTTGAACCGTTGTTCGCAGAACATCCGTCAGCTGTCAGAAGTCTGTTAAGCTTACCGCCATCTGTAAAGTCGTCAATCTTTGTACCGTCGAGAATTTCACGCTCAAGGTCACCGTCCCAGTAAATCATAAAGTTCTGAGCAGGCTTAGTTGTAGAAATTGTCTTACCTGTGCCGTCGAAAATATCATTGCCTGTTGCGCCCCAGAATTCAGCACCGGGGTTCTTGGAGTAGATATTGCCGCAGCAAGCTCTTCCTGTATCCTTTGAATGATTCTTATGGAAGATGTTTTTACCTGTCTTAGCGTCGATAAGTGATACGCCGTAAGGGCTGTTCTCGTGACACATCCAGAGCTCAAGACCTTCTCTGTTGGGGAGGAAGTCACCGAGGTGCATAGCGTCACCGTGTCCCTGATTGTTACACCAGAGGAGCTTACCATTATCATCAATAGCTGTTGAACCGAGTACAAGTTCCTGCTTGCCGTCGTTGTCAACGTCGCCCGGCATACAGTTGTGGTTACCATTGTGGTAGCCCTTCTTGGGATCGTTTCCTGAATCGAAAGTCCAGCGCTTTACGAGTTTTTTGTTAACAACGTCGTAAGCAACAGCTGTCATACGGGTATAGTAACCTCTTACAGAAACAGCAGAGGGCTTAACGCCGTCGCAGTAAACAACAGCACCGAGGAAACGGTCAACACGGTTTCCGTAGTTATCGCCCCAGTCGCTTACCTTTCCTCTTGGGAAAGCGTATTCAACTGTATCAAGTGCCTTACCTGTAGCACCATCAAAGAGTGTGTAATATTCGGGACCTGAGAGAATGTAACCACTGCCGTTGCGGTAGTTCTTGCTTCCGTCGCCGATAACCTTGCCAGTACCGTCAACAGTACCGTCAGCTGTCTTACAAGTCATTTCAGCCTTACCGTCGCAGTCGAAGTCAGCAACGAGGAACTGTGTATAGTGAGCACCGGCACGGATATTTCTGCCGAGGTCAACTCGCCAGAGACGCTTACCCTTGAGTGTATAACAGTCGATGAAAACATTTCCTGTATTACCGTCCTGGGAGTTGTCCTTCTGGTTGGAGGGGTCCCACTTGACGAATATTTCATAAGTTCCGTCGCCGTCAACGTCACCGACAGAACAGTCATTTGCAGAGTAAGTGCATCCTGATCCTGTCGGAACGCTGAGGGGGATATCGAAGTAGTCTTTGTTTGATGTGAAGCTGCACTTTTCAGAATTTACAACAGCTCCGCCGGAAACGTAGTCAACTCTGTATTCTGAGCTGCTCTTTCCGCTCTTGTCAAGGTAACATGTAGCGTCACCAGATTTACTTGTGTAGATGAGGTTGTTGTCACGATAGAGTCTGAACTCTGCGGTATCGCTGTCGTTAGCGAGATATCTCCAGCTTACGAGCATACCGTTTCCTGTGTTGATCGCTGTGATACCTCTGTTGAGATATTCAACGATGTTCTTGCCAGTGCCACCTACACCGTAAGCTGCATCAGCAGTGATGATCTTGGGAGCCGGAACTGCAATAGCACCTGCGCTGATTGCGAGTGCGGCTGCCATGGATGTCATGCGTCTTAATATCTTCATGATAATTCCTCCTTTGGATAGCGTGTTTTTTCCGATCTATGAGGGTTTGATCCGACATTGTTTACATAATGTTGATAATTAATTTCCAAAATGTGAACAATTTTCCTGTGTCTATATTATAACACCAAAAATTATCAAAAAGCAATGAACAATTCTATCAAACACTTGACATTTTCACTTATAATTGATATAATTTTATAAACAAATATGAACGTGAACTGTGGGAATATAGGCGTTTCTGTGTGGTTCTGTCGGAAAGGAGGTATTTATGCATATATATCAGCTGGGATGGAACTGGAAGCATCCTGATACCCTCTGCATTGAACGTCCGGACGGGCATTTCGGTATGCAGATTATACTTACACGCTCAAAAGGAAGGCTTAAAATGGGCAGTAAGGAGTATCGTGTGGAGAAAAATACTGTATTTATCGTTGAAAGCTGTCTGCCGCACTGTATCTATGCTGACGGCGAGGAATACATTGATGACTGGATCCGCTTCAATTACGATACGGAGGACAGCGAATTTGTAGATTCGCTCAAACTGGAATATAACGTGCCGATAAAGCTTGCAGATGACAGTGTATCAAAGCTCATTGCTGCTGGTACGGAGGTTTTCGGCTCGGATATATCCGTGAAAAAAGAAATACTTAATTATATAATGCGATCAATTCTGTGCTGTATCAGTGAAAGTATTGCTCCAAGCAGCGGTAAAAAGGAAAATTATTACGATAAGGAGCTTGAAAAGATTAAAAAGGAA
>CALGTV010000112.1 GCA_937902395.1 uncultured Ruminococcus sp.
GTTGTATAGTACAGTTTGTATTGGGGCGCGTCTTGGGAGCGCGTTACGGTGACAAGGTGTCGGGTGCTCAAGGTTTGGGTCAGAAAAATACGGTGCTTGCTATTTGGATGGCATTGACCTATTTGCATCCTATTGCCTCTGTTGCACCGGCATCTTATGTTATTTGGCAAAATATTATCAACTCGAGTCAAATAATGCTGAATAATAAAAAAATAATCCGCTTCTGATTTTTTCAGAGGCGGATTTTTTCAAAAACAGTCAAAATCTATTATCAAAAAAATTTAAAAACATTTTATAAAGCTCACACAGCAAATTCTTTTTCCAAGCAGAATATTCCTCTATATCCTCAGTATCAGGAGTCATCCCCTCATTCAGAGCTTTTAACACCCTTATACCTGCCTTAGAATCCGAAAGATTGCAATTAGTACAGCAAATATCGCCGCAAATGCCGTCAACAGATACATCAACCGAAAGATAGGGCGGATTATTGTCACAATCGGTTATACGTTTTTCCTCGTCAGTAAGAAGTTTCTCGTATATACTTATTGACATAAACGGTGGTATCAGTATCTCACTTTCCTCTGGCTTTGCGTAGTAGTCAAGAATTTCAGCCACATTCAAACATTTTGTCCCTTCAGCGAGATTGAATTTCATAAGAGCAATCCCCCGTCGGTCACGATAACTATCAAGAAATCCTGAAAGAGATGTTGAAGTCATAGAGACAGTTCTCCCAAGATACCGACACAATTCAAAATCTGCCATACGTTCAACCCGATATGTCGTACAGAAATTTTTCAGATATGCTTTCCCGAAAAGAGAAAACAGATTATCAAAAAAATCCAATAGCCGCGGAACATCCTCAATAATTGACGGATTAAGGAATTTACCCTCAGCTGCTCGAAGTTTTTCGGAGCATATATCGGGGAAAAAAAGTGAATTTAAGACAACATATGCCTTACAATCGCCATAAAAGGAATCATTCCCCGATACATCGCCGATATAAAATTTTAATGCATTTAATTCATTAGTAGTCATATTATTCTTTCATACGGAACTTTCTGTTTAAGTAATTTTTTTCAAACTCCTCAACCGACATAGGCTTAGCAAAATAAAATCCCTGAAAAATATCACAACCATATTCCCTGAGAAATTGTACCTGTTCAATTTGCTCCACTCCCTCAGTTATAACTTTCATATTGAGGGATTTTGCAAGTGATATTATCATTCTGAGGATAATTCTGCTTTTATTAACATTTGCATTTTTCTGTAAGAATCCCATATCGATTTTCAGAACGTCAGCATCAAAGTCCTTGAGCATATTCAAAGATGAGTAGCCACTGCCAAAGTCATCAATTTCAACGATAAATCCACGTTTTCTTAGTCGTGAAATAATTTCAAGATGATCATTTGACTCCATAATGGCGCTCTCAGTTACTTCAAGATGAAGCCTGCAAGGTTCGATATCATATTTTCTAACAAGAGAAGTAATAATCTCGTATACATCAAGAAGATAAAAATCTTTACGGGAAATATTAACAGAAAGATATGATTTTTTAGAACCCCAGTCAGTCCACTTTTTTAATTGTTTGCATGCAAGTTCCCACATATACCTGTCAAGGCGGCTAATAAGACCTGTTTCTTCAAGTATATTTATGAATTTATTAGGTCGAATCATACCGTCTGTAGGGTGAAACCAGCGTACAAGAACTTCACCGCCTCTTATACTGCCGTCATAAGCAATCTGAGGCTGTACATACGCGCAAAAATGATTATTAGCGATAGCGTTTTCAAATTCGCTTATTATACGATGACCGCCGATAAAGCTTTCTCTCAGTTCGTTTTTGTAGTAAGCAACACGGCTTCTGAAGCTATCCTTGATAGTTTTAATAGCGAGCATTGCATGGTCGCACATAACCGACACACGCATTTCACGGTTGTCCACCTCATAAACACCAATGTGGATATGTGTTTTAAAAGAAGAATTCTCAAAAAACGAATCTGCCATAGAATAACAAGCAAGCAAATTTTCCTCTGAGTAGCGTTTTTTAGGAATACACAAAGCAAATCTGTCGCTCATAAGTCTTGCATATACGCAATAGCTTCCGCCGAATTTCTCAGTAATCTGAGCAATTTTCTGAAGCAGCGCATCTCCGGCATCAACACCGAAAACATCATTTACAATTTTGAAATTTTTTACGTCAGTAACAATAATATTATATTCCTCATCCGGATTATCTTTCAGCAATTGCTCAACGAGTTCGTAAAAATGCTCTTTATTGTATAGTCCCGTAAGCTTATCATGAGTAGCGCGATATTTTTCAGATTCATACTTTTTATGCTCTTCTGTCTGATCGTGAATCAGATAGAAATAACCCAGACTTTTTGTAAAACTGTCAAGAATTTCTCTATACTGAACATTATAATGATGTCTTTCGCCCTGAACACGTCTTGTCATCTCATAGGTTGACATTTCGCTTTTTGTTCTGACATCCTCATTTTTCCAACGCATCACCTGTTTTTCAACAGTAAGAACGCTTTCATCAGCATGGCAGAAATTTATTGCAGCTTCGTTAGCGTGAACGACATTTCCGTCGATATCAACGCATATTATACCGTCTTTCATATTGGCAATAGTATAGAACATAAGTCTGTCCATAAGTCCGCGCGGAACATAAAACAATGAAAAATAGAAAATTATGATACCCTCTACAGCATAAAGGCCAATAGAGTAATCAAACTGAAAATCAAGATAAAGGTGGAACATACTCAAAACAGTGAGCAAAGACAATGTAATGAATATGGCGCTGTATTTTATAATATACGCTCTTGGAGATTTCAGCATTTTCTGTATCAGCAGCAGCATACTTGCCACAATCAAAAAAACGATAAGCGCAGTATGCATGGTATATAAAGTCGTATACTCAAATGTTCTGTAAAAATGATTTTCAAAGTCGTCAGATAATCTTTCAACATTAAAAGCTATATTGCGGAATGGATTAATAAGCATAATAATACTGTCAATGGCAGTAACAATCCAGATAGGCTTCCGCAAAGCCTTTATAACATGTTGACGGTTGGTATAAGCGCAAACAAATGAGAAAAGGGACATAATTGTCAACGATTCAAATATATTGTAAAACGCAAATAGCAGCAGCGACAGCTTTCTGTGGGGTAGAACCATAGCCATAACATTAAACAGCGTAACGCCTACAGCACAGGAAATCAACCGTCTTACATATACTGTTAAAGGATTATTTTTAAGCTTCAGTACACAGAATACTACGCATAATGTTAATGCAATTGTACTTGTGAACAGCAGGCATATCATAAACCAAACCATAGTACATCATCCCAAATTCAGCCTAAAATAAGCGACAAAAGTCGATTTAAAATATCAGCTGACATTATTTCACAGTAACATTATAACATATTTTCACATATTTGTCAATAAGCAAACACATTTTTGATACAAATATGTCTAATATATAAATAAGTTGGGATTTTGCTTGTTTAACTCACTAAACAAATAAATTGTAAAAATCAAAAAAACGATTATTCTCAAAAAACTATTGAATATACGGCATTTTTTCTCATTTGGCGATATTTCTGCAAGCAATTCAAGAATTGTCCCCCCGTCGAGAAATTTATATGGCAATAAATTCAAAAATCCCTCAGCAAGACAGAATATTGCAAAATACCCGGTTTTTCCACAGGCAATTAATAGTAAAAATGCAAGCAGATTCGCAAGAGGACCACATAGCTGAACAAATATTGCAGATTTATTCGTTTTTGGTGTCGATGCAGTCATTTTAATTCCTGTCCAGCTAAATTGTATGGATAATATTTCGCCGCCTGTAAGATATACAGCTATTATATGTCCAAGCTCATGAATGATACAAGCGCCGTAAAACCCTAATATAAGCAGACTGTCCCTGAATATGAATATCAGGGCATTAAATAAAAGAAAAGAAAATTCAACTCTTATTTTCGGCATATTCAATCAGATAATCTATTGGATTCTCAATAATTTCGTCCTGTGAAGCTGAATAACTCTTAATTATCCCAAATAAATCTTCGGCAGTATCGGGATAAAACATATTAAGAGCGACCATTCCTACTGCTAAAATCAGACACAAAATCCCCTGCATAGCAGGAATATCTTCCAGATGTCCCTCTTTTTTAGTGCGTATTTTCTCAGATTCAAGATATTCTGTGGAATCCTCCTGCGGAAGCTCCTCTGTTATTTCAGGTTCATAATACACATCAATTTTTTCCATAAATCGCAACCTCCAATTCGCTTATATGTGTATAATATGTGAAAATTCAGAATTTCAGACCGAAAAAATACAAAGTAAAAAAAGAAAAACACGCCGAGTTTTCAACAGCTAAAAATGTTTATAATTATGCGCTTAGTACACAAAATAACATGTTGATAATTATGCATATATCCAAACTTTTGAAAAATTTTTCAATAATCAATGTTTTTTCGTTGGAAAAAGGCTCATTTCAGACTATTTATGGAAGGGGTTTTTATTCAGACACCAAAAAAATCTTGTATATGAGCAAGTTATTTATGATGTTTGATAACAACCAGCGACTTGACATCAAAGGCTGTTCATGGTAAAATATAAGTTGACATATTGTTGTTACATATATTTTATCACAATTCGGAGGGATTAAATTGAAAAAAATAAGCAGATTATTATTAATAATCGCAGCTGCTGCATTAACAGGTTGTTCTGAGAAAGAATCCACTTCAACACAAAAGGATTTTTTATCAAAAACAGCTGACCCTGAAAGCATTACATTCAGTTGGCAGGAAGCATACGAAAACAAGATTAAGGAATTCAAATCGTCTGAACAGTATACGGAAAATTCCGCTTTTGATATATTTGATGTTACAGGCGAAGGCACTCCTGAGCTAATTATTTCCGCTGATTCCGAGGCTACTTCAAAATGTCTTATATATAGCTATGATACCGATGCACTTGCTGAAATCGGTGAAGCAGGCAATTGCGGCACATTCACATATTGTCCCGAAACAAACATAATCAGAGATGAATACCACGGAAACGGCTTTGTATTGGGAAAAATTCTCAAATACAGCAACGGTTCATTCAGCCCTGTACTTTCCTACAGCGATAATTCAGAATCCGCATCAATGGGTGCTGAAATATATCACGAAGTAGACGGTATAAACCTTTCTCTTGCCGATTACGAAAAGGCACTTGAACCATATGCCGCTACACTTTCCATAGATGTTGGCAGAAGATTTACCATGGGAGACAGCGCCACAAATTACGGTATTCGCTTCTCTGAAAGCTGGAAAGCTGTACTGACAAAAGAACACAAAAAGCTATGCAAAGAAAAGCTCAATGAAAAACTTGCTGAAATACAGGAAAGCGGTGCTGATGCAGGGTTCGATCTCTGCGACCTCAACGGCGATAAAGTTCCTGAGCTTATAATTTCCGACAGTTCCGCTCCTGAGGCTACCTGCTCTGTTTATTATTTCTCGCAGGACGAACTTGTAGCTATGGAAGGCACTTACGGTGCAAACGGCGTATTCAGCTTTGATACAGAAAAATTTGTATTTTTCGCTGATACTGAAACCGATAAGAAATACTGGAGCATTGCAAATTCAGCATTTTCCGCCGCTGATTACACAGAATCCGACAGTATCGCTGTTATCGGCAGAAAATACTATGTAAGTGAAAGCGGTATTTCCGCAATATTCAAGTAATATGGCTAAATCACGATATATCTACGTTTGCAGTAAGTGCGGCAACGAAAGTTCAAAATGGAACGGCCGCTGTCCCTCCTGCAACTCATGGAATACCCTTGAAGAGACCCTTTCAGACAGCGTTTCTACCAATTCCTCATATACTATCCCCGACCTTTCCGACAGTATCCTTGAACTTGAAGATATTGGAGATGATACCGATGTGCGCTATACAACGGGAATAGGAGAGCTTGACCGCGTGCTTGGCGGCGGTCTTGTAAAAGGCTCTCTTGTACTCCTTGGCGGTGAGCCCGGAATCGGAAAAAGTACTCTGCTTTTGCAGATATGCCAATTTCTCGGGGAAAATCACTCTGTACTCTACGTTTCGGGAGAAGAATCCGCAAGGCAGCTTAAGCTCCGTGCAAGCCGTCTCGGCGTAGATTCTGAAAATTTGTACATACTCACAGCTACGGACGCTGAGGCTGTTGCGGAAACTATAGCCTCCTGCGCCCCCGATATCGCAATTATAGATTCAGTACAGACTATGAGTATCAGCCGCATTTCATCAAGCCCCGGTAGTCTTACACAGGTGCGCGAATGTTCAAATCTGTTCATGCATACCGCAAAAAAGCAGGAAATACCAATTATCATTGTGGGACACGTAAACAAGGACGGCGCTATTGCAGGTCCGAAGGTTATGGAGCATATCGTTGACGCAGTGCTCTATTTCGAGGGTGAGCGTCACCAGAGCTATCGACTGCTTCGCGCGGTAAAAAATCGTTTCGGCTCTACAAATGAAATTGGTGTATTTGAAATGCGCGACAAAGGGCTTGCAGAGGTTGAAAATCCCTCTCAGATGCTTCTTTCGGGAAGACCTGTCAACGTTTCGGGCACTTGCGTTGCCTGCGTTATGGAGGGAAGCCGCCCCATTCTTGCGGAGGTTCAGGCTCTTGCGGCGAAAACAAGCTATTCCGCACCAAGAAGAATGGCTACAGGCTTTGATTTCAACCGTCTCAGCATACTAATTGCGGTTATGGAAAAAAGACTTGGAATCTTCATGGGAAGCCTTGATATATACCTGAATATAGTCGGCGGATTTCGTCTTGATGAGCCTGCTGCTGACCTTCCTGTTGCTATGGCTCTTTATTCGGGAATCATGGACAAGCCTATAAATGAAATGGTTATTTCATTCGGTGAAATTGGTCTCGGAGGCGAACTGCGTTCCGTTTCCCACGCATCACAAAGAATACGCGAGGCTGAGCGCATGGGATTTGAAAAAGTGATTATCCCAAGACATAACGCCTCGTCTATTAATCCCGACGACTACGATATTGAAATTATCCCCGTATCTACGCTGAAACAGGCATTCGGGACGATATAAGGAGAATTAATGAAAAGTTTTAAGATTCTTACAGCGGCGGCTGTTCTGGCAGTTTCTGCATTTGGCTGTGGTGAAACAGCTAAGGAAGATACAGAAATCAAACCGCAGTATATCACTGAAAACGGTATGGTAACAGCCGAAGTTACACAGCCTTTTTTCGACTATTTTGACGGAATGATTAATAATGACCCTGACAAAATGCTGCTGTCAATTACTCCTGTTTCCTTTATAGAGGAAATGAAGCTGACTGATAAATACGATAAGCTTTTATCAGAAACGCGAGATATCCTCATTCCCTCTGTCATAGAGACATGGACGAAGCAATACGGTGCTGACCCCGTTGTTTCGCTTTTTGAGGAAGTAAGCAACACGCCATTTACCGATGAACAGCTTGATTTTGCGGAATTATGCTATAAATACAACTATTTCGATGTAAAAAAAGACCTTGAAATAACTGACGGCTTTGAAATCACCTACAAATATAAGATTCAGGGCGCGGACAGTTCAACAGAGGGTGAAGATACTGCCTGCTTTGTCAGAGTTGAAAACGACGGCTGGAAAATGATTTCTGTGCCTGCTGAGGCTCTTGAAGAATTCAGAGGTGCGGAAGACCCATATCAAGCAGAATCAACAACCTGATGCGGAAAGGAGCTTTTATATGGCTTATGTGGAATTTAAAGATGTAAAGAAAACATATAAGACAGGTGAAACTGAAATCAACGCCCTGAATGGCGCGGATTTCGAGATAAATAAGGGCGAATTCTGTGTTATTGTCGGTGCATCAGGTGCAGGTAAGACAACTATTCTCAACATTCTTGGCGGAATGGATACTCTTACAAGCGGAAGCGTTATTCTTGACGGCACTGATATTTCAAAAATGAAAAAAAGACAGCTTACAGCCTACAGACGATACGATGTAGGCTTTGTTTTTCAGTTCTATAACCTTGTTCAGAATTTGACGGCTCTTGAAAATGTGGAGCTTGCGGCTCAGATTTGCCGTGAACCTCTTAATGCCACTGATGTTCTGAAACAGGTTGGTCTTGAGGACCGTATGAAGAATTTTCCTGCTCAGCTTTCAGGCGGTGAACAGCAGCGTGTGGCAATTGCAAGAGCCCTTGCAAAAAATCCCAAACTGCTCCTCTGCGATGAGCCTACAGGTGCTCTTGACTACAACACGGGTAAGGCTGTTTTAAAGCTTTTGCAGGATACCTGCCGCAAAACAGGTATGACAGTTGTTGTTATTACTCACAATTCCGCTTTGTCTGCTATGGCTGACAGAATTATAACTGTCAAAAACGGAAAGGTGTCGGATATGCGTCTCAACGACAATATCGTTGACGTTTCCGATATTGAGTGGTGATGCTATGGCACGTTCTATGAAAAAAACAGCTCTCCGCGAAATAAAACATACTTTCGGGCGATTTATGGCTATCCTCGCTATTATAGCTCTTGGTGTGGGATTCTTCGCCGGGGTACGTGATACAACTCCTGCAATGGTTAATATGATGAATATTTTCCTCAGTGAAAAGAATTTCTACGATTATCGTATTATCTCAACTACAGGCTGGGATGATGAATCTGTGGAGGAATTCTCCGCTCAGCCTGATGTACTTTATGCAGAGGGAAGTATCTCCCTTGACGTTGTTTACAATATGCCCCGACGTTCACTTGACGAAATGGTGCTGAAAACTCATATGCTCCCTGACAAAATCAACGGCATCAAGCTTGCAGAGGGTACGCTTCCTGCTGCCGCAAATGAGTGTGCTGCTGAGAATGACAGAGGATTTAAAATCGGTGATAAAATAAAAGTCCACAAAAGCAATAACTCCGAAACTCTGGAAATGCTTGGAGAGAGTGAATATACCGTCACTGCCCTTGTAGATTCATCATATTACATCAATCATGAAAGAGGAAATACCTCCCTTGGAAACGGCACAGTTTACGGATTTCTTTATCTTCCCAAAGAAGCGTTCAAAACCGAATATTTCACGGAAGTATTTATCCGTTTTGATAATGATTCTCAGATGTATTCCGATGAATACAACAAATTCATCGAAAATAAAAATGATTCATGGGAGACAATTTCTGAGGATATTGCTTTGAAACATCACAACTCCCTTATGGACGAGGCAAATGCAGAAATATCCGACGCTAAAGCTGAGCTTGAGAAAAATCGTGCTGAGGGACAGGCTGAACTTGACAAATCCGCTATGGAAATTGCTGACGGAAAAAATCAGCTTGCAGCTTCAAAATCTGAGCTTGATTCTGCAAAGGCTGATTTGGATATGCTTGAAGCATATATCGGTAAAAGCTCACCCGAATTCAAAGAGGCAAAAGCTAAGTATGAACAGGGATTTGCCGACTATGAAAAGGCGTTAGCTGACCTCGAAAAAGGCGAAAAGGAATACAACGACGGTCTTGCTGAATTCAATGAAAAAATAGCCGACGCTGAAAAAGAAATTGCTGACGCAGAAAAAAAGATATCAGATACAAAAAAGCCTTCTGTATATCTTCTTGATAGAAATACAAATATCGGCTATGCGCTTTTTGAAAATGATTCAGAAATCGTTGAGCAGGTTGCTAAGGTTTTCCCTATATTTTTCATACTGGTGGCGGCTCTCGTATGTATGACAACCATGAGCCGTATGGTTGAGGAACAGCGCACGCAGATAGGTATGTTCAAGGCTCTGGGTTACTCCGAGGCTTCAATTATGGGAAAATTCATGTTCTATTCAGGCTCTGCTTCACTTATCGGCTGTATACTGGGATTTGCCGCAGGTACAAAGCTATTCCCCGCAATTATCTGGATGACCTACAAGCTTTTGTATATACCGTTGGATATCCCCTATTACTTCGATGCAAAGCTTGCCGCTGCCGCTGTTGCTGTTTCTCTGCTTTGCTCCCTTGGTACAACGTGGATTTCATGCCGTGTGGAGCTTGGAGAAACTGCCGCTTCTCTTATGCGTCCGAAATCTCCTAAAGCTGGAAAACGCGTACTGCTTGAATATATCCCTTTTGTATGGAACAGGCTGAAATTTCTTCATAAAGTTTCAATCCGCAATATTTTCCGCTACAAAGGCAGATTCTTTATGATGATTATTGGAATCGGCGGATGTATGGCACTTCTGCTTACAGGCTTCGGACTGAAAGATTCCATTGCAGGCTTTGCGGATACTCAATTTGATGAAATACAGATTGCTGACAGCTCTGTTTCTTTTGATTCAAAAAAAATCGAGAAAATCCGAACTGCTCTCGATGAAAAAACTGAGGATTATATTATGCTCCGTAATGAATCATGGGACCTTCTTTACGGAAACAGGGTGAAAAGCATTGACCTGAATGCTGCTGAAAGCTTTGACAACATGGCTGAATTTATGGTATTTCGCGATATGAACGGCTCTCCTCTGACGTATCCCGAAATAAATCAGGCTATTGTAAGTCATAGTGTATCTGAAAGATATGATGTAAATATCGGTGATGAAATTACTCTCCGTGATGCTGATATGCGTGAACTTCATCTTGAAGTTACGGGAGTATTTGAAAATCACACATATAATCCCATATACATAACCGCAGAAACTTACGAATCACAGCTTGATGAAGATATAAAGCTTAACAAGGCTTTTATAAATTTGCCTGATAATATTGACAAAGCAAAAAGAAATGCTGAAATCAACAGAATCAGCGGCGTTATTTCTGTTGAGCTTTTCGAAAATACAAAAAATCGTATGGCTGAAATGATGAGCAGCCTTGACTATATTGTCCTGCTTGTTATTGCCTGTGCTGCGGCTCTTGCTTTTATTGTAATTTATAATCTGACAAATATCAACATAACCGAAAGAACCCGCGAAATTGCCACTATAAAAGTTCTGGGATTCTTTCGGCGTGAAACATCCGCTTATGTGCTGAGAGAAAATTTATTTCTTACAACAGCAGGTATCCTTGCCGGAATAGTCATGGCAATTCCTCTGCATAGCTTTGTAATGTCGCAGATTAAGGTGGATATCGTGGATTTCAGCACGGTTATTTTCCCTATAAGCTTTCTTTACAGCGCAATTCTCACCTTTGTATTCAATATTATTGTAAATCTGTTTATGGAAATAAAGCTTGAAAAAATAAATATGGCTGAATCTCTTAAATCAGTTGATTGACGCAAAAATCCCCGATTTCATTAAGAAATCAGGGATTTTTTTGTTATGACTTTTTTATTTCACTGTCAGGCAAAATTTCAATTACTATCTTGTCTACCTTTATTTCATCAACATCAATAGCTGTTATTCTGAATCTTCCTGATTCAACAGTTTCATGTGCATCAGGAATGTGTCCCATTAAATCTGTAACCCAACCGCCGACAGTTGTATAATCCGTATCAATTTCAGATTCGTTAAGCTCGAAATATTCAAGAAAATCGTATATGTTTGTATCTCCTGCTATTTCATACTTATTATCAGAAAGCTTTGTGATATTTGTTACAATTTCATCTTCTTCGTCGTAAATCTCGCCTACAAGCTCTTCGATAATATCTTCAAGAGTTACAATTCCCTTTGTTCCGCCGTACTGGTCTGTTACTACTGCAAGATGAACTTTTGCTCTCTGCATGAAACGCATTGCCTCACTGATAAGATTGGTATCGGCAATATGCGGCACTTCCTGTATTATTTCGCGGATGTCTGTTTTGCCCTCTCCAAGCATTTTGAAAAATGCCTTATTGGTGATAATACCAATAATATTATCAAGGCTCTTTTCATAGACGGGAAGTCTGGAATACATCTCTGTATTGAAGATATTTTTTATCTCAGCAATTGATTCTGCCAGTTCAACACCAACTACCTTGACTCTTGGAATAAGTATCTCGTTTACCATGATATCATCGAAATCAAGAGCATTTTTCATAAGCTCGCTTTCCTGCTCCTCTATTACGCCCTCTTCCTCGATTTCGTCAATCATATACTTTAATTCGTCTTCGGTAACTGTTGGCGCATCATCACCTTTGAACATAGATGACATTTTATTGAGCGCCCACACAAATGGCTTGAATAACACAACGAGAAATGAAAGTGGCACTGCAAAAAGAAGTGCTAATTTTTCAGAATTTTTCTTTGCGTAAGATTTCGGCAATACTTCACAAAATATAAGTACGAGCACCGTAATAACAACTGTTGAAATCGCTGCACCGCTGTCACCAAAAAAATCGCAAAATATAACAGTGGCTACGGAAGATGTTCCGATATTAACAATATTATTTCCAATAAGTACCGCAGTAAGCACATCTTCAAAGCGATTTGCAAGCTTTAAAGCTTTTCCCGCTTTTTTATTACCCTGCGCTTCGTAATTTTTCAGTCTGAGCTTATTAACCGTAGAATAAGCCGTTTCTGTTCCTGAGAAAAGCGCTGAAAAAATCATCATTGCCAATACAAGTATTAGTTTCGGTATAAGTGAACTGTCCATAAATTTTTTTCTTATCTCCTCTTTTGTTTAAATAAATCTCTCAGAGCGTATAAACTCTGAGAGACATCATATAATATTCTATTTTATCACATTTCAGGAAATATTTCAATAGTAAAAATCACTATTATTTCACATTTTTTCCTGTATATCCTATCAACACTTACTGTTATTTGTCAAGTGCAAGCCATTTTTCCATATCTGTTTCTGTTCCGCCTGTTGATACATATGCGTAATATGCAAGAATTAATGAAGCGTCGGAAGCGTCAATTGTTTCGTCGCCGTTTACATCTGCAGCTTTCTTCTGCTTTGCATCAAGTATAGATTCACCGCTTGTGGAAAGTGCCGCATATTCTGCAAGTACAAGTGATGCATCAGATGAGCTTACAGTGCTGTCGTTGTCAACGTCGCCGAGGGGAATTTTTACTTCAACTATTTCATCGGAAATCTCGATGTTTGATAAAATAAATTCGCCATTACTCAAGTTTGAAACTCGAACAAGTAAATTTCCAGTATTTGAAACATCAATTACCTGCTTTATGGGTTCTGAATTTGATTTTACCTGAACTTCATCATAAAGTATTCCATCGCAATAAATTGAAAATGTTACTTCATCAGCACTTGAATTATCAATACTTCCCAACTCCCATGATACAGTATTAACATTCTCTGTATTAAATCCAACAAAAGACTTCTCATTAAAAAGTATATAGGAACCTGAAAAACGAAATCCTGTAAGACATTTTTTACCATTAACTGTATACGCTTCAAGTTCACTTGCAAAATCAAAATAAGATACATTTTGAGTATTATATCTTGATGAAGCAAATTCCTTGCTGCTCTTGTAATCAGGGGAGGTGAAAGTCTTTTGGGGTTTTATTTCATCAATACTTATATCTGTAAATGCATACATAACTCCATAATCAGTATACATATACAAACGAAGATTTTTACAATCAGATACATCAATAGTTATTTCTTTATTTTCTTCTGGTTTATCTTTACCTAAAAGTAATACTAACAAAATA
>CALGTV010000113.1 GCA_937902395.1 uncultured Ruminococcus sp.
CAAGAGGTTCAAGAGTACATGTGTGTGCAAAGCGGACTTCTTGGACTTCTTGAAAATGTCTATTATTTTTCATTAAGCTTTTAGCTGAAATTATACTCAAAAAAGCTAACGGCTATAGGCTAAAGACTAATCGCTTTATTCAAATAAACCTATTGACAAATATAGATTTATAGTGTATAGTATAAAATGAGAAAATATTTTCGGAGGAAGCGATGATAGAATTAAAAATACAAAAAGCTTTGGAAAATAACAGTTATAAAAAAGAAATCGTATTCTGTATGATTGCCGAGGAACTTAAAGGACTTTGCTTTAAATCCAGCAATATCGGCTTTATTTATTTGCAGGAGGCTATATATATGTATCTGAGTACACCCCTGCACAGTGATATCATTTCTGAGATTTACAGCAAGCTTGCTGTAAGATTTGGGCGTATTCCCCTGAGCATTAACCGCTCGATTACAAAATCAATTTCAGACGCATGGAATGATAAACGTTTTAATAAATCAAATTATACGCTCCTCAGCACTTCACTCAGTGCACTCTATGCACCTCAAAATGCCGAGTTTATCGCTACAATTGCAGAAAATGTAATTATAAGGCTGAGAAAAGAATTAAATCTTTAGGGAGATCTGAAATATGAAAAACAGATTATTTTCACTTTTTTCTGCTATGGTTGTACTGCCATTTATGTGCTCAGAAAGCACGATTTCCGCGGATAATCAGCTTAACGGCTGGCTTCTCTGGCATAGCTATTCCGACTATTCCGCAATGGACAGTGAGCTTTTTCTGCGATCTCCCAACGGCGATATTTCAGCTATATCAGGGGATTTTATCCATGCAATGAATGGCGATTTCGGCAGCTCCCCTACTGATATTGTATTTATGGCAATTGACAAAGCCGCTGATGAATGGGATATTTATCGTTATAATTCAATAAGCGGAAAAATTACAAATCTGACCGAAAAAAGCGGTTTTCGCAACGAAGATCCAAAATTCTCACCTGACGGTTTGAATATCATTTTCAAACGAGGATTCTGGGACAATTCACGTAATGATTTCACATATAATCTTGCTGAAATGAATTTAAACAACGGAGAAATAACCATGCTCACCGATGATACAAAGGAGCAGTCAATGCCCTATTATTCCGAGGACGGCAAGTATATTTATTACTCTGAATATGTGAATGGTATTTCATCAATATGCCGACTTGAAAGGGATACAGGCAAGACAGAGGAAATATTCGCCGAAAACGGCGTGACCGCATATTATCCCGTTGTCAAAGGCGAAAATATGTACTTTTCAAAATGGCATTCAGCTGACAATAGAAATGATATGATTATGCGTTATAACGGCGGTAAAATTCAGCCTATGCCATTTAATTCGGATAATATCAACTGCTCTGATGCCTGCCCTTTAAATGATATTGCAATGATTTACAGCTCAACCCGAAACAGCAGTTATGATTTATTCTGTTATGACGGAAATGAAAGCTATCCCCTTGATTTTGCCGCATCTGAGAAAAACGAACTGGGAGCAGCCTTTTATCCTGTTGAGGATATAAAAAAATATGCCGCCGATTTGCAGCAGCATATTCTCGGTGCAGATGCACCAAAGATAAATTATGATACAGACGGCGACGGTACTGCCGACTGTTTTGATATGATTTATGTGAGAGAAATGTTGTTTTAATTTTTAACCAGTTCCTTTCTCATAACACACAAATCAAATACATCAATTTTACCGTCTTTGCAAAGGTCAACTGCATCGGAATTTTCAAGCTTTGCGTCGGAAACTCCCAAAATCCAATTTGTGAGAGATACGGCATCGGCAATTGTCAATTTGCCGTCGCCGTTTGCATCACCTTTGACAATTTCGGGAACAATATCTTCTGTAGGCTTTTCAGTAGTTACCGTTGTAGTTTCTACAGTAGCCACAGTTGTCGTTGTTGTAGTTGCTGACGTGGTAGTGGTTGCAGTTGTAGTTTCAACTGTGTCAATAGTTGTTGCTGTGGTTGTCTGTGGAATTTCTTCTTCGATAACTTCAAACTTTCTGTTGTATTTTTCAGCGTATGCCTGAGCTGATGAGTCTGCATATCCGTGGATTACAACGGCATTTTCAACAGTTTCCTCATCTGCGGTAATTGTGGGAGTATTTACAATCCAATCCCCATTGTCACTAATATCAGGCAAGATTTTATTTGTCTTGTACTCCGCAGGGATTGTCTTTTCAGAATCGAAAATATCGCAGTCCTTGTCGTAGATATAAATATCACTTGTGCTCTTTGCACCTTTAAGTGTTTTTTCATTTATATACGGCGCTCTGTAGTGGATTGTATTTGTTACATCATTTGAACCGATAATGAACGCATCACATACATATGTTACAGATTCAGGGAAATCTACAAGTTCAATGTCATTGCGCATTTGAAATACCCACTCTGCAACACCAACCGTCCCCTCAGCAAATACAGCATTTACTATATCCTCATCACTATCTACAGCCCAGTTATCAACGTAGTGTATGCCGTCCTTTACTTCCACACAGCCCGATTCTTTAAAGGGATTTCTACCCATATAATAAACGGAATCGGGGATATCAAATTCTGTAAGCGACTTGCATTTATCGAACGCACCACTGCCTATTGCCCAGATATCACCTTTGAATTTTACATCTGTAAGAGATTCGCAGAGAAAGAAAGTGTCCATGTGCACAGCATTGATACTCTTTGGCAATTCAACGCTTTCAAGAGCCTTACAAGCGACAAATGCGCTGTTGTTAATCTGCTTGATATTTTCGGGTACAATAGCATTTTTAAGCTTATAACAGCCTGTAAAAGCGTAATCGCCTATGATTTCAGCCTTTTCAGAAATTTTAAGCTCTGTCATTTCCAACGCAGGCAGACAGCCTATAAGCTTTTTCATATCCTTGGAGTAAAGAAGCCCCTCAGATACCGTAAAATAGGGATTTGTTTCAGATACCTTTATTTCCGCAATGGTTGGATAAATTACTTCTGTTATAGTTTCAGACATTTCTTCACTTGATGCCGCTAAGAGCATTTTATGGCTTTTAGTTGTAACAATATCTTCCCATTTTATGTACTGTAATGAATCAGGGAAAGTAATTGTTTTAAGCTTGCGGCAGAATCCAAAAGGAGCGTCAGTCAAGCCAATTACAGGTACGCCATTTATTTCAGCAGGAATTTCAACTTCTACGGCTTCTCTGTCAGCAAAATCTGTGAGATAGGCAAAATCTTCGTAAACATAAAAAGTGAAATCACCCTCAGTAACAGTTTTGCAGTCGGCTTCAAGGTCTGGAGTTTCAGCTGTTTCATCATCAAGCTGTGCAGTATAATCCATAACACTTATGGTATTCATAGCCTCCGCAGAGGGCATATAAATATCAGCGGAACAGCCTATAAGCGCAACAGCAACTAAAAATGCAGTTAATTTTTTCATAATATTACCTCCGTTTCAATTTGGTGGTATTATTATATCATATAAACTTAAAATAGTCAATAATTTTTTAGGAGTTTTTGTATGAAAATAACAGTTTTAATTGAAAACAGCTCTGATTGTGAGCTTGCAAAAGAGCATGGTTTAAGCCTGCTCATTGAAACATCGGATAAAAAAATCCTGCTCGATGCAGGTTGTTCTGAATTATTTGCAACTAACGCAGATAAGCTGAATATTGACCTTTCAGATGCGGACTATGCCGTTCTCTCCCATGGTCATTACGACCATTCAGGTGGATTTGACATATTTTTTGAGCGAAATAAAAATGCAATTCTGTACGCACGAGAAGGCGCAGACGGCAAATACTACTCCGCTAACGGCGGTATTCACGAAATTGGAGTACCTCAGAAAGTTCTTGATTATACCGACAGAATTGAATATGTATCGTATAACAGACAGATTACCGAGGGTGTTTATCTCATTGGTCATAATACTCCCGATTTGCAGAAAATCGGCGAAAAAGTAAAGCTTTACAAAGGCGAGAACGGTGAAATAGTTCCCGATGATTTTTCTCACGAACAGAGCCTTATTTTTGACACGCCAAAGGGACTTATTATTTTCAATAGCTGTTCTCATGGAACTGTTGCGAATATTATCCGTGAAACTAAGGAATTTTTCGGTGATAAGCCCATTTATGCCTATGTAGGCGGACTTCATATGCTTGGAAAAACTCCCGAGGGCAAGGAAATTTGTTCATTCACAGATTTTGAAGTTGACGCTCTTTGCGATATCATACGTAATGAAAATATTACACATCTTTATACAGGTCATTGTACAACCCTCGACGGATTTGACAAGGTGAAAGAACGTCTTGGAGATACTGCAAAGCCGCTTTTTTCAGGGCTTGTTTTTGAACTTTGATTTGTAAACTTCGGTTTACAGATTGTGATAGAAACAATAAAAATCAGCAAAATTATTGTGCGGTATGCTATAAAGCATACCGCATTTTTTGTGCAGGTATACAAAATTCTGAAAATTTAAAATTTATTTCGTCTTTTTGGGCATTTTAAATCACTTATATATGAAAGCATTAAATATGCTCTATATTGTAGCCAAAGGAGGCTTTACTATGAAAAAGATTCTATCATTTACCCTTGCCCTTTCAGTTATGCTGTCTGCTGCTTCGTGCAGCGGAACAGACAAAAAGGAATCCCAGCCGAAACAGAGCTATACCGCTGAGAAAATGAGTGTTGCGGCTTACAAAAAGGAAACTTTGCCCTTGCCTGAAAATATGCAAATGGTGTATACAGTTATGCCATACAACAACGGCAAAGACTTTCTTATGCTCGGTACAAGCACTCGTACACCTGAGATATGGAAAGTCAAGGGAGATTTTTCAGAGTCTGAAATTATTGAATATCCCGAATTTGATGTTGGAGTGAATTATAATCTTACAGCTACCAATGACGGTACTATTGTGCTTTTGGTATGTCACGCTGATTACGGCGATTTACCGCCGATTCCGCTGTATGAATACCCTAACGAAGAAGAACAGGAAAAATATGATGCCGCCGCTGAATATTCGTTTATGATTAAGACGTATTCACCTGACGGAAAGCTGAAATCAGAGGCTACTGTGGAGGATTTCGGCGTAGTTCCCGATAAATCGGTAAATTTCAAGAACCTATATTCCGACGGTGGAATTGTTATTGCGGAAATTAACGGTGGATTTGAAATGTTCGACATAAACGGAAAATATCTGGGAGAATTTTCAACAGACAAAGGCGAAGTTGATTGCTTCGGACAAGATAATCAAGGAAATGTTATCTGTGCCCTAAAAAACACCGTAAACGAGCAGGAAATCCTTACACTCTGCAAGGTCGAAAAAGACGGAAAGCTTACAGAATTAAATAATACCGAATACAATTTCGATGAAACGGTTTACGAAATGCAGGCTACAAGCGGCGAATACAGCCTGCTCCTGCGTACAAATTCTCAAATATATGGTGTAAAATCTGACACACAGGAAATCGTTTCACTTTTTGATATTTCGACTTCGGGATATTCCACCAATTTAATCGAGGGCTACAGCGTTATGCCCGACGGAAATATAGCACTTATGCTGAATAATTCAAAGGAATGGAAAGTTGAACTGAAAAAGTTTATTCCCCGAACAGAAGAAGAAATGGCAAATATCAAGACTATTACTCTTGGTATTGAGGGAAATAGTTTCATTGAGGATTATGTCACCGAATGGAATGACGGCGGCAATGATTTTCTTGTGGAGGTTGTAAAATATAGCGCAGATTATGAGGACAGGGACGCAGTATTCGACCAGCTGAAACAGGATGCACTTTCGGGAAATCTCCCTGATATTATGCACTTTAATCGTGATTATGCAGTAATGAATGACGTTGATTTTGCCTCTATGGGTGTTCTTGAAGATTTATACACTTACATGGACAAAGATGAAGTTTTTACCCGTGATTATTTTATGCCAAGCGTACTGAATTGTTTTGAATATAACGATGAACTTCTTGTACTTCCAAATCGCGTATCACTTGATCTTGGAACAGTAGCAAAGACAAAATTCGTCGGTGACGGCTCTGACTGGAGCTTTGAGAAACATCTTGATATGACGATAAATCCGCCCATCGAAAGAGAAATTGAAAACGATTCAAAATATACACGTTTAAGCCTCGGAGTATCGTGGTCTGACTGGATTGACTACACAGACGGTACTTGTCATTTTACTGATGATTCTTTTATACGCTATCTCAATTTCTGCAATGAGGCTGATGTTATTGAAATTGAATTTGTGCCAAAGACAGATGCTGAATGGCAGGAGTATATAAATTCAGATGAATTTAAGGAAGAAGTGCGACTTGACGCTTTAAAATATATTGAGGACAGGGAAATTTTTTCGCATGAAAGTATTCTCAGATATGGCAACTATACAGAAATGACGAAAGGTAAGTTCGGCGGTGAGCCTATAACAGTTCTTGGTGATATTACACTTAATGCCAATGAACAGCTTGCAATTACAAAAACATCTGAAAATAAAGAGCTTGCATGGGAATTTATAAAATCCCAAATGACCGACCAGTATTATGCTAATAATCTCAATTCTGCTCCTTTCCCCGTTACAAAAACAGGATATAAGCTTTACAACGACCACCATTTCTATAATGAATATACTGACTTTAACGATGTTTACTACAATGAAGATATGAGAGGCTATGTTGGACTTGTTTACCATGTTGGTGACGAATTAATGAAAATAGGCAAGGTTACAGAGGAAGATGCAGCGGCGGTTGATAAATATTTCAATATGGCTACAAGAAAACATAAAATTACTTTTAAACAAGATAAGATGTATGAAATTTTCTATGAAGAAATCGACCGTTTCTTTGGCGGTGGATGTACTGCTGAGGAATGTGCAGAAATATTGCAGGATAGAATTTCTACTTATATTTCTGAGCAGATAGGCTAAAAAATTCCCCCTGATTACAAAAATCAGGGGGAATTGTTCTGGCGCAGCGGGTGGGATTCGAACCCACGTCCCTCAGGGGGCATCATGATTTCGAGTCATGTCCGTTATGACCACTTCGATACCGCTGCATAATATAAATATTATATCAGATTTGAAAAAAAAAATCAATAGCTTTATTAAAAATAAATTATATAACAATTTATGACATAATATTACTTGACTTTTTAGCCCATTTGCATTATAATTATTATAATACTTATAATACTATTTTTCGGAGGAAAATTATGCGTTCAAAAGGAACTAAAACTATAGCCGAAAACCGCAAGGCAAGACATGAATATTTCGTCATTGAATCATACGAAGCAGGCATTGAGCTTGTGGGTACAGAAGTAAAATCAATCCGTCAGGGTGCTGTAAATCTCAAAGATGCATGGTGCTCTATTGATAACGGTGAAATTTTTGTGCGCGGTATGCACATTTCCCCTTACGAAAAGGGAAACATCTTCAACCGCGACCCCATGCGCGTCCGCAAGCTTCTCATGCACAAACGCGAGATTAATAAGCTGTTCGGAACTGTAAAGCAGGACGGTCTTTCGCTTATACCTCTAAGCATATACTTTAAGGATTCCCGCGTGAAAATGCAGGTGGGACTTTGTAAAGGTAAAAAGCTTTACGACAAGCGCGCTGATGCCGCTAAGCGTGACGCTAACCGCGAAATTGACCGCAATATGAAATCTCGCAACAGATAAGGTGAATATATGCTGAAAAAAATTTTTTCTGCCATAATTGCTCTTTTTGTGCCAATAGTTCTGACAGGCTGTGCCCTTACGGAGCGTGACCTCGTTGACAAGACATACGAGACAAATACCCCTCCCCGACTTATGTTTCTTGGGGATTCCATAGCCGCAGGTTATGGGCTTGAGGGGTATACCTCCAATGATAATTATTCCTGTTCCGATTCCTATGCAAATATTCTTGATGCGAAATATACAGCGGCTTTAGCGGAAACATACTCCCACGAAATGCAGAATTTCGCCGTTTCGGGAGCAACCTCCGCTGACCTTATAGAGCTTCTCAAAAGCGGAAAACTGGATTCTGCACTCGCAGAAACTGACGCTGTTGTTGTATCAATCGGAGGCAATGATTTGCTGGGGAATATCTATACAATTATCGAATCTCTGGGAATCACTCCCGAAAATCAGACAATAAATATTGATGATATAGATATATTGTCACTTCTCAGTCAGATTGCAACTTTAGAGGAAAATGTGCAGGATTCTCTTACGGAATTCGAAACAAATCTGAAAGAAATCGCTGTAATTTTAAACGAAAAATCAGAGGGAGATGTCTATATACAAACGTTGTATAATCCCCTTGAAACCTTTACGGATATTTCACTTGTTACAGATTTTTCAGAATCCACATTAACTGAATTCAATCGCATTATCAATGATAATTCCGTAAATGGCTATAAAGTAATCGACGTTGCCGCAGATTTTGTAGGCAAATGTGAAGAGCTGACACGTATCGGGAAGATTGATATCCACCCCAACGAAGCAGGACATAAGGTTATTGCTGAGGCTGTAGACGAGGCTCTGACAGCTGATACATACACCTACACTACGCAGGTATACGGCGAACCGCACCTGACATTGACGGCTATTCTCCTAATTGCAGGCGGTATTCTTGCTATGCTTATTGTGGTTGTGGTGCTTATCCCGAAGATGTTCAGGAAATATGAATAAACAACGAATCCCCCGATTTTTCGGGGGATTCGTTGTATTATGAGTTCTTGTCAACGGTATGGAACTTTTTAAGGTTTCCGATTTTCTCATTACGCTCGTCAAGGATTCTTTCAACATCAGTCCATTCAAGTCCCTGATTAACACAAAGCACCATGATGTGATAGAGCAGGTCGTTGATTTCGTTCATAAGCTCGTCATTGTCATTATTTTTAGCGGCGATTACAGTTTCTGTAGCTTCCTCGCCGATTTTCTTGCAGATTTTGTCTACACCCTTGTCGAAAAGGTAGCAGGTATAAGAATTTTCAGCAGCATTTCCGCTGTCATACTGCTTTTTTCTCTCCTTGATTACTTCAAAAATTTCGTGATATACGTTCATTTTTTTACTCCTTTATAAATATTCTTTAATATCATCATAATTTAAATAGCCCTGTTTTTTTAACTTCCATACTTTTTCTGCAAAAGTATATGACCTTTGTAAATTGGGATTTGGTCCTATTTTAAGAAAATCAATTAATTCAGGATTGTCTGAATCCAAATCATTCATAAAATCCTTTCGCATTTTTGCATTTGTACAAAAACAGAATGCGTCGTTATTTAGTAGATAATCAAACAATTTTCGTTTCTTTTCATCTACTACACTTTTCTTTCTTTCATACATTCTTTCTTCTGCAAATTTTACTAATTCTGATATATCCCCTACAAAATCATGATTCAAGAAAGATTCAATTGCTATACAAGGATTTTTAGTAAACTTAGTATTGCTTAACCAGTCATTCATTTTCAAAACTGATATCATTTTATTTTCGTACAAAATCGAAATAATAATTTTATATGGATTTAATAAATCCAATTCCAATAATTCCTTATTATACTTTTCTATATCAATTCTTATACTATTCAAATCCGTCTTAGATATCTGACTTTTTTCAACAATTTCCTCAGTTATCAATAAAGAATTAAAGTCATAGTATTCATAATAATAATAAATATTTTTTATGTTATTAAGTTTTAAATATTCAAGAAACTCTGTCAAATCCACATCTAAATATATATCAGTCATATGTGGTAAGCTAACATATTTTATAGGGAATATTTTTTCAGATTTAAAAAAATCTATTAAGTCTTCTTCTGCGATAATCGAATTATCTTCTAAAATAAAATCAATATCTTCCATAAATAATCACCTTATAACAACTACTCCTCCGTGTTATATAATTCATTAAAGAAACAGCTGTAGCTTCCTGTATGACAGGCAACTCCCGTCTGCTCCACATTTACAAGCAGGGTATCATTATCGCAGTCGCCGTAAATTGACACGACTTTCTGCAAATGTCCCGATGTAGCACCCTTATTCCAGTACTCCTGACGGGAACGGCTCCAGAACCATGTGTAACCCGTTTCAAGAGTTTTTTTCAGGCTCTCCTTGTTCATATACGCAAGCATAAGAACCGTTTTTGTGTTGACCTCATAGCAAATTGCAGGGATTAACTCCCCTTTTTCAAAGAATTTGTCAAGGTCATTTAAATCAATTTTTATCATTTTACACTCCTATTCCTTAGGTATGCCCTTTTCGTCGAATTTATTTTGAAGTTCCTTTGATACTGAATTGCACGAATAAACAACATTAGCAATAAGAACAACAGAATACACAAGTGATAAAGCCCTTGCAACATTATCTCCTTTAAAATAGTACATAAGAAATATTGCAGGAATACCAAGCAGAAGATAAACAATTCCTATTATAATCCATTGTTTACCGCAAGCCGTATTTGCATAGTTCCATGCTTCAAAGCTTGATTTTGCTAATTCAGTACGAAATCCGTACTTCATTTCCTTATCATTTGACGAATATTTTTTCATAACAAATCCGCCCAACAATACAGTAAATGAGATAACAATATTTATAATAAATATTAATTCCATATCTTACCTCACAATAACTCCACGTTCTCTGCAATAATCCTTAACCTCGCCTACAGTAAGCTCTCTGAAATGGAACAGAGAAGCCGCAAGAGCCGCAGTTGCTCCTGTTTTTTCGAAAACTTCATAGAAATCATTGATTTTTCCTGCACCGCCGCTGGCAATTACAGGAATTGAGCAGTTGTCGCATACAGCTTTCAGCATTTCAATGTCGAAGCCCTCTTTTGTGCCGTCAGCGTCAATGGAGTTAAGGCATATTTCCCCTGCACCAAGCTTTTCAATTGTATGCACCCAGTCGATAAGGTCAATTCCCATATCCACTCGTCCACCATTAATGTACACCGTCCACTTGTGGTCGGCTATTTTTTTAGCGTCAATTCCAACGCATATACATTGACTGCCGAAAATATCTGCTCCGTCCTTGATAAGCTGCGGATTTTTTACAGCCTGCGAGTTCACAGAAACCTTATCCGCGCCTGCACGGAGAGTTTCACGTATATCGTCAACTGTCTTTATTCCGCCGCCAACTGTCAGAGGAACGAATACTTTTTTTGCAGTTTCACGCACAACATCAAGGAACACTCCACGTCCCTCAAATGACGCTGTTATATCGTAGAATACAATTTCATCTGCACCCTGCTTATTGTACTCTGCCGCACATTCAACAGGGTCGCCAACGTCACGTATTCCCTCAAAATTTACGCCCTTTACTACCTTGCCGTTTCGCACGTCAAGACAGGGAATTATTCTTTTTGCAAGCATTTTAAGCCTCCTCAATATCTTTTATAAATCGCCATTTTAATTTTTCGGCGATAATTAATGTATCACTTTTATTATGTAAATCAATATATATTTTTTCCAGAGAAGTATAACTGCCGTCGGTCCATACTATAAGCCTGTCATCACGTGTCTTTCCCATTAAATCAGTACGGAAAAATATATTGCAGCCATATATTTCATTTGAGTAATTTTCAGTAAATCCTGAAATGACGCAAAATCTTACACCAATGAAAAAAAGCTCTATTCTGCCTGTCCATGGATTGTCAATAATAACCGAAGCAGTATGTTGGTCTTTTTCAGTCCAAACAATAATTCCCTGCTCATCTTCGGAGCATCCACTGTTATAATTAACAGATACTATCACTGAATCATGTAGACTTCCAAGTTTTTCAATATCATCCTCGGTATTTATCTCATTCCATATTTGCA
>CALGTV010000114.1 GCA_937902395.1 uncultured Ruminococcus sp.
CGGATATCGCCGGCAAAACAAAATTTGTAACTCCGGAAGACCCACTTGTTACAGCTGCGAAGGCTATAGGTGTTTCATTCGGAGATTAAAATATAAGGAGAGTTATAATGACTTACAAAGAAAGCTTTATCAAATTTATGGTAGACTGTGGTGTTCTTACTTTTGGAGAGTTTACTCTTAAAAGTGGAAGAATTGCACCATATTTCATTAATTGCGGAAATTATAAAACCGGTGCACAGCTTGCTAAACTCGGTGAATATTACGCTGAATGTATTCATGAAAATAATATCCCTGTAGAGACACTTTTCGGACCTGCTTACAAGGGTATTCCACTTGCAGTATCAACAGTTGTTGCCCTCAGCAATAAGTTCGGAATAGATGTTTCATATTGTTTTGATAGAAAGGAAGCAAAGGACCACGGTGAAGGCGGTATGTTCGTAGGCAAGGTGCTAACAGATAACGAAAAAGTTATCATCATTGACGATGTTATGACATCGGGAAAAGCGCTCCGCGAATCTATGCCTAAGCTTAAATCTGCTGCTGATGTTGATGTTACAGGAATGGTTATAACTGTTGACCGTCAGGAAAAGGGAACAGGAGAGCTTTCTGCGGTTCAGGAAGTAAAGCGTGATTTTGGTGTAACGGTATATCCTATTGTTACTATGGAGGATATTATTGAAGCAATAAAAAATGATATTGTTCCGGGCAAGGAATATCTCGATAAGATGATTGAATACAGAAAGACATATGGTGTCTGAGTTATACTAATGGGTATCAGCAAAACGCTGATACCCTTTTTTAAACCGATTCTAATACCAATCCCTAAAACAACAGTAAACAAATCTAATGGCAAAAATTATTTATTTATTTTGTGTTTCGGTTTATAGAATCTCATAAAATATTTCTGTAAGTGAGTGACTTTTTATATTTTATACTGTCTACTATAATGAAGCACCATGGGCTTTGGAGAGGAGGAAGGATATGACGGACAATGAACTGCGTTTACTCATGAACAGTGATTCAAATAAAGGCACAGAAGCCTTGTACAATCAGTATTCGCAGTATATTTACGCCATTATCTTCCGTATTCTTCGGGATTGCGGCAGCCGTGAGGATGTGGAGGACTGCTTTGCAGAGACGTTTGCAGAGATAGTCCGCCGATTCAACAACATCCGCGGCGAAGCACTGAAATCATACATCGGAAAGGCGGCGCAGAATCGCGCATTGAACTACCGAGCTTTTTTACAGAAAAAACAGATAAATACCGTATCACTTGAAATTACGGCTGAGCCTTTGTCCGAAAATATGCAGGATATCCATGAGAACAAGGCAAAACAGCAGTATTTATTGCAGAAAATAAAAGAACTTGGTGAGCCTGACGCAACTATTATTATACAGAAATATTATTTTGACAGAACAATGCGTGAGATAGCGGAAATGACAGGTTTGAAACCACATACGGCACAAGTAAGATGCGGCAGGGCGCTTAAACGTCTTCGCAAAGAAATGGAGCAGTGGAGGTAAAAAATATGAAAAATAAAGATATTATAAAGCTGCTGCAAACTTTAGATGAGGAAACTGCTGTGCAGCTATGCGAGGATTATCATGGAATTTCAGAGAATGACCACAGAAGATTACGGAAAAAGGTGCGTAATATATTATCGGAACAGGATTTAAGCGAATATGAATATTTAGCTGAAAAAGTAACAGTGAAAAATTCCAAATTCGGTTGGATTTCCAAAACTGCTACAGTTGCTGCTTATGTTATGTTTTTCGGCGGATTGTTGGCTGGAGTGTTAAACATGAATGTTATCGAACCCGATGAAACACAGCAAGAATTATCAGATATACCGCCGTTGGTAACGGAAACACAATATTCTGCAAACAATATGGTATCATCAGGAAATCTCATAATTGATGTGAAAAAGGCAGAATTTGCCGAAAAGGGCGAATATCAGGTGACAATTGAGGTAAAAAGTGAAAATGCCGTTTCCCTCAACGGTACGCGGACATTTTTTGCGGATAATTTTTTAGCTGCGTATACCTCTGAAAACGGCATAGAAAGAGTTATTCCTCCCTGTGCCATTTCAGAAGCTGGAGAACATTACGACTATGCTTTTACTCTTGGGGACGGTGAAAGCTGCGAAATTACTCTTACTTATCACACAGATGAAACTCCACATGCAATCATAAGCGGATATTCCGAAAAATCATTCTTTATAAAACTGACGGAGGATTAAATTATGCAATTCAAGAAAATGTTATTACTTCTTACAGCAGCTTGCTTTACTTTATGCGGCTGCAGTGAAACCAAAAAAGTCGAAAATGTATCTTCTGAAAATGAAGAAATACAAGAACTTCAGCAGGTTGATACAACTCTGCATGTTGGAGAAGACCCCTTGACATCAACTGTACGCATGGAAACAATAGATTTAGGTGTAACCCATGTAGGCGCATCGGAAATATTTATAACAAGCGACGGCTATGGAGTATTACTGTTTCCTGAATCGCCCCTTGATATTTCATTTGCGGAATATACAATGGATTTTGAACTGAAATCAAATAATAAGCTTACACTGCCTGCACCGCAGGACGATTATTACTACACAGACGGACTTTATACATACAGTGACGGAGTAATTTACTCCCTTGCACGAATGGAATGGCACGGCGGAATGGCTCCCTACGCATATAGTGATGATAAAGAAAATTTTGATTGGGATGCATATTATTTAGAGACAAAAACCAAATATATGCTGTGCACATATTCAACAGATGGAACGCTTATAAACGCAGTAAACGTTGAAGAATTAAATGAATACTGTCCTGAAAATAGTTATGTATACGAGCAGCTTTTCGTCAAAGACGGCGAAGTTTATCTACCACTTAATACCGGATATATTCTCCATATTAATAAGGACAATGGAAGTCTGACAGAATCATTCCGCTTTGAAGATGCACAGGAATACGAGGATATTCCTATTAAACTAAGCTGTGACCGTGACGGAAAATGCTTGATGTATTATACGAGATATATAGACAGAATTAGCAAAACAGCAGTCCTCGAATTCAATCTTGATAACGGCACTTGCGGTACAGAGGTTTATGCGGCTGAAAATAAAAACGGGGAATATGCAGTTATTGCAGACGGCTATGGCGACTACCGATTTTGCATGCAGACTGCTGATTCTCTGATAGGCTATAAATATGACGGAGAACAAGAAGAACTCATAAACTGGGCGGCATCTGACATACAACAGGATATGGTTCAGATGCTTGGAGATAACTTTTTCGTATTACACGGCTGGGAAGAAACGGGAACGTCATTTAAACGCCTTACAAGAAAGCGTCGGTCTGAAATAAACGAAAAAGTAGTTCTGGAGCTTATGAATCTTGGTTGGGACGACTATAATCTTACAAATGCAGTAAACGACTTTAACCGAAATAACAATGATTATCGTATTAATGTTTTAAAAAATCCTGCATACAACCTGGACTATGAGGACGAAAACTATGAGGAAGCTTTTGAAGAAGCTAACAAAGAGTTTACGATGAAACTGCTTACTGATGATGCTCCTGATATTGTAATTACCCCTGACTACGAATCTATACGTAATTTATGCAATAAAGGAGCTTTTGCCGACTTTTATAATCTTATGGAAAATGACAGCGAAATGAACAAGTCTGCATTTTTGCCTAATGTCATTGAAGCTCTTGAATCTGAAAACGGTGCACTTTATTGCCTGCCCTCATCATTCAGCGTAAATACGCTCATAGTAAAATCAAAGTTCTATAACAAGGAAAACTGGACAATGGATGATATGATTTCTGTATATGACAATGCTGAAAAGGACGTTTACAAATGGATTGAACGTGACAGAATGATGCATCTTCTTCTGATAGGAACTGATTTTGTAGACGAGAATAACGGCACTTGCAGTTTTAATTCTCCCGAATTTATTGAGCTTCTTAACTTCTGCAAGAGATTTCCTGTGGAACTGGATCGACCTGCAAAGAATTATGACAGCCCCGAACAATCAGAGGCATATAATCAGTTCAATATTGATCAGTTATACAGCCATCAGCGAGATGAAAATCTTATTTACCCACTGCAATTAGCAAGCAGCCACAGTATAGGCGGTGGTTATTCATATCCAAAAGCATTGTTTAACGAAGATGTTACTCTTGTTGGTTATCCCTCTGCTAATGGTCAGGGAAGCAAAATCACAACTTATAATAATTTTGCCATAACTTCAAATTGCGAGTATAAAGAAGCCGCATGGGAATTTATAAAGGAATATATAAAGGAATATATAAAGGCAGATTATGCATATATTCCTGTTCTTGAAGAAAACTTTGAAGCTACACTCGACAGCTGGACGACATTGCCCGGCACATATGCAATGGTATCAGAAAACGGCTACTACGAGGACGACGGATTGAAAGTATATCCTCTGACGCAGGAAGAAAGAGAAAATATTGAGGAATATATCCGCAATACTACAGCACTTCTTCCAAGTGAGCAGACTGCACTTAATGACATAATTTACGAAGAAGCCGAAGTATTCTTTGCCGACGCTCAGACTGCTGAGGCGGCAGCAGATAGAATTCAGAAACGTGCTGAAATTCTCGTAAGTGAACAGAGTTGGTAATACCAATCCCTGAAACAACAGTAGACAAATCTAATGGCATAAATGCTGTATG
>CALGTV010000115.1 GCA_937902395.1 uncultured Ruminococcus sp.
CTCTGGACTCTGCTAAAGGGCTTCGCCCTTTAGAATCCCATTTTATTTATAGTTTATCGACAAGCAGAGGCGACAAAAATGCCGCCTCAGATTTTATAAAAAGTCATGTTTTATAATGGACACGGCGTGCCGTGACCGCAATTTCGGAACGAAATTCAGGTTTATCAACAATCTCAAGCGGATATTTTCATCCGCTTTTTTATATTTCCATTATCATTTTGTCATATAAATGTTTCACCTGTGACCAATCAGTATTTGTTTCTTTTTCAGAATACAGTGCCTCTACTTTCCCGGCAAATATTTCTTTACGTGATTCATTTTCTTTGCCAAGCTTGTCAATATCCACAAATACGCCTTTTATACCGTTTTTCTGAACATCAGCTACCTGTTTATCCATATCACATGCAAAAGATTCAAAAAAACGGGATACCTCCGAAACAAAATCATTATATTTCATTTCATATAATCCTTTTGGATTCTTCCATATACTGCTGCCGTCTTTTAATGAATAGTCACTTTCCCAATATATTTTTATATTGTCACCGCATCTGAAACAGCCAATAAGAGGCCCTCCTATAAGATGTCCTGAATCAAATGTCCGCTCATAAAACCATTTATCCAGAGGTTCATATAAAACATCGAAGAAATAGTCATATTCTTCATCTGACTTTTCGACGTACTGCAAATTCCATTTACGGATATTTTCCGAAAAAGTCTCCACGGAATTATACAGGAATTCGGGAAGTGATTCTGAAACATATGGAAGAATATCTGAAAAATCTTCTAAAAATCGTGAAAGCTGATAATCATTATATTTTATCGGAATACCAAATTCTTTCATAGCTTCTTCCGAATGTTCGTATATTACAGAATCACCAACATCTATCCATAGCAAGCTATCCGTCAAACCGAACCAATGCAGAACATTTTCAATTTCTCCCCATGGCTCAATTTCTTGCGGTTTCTTTAGCTGATAATTTATTTTGAACATATTTTTTTCCTTTAATTATTAAATTGCTTGCGGATAATATCCGCATCCTACATCTTATTTTTAAAAAAATGTGCGGCAAATTTACCGCACATTTTAGTTTAATTCTGAATTCTTAATTCATAATTCTTAATTTAAACTCATTCCGCGTCGCCGAATGTTCTTGCCGCTTTCAGCATAATTGCACATTCAAGGCGCTTCTTTTCAAGCTCGCAGGAAATCTTGTGTGCTGAACGCACATCGCCCATATACTGATAATTATTGGCGTTACAACCGCCGCTGCAATAGAACTTTGCCCAGCACTTGCGACACTCAGGCTTGGAGTAAACGTGGCAGTTTGCAAAATCCGCTTTCATCTCCTGATTGAAAGTGCCTTCGTCGATATTGCCCATTTTGTACTCCTCCATGCCTACAAACTGGTGGCAGGGGTAAATATCACCGTCGGGAGTGATTGCAACATAGTCGTTACCGCAGCCGCATCCTCTCAGACGCTTGATTGCACATGGCCCCTGGTCAAGGTCTATCATAAAATGGAAGAAATTGAACTTTCCGCCCTTTTTCTCATTTTCAAGAATACGGTTTGCAAGATTCTCATATTCCTTGAATACTGCGTGGAGCTCCTTTTCAGTAAGAGCGTATTCGTCTCCCTCGCCTACAACTGGCTCAATGGAAATCTGGTCAAAACCTGCTTCGTACAGCGCAAATACGTCGTTGGAGAAGTCAAGGTTTTTATTTGTAAAAGTACCTCTTACGTAGTACTCCTTGTCGCCTCTGCCCTCCACAAGCTTCTTGTACTTGGGAAGAATCATGTCGTAACAGCCCTGTCCGTTGGGAAGTACGCGGAAATAATCGTTGATTTCCTTACGTCCGTCAATAGAAAGAACGACGTTTGACATCTCTTTGTTGATAAATTCAATCTTGTCATCGTCAAGGAGAAGTCCGTTTGTTGTGATTGTAAAGCGGAATTTCTTGTTATATTCAGCCTCGCGGGAACGGGCATATTCAACAATCTGCTTTACTACCTTGAAATTCATCAAAGGCTCGCCGCCGAAGAAATCAAGCTCCAGATTTGTACGGTCTCCCGAATTTTCAAGGAGAAAGTCGATAGCGTGCTTTCCTGTTTCAAGGGTCATAAGCTTGCGTCCCTGTCCGAAATCGCCTGTTGAAGCAAAGCAGTATTTGCATCTCAGCTGGCAGTCGTGGGCGATATTCAGGCACATTGCCTTTACGGGTGAAGCTACGGAATACTTGGCATACTTCTCGTAATCGTCCTCGGAAAAGAGGATTTTTTCATTATAAAGCTCTACAATTTCATCATAACAGGATTCGATATCCTCCACGGAGTACACCTTTGAAAGCTTGTCCACCACTTTCTCAGGACACTTTTCTTCAAAAGGCGGCTCAATATTGTCAAGCAGGTCATATGTAAGTTCATCAACGATATGAACGCCGCCGCTGTTGACATCAAGAACTATATTAAATCCATTTAATTTATACTTATGTATCATACAAACACACTCCTCTAAGTAAAAAAACAGGGCAGCATAACACTGCCCTTAAAGATTTCTGAAAAATCTTCTTATCTCTCGCACTTCTGGTTTGCAACAGTGCATGAAGTCTTGCAAGCTGACTGGCATGAAGCCTGGCACTTACCGCAGCCGCCCTTCTGAGCTGACTCCTTGAGATTAGCCTTGTTCATTGTCTTGATATGTTTCATTACAGAAACCTCCTTTTTTCGAAAATAGCTTGTATTTATTATAGCATATCTGCAACTATTTTTCAATAGTTTTTTTTCGCAATCGCAATTTTTGGCATTTCAGACAATTTATGACAAAAAAATATGTTGAAATATAACACGCAAGTATGCGGATTAATAATTATGTCTGTAAAAAACATAACGAAATATTTTATTTAGGGGACGCTCTCTCTTACAGAGCGTCCCCTCTTTCCAAACAGTCCACAGGACTGTTTGGGAATTCACCCCT
>CALGTV010000116.1 GCA_937902395.1 uncultured Ruminococcus sp.
CGCTGTAAAAAAATCGCTATAATAGAAATAGCCGCACAGGAGAACAACGTATAATTGTTGTTTCTGTGTGGCTATTTTTGAAAGATATTGTGTTTTGGGGAGTTTTTTTACACCCCCTTTTATTATTATACGAATGTCTAAAAAAAGTATTTTGCTTATTATCTTTGTCTACTAATATTTTGAAGATTGGTATAACTTTATTATTTTTTCTTATTTTTTCTTGCTACATCTTCAAGTTTTTCAGCGCGAAGCAGAGCAGTGTCGATATGGTCACAAAAATTATCGCGACCTATACGGCTTATAAATCCGGCCTTTTCCATTGCATGCATAGGTTGTTCGTTTACATGGGAGAATATTACCTCGATATCATGCTTTTTACAGCGTTTTGTAATTTTATCAAGCATTTCAACACCTGAAGCGTCGATAGCAGGAACATTTCTCATACGAAGAATCAGTACGTCGATTCCCTTTGTTTTATCAAGTATGTAGTTGAATTTGTCAGAAGCAGCAAAGAACATGGGACCGTTAATTTCATATACTCTTGTATTTTCTGGAACTTTTTTAAGTGAAATGTGGTCAGGGTCAGTGTCCTCATCATCAACATAAATCCAGTCGTGGCTTTCTGTAACATCAGCCATACGTTTCATAAAGAGAAGTGATGCAAGAACAATTCCCACAACAATTGCAACAACAAGGTCGAATACAACAGTAAGAACAAGAGTTATAAGCAGTACAGCACTATCGCTCTTTGGGGATATTTTAATGCAGTTTACAATTTCTCTCCAACCACACATATTATATGCTACAATAAAGAGTATTGCGGCAATTGTCGGCATAGGAATCATAGCTGCATATGGCATAATAAGTAAAAGTACAATAAGCAAAACAACAGCATGTACCATACCTGCAATAGGAGTTCTACCGCCATTTTTTATATTAGCAGCGGTACGTGCAATAGCGCCTGTAGCGGGGATTCCACCGAACAGTGCAGAGGCAACGTTACCTACACCCTGGGCTGTAAGCTCCATGTTTGAGCGATGCTTTGAACCAATCATACCGTCTGCAACGACGCACGAAAGAAGCGATTCTACAGCAGCAAGAATAGCAATTGTAAAAGCATTTGGAACAAGTGCCTTGACTCTTTCAAATGTAATTTCAGGCATTGTAAAGGAGGGGGGAGCAGATGAAATAGTGTAAAGGTCTCCGATAGTATTTACATTAATTCCGCTTATTTTTACAATAGCTGCACCAACGACAACAGCTATAAGAGAAGGTGGGATTTTGTTCAGTTTTTTAGGCCAGAAAATAAGTATAGCAAGGGAAATAATACCAACAAGGAACGCCATTGGATTAAATGTATCTATTGATTTGGCAAGCTCAGCGATTTTTTCAGTAGTTTCTACAGGTGATCCTTCAAAAGACATTCCGCAGAAATCCTTAATCTGACCTACAACAATAGTAACAGCAATTCCAAAAGTAAAACCAAGGGTAATTGTATTTGGAATATATTTAATAAGACTTCCAAAACGGCACAATCCCATTATAATAAGAAAAATACCTGCCATAATTGTGGATATAGCGAGACCGTCCATTCCCTCGGTTGCAACAATACCAGCAACAATTGTGGCAAATGCAGCGGTTGGACCTGCAATCTGAACACGGCTTCCGCCAAGGAATGAAACGAAAAATCCTGCAACAATTGCAGTGTAAAGTCCCTGCTCAGGTGTAACTCCCGAAGCCAGTGCAAGAGCAATTGAAAGGGGAAGCGCAATAATTGCAACAATTATACCTGATACAATATCTTTTATAAGCTGCGATTTTGAGTAACCTTTCATTACAGAGAAAAGTTTAGGTTTTAGCTTTTCCTCTGTTTTTTTGACTGCCATTGATTGTGAAGACGCCATAATAAACCTCCATAAATATAGATAAGATTAATGCTTATATATTATAACTCCACAGCCAAAAAAAGTCAATATAAGCAGATGTGAAAAGATATTAACGATTTGATAACGATTTAGTGTATATTTTGTGATAAAAAGCGAAATTAAAAAAAGGTCGAAAAAAACGGCAATGATCTTAAAATTTAAATCTCATTGCCGTTTTATAATCATGTTATATTATTCAGCTAAAGGAAGCTTCGATATAAGCTTCGCATCGTATTTCTGAATTGTAAGTGCATCTGTAGCTGTTATACCTGCTTTGCCATCCACATCTGCATTAGCTGTACCACTTTCAGACAAGCCGTATTTGTCAGGGTTTCCAATACTCTGGAGAATTGCAGTTGAATCAGCTATAGTTACCTTTCCATCACAGTTTGCATCGCCGTACATAATATCATCAGTGGGTGCTGTTGTTGTAGGGATTGTTGTAACTGTAGTTGTTGCAGAAACTATCTCTTCCGTAGTGGTTACAGGAGGAGCTGTTGTTGCGGGCTTTTCGTCGGGCTGAGAGGGAGGTTGAGTGTTGCCGCTGTAATAATCAGCTACTGTAATTCCTGTACCGTTCTGTCCAAGAGGAATTTTGTGGTCGAGACCGATAAACAGACCGTCCTCAGTCTGCCAGAGTGCCTCCTTTACAAACTCGTACTTAGGAATATCCCAATCCTGGAAGTCGTTTATAAGAAGTCCGCCTGTATCACCGGAATTTTCATTAAAGCACCAGAATGTGTGATGGATACGTTTTTCAATCATGTAATCGCGGAGGAGTTTCATCCACTTTCTGTTATCGCCGGTGGGGTCATGTTCATCATCATAAAATCCACCCCATTCACCCATGAAAAGAGGAGAGATTTTTTCTTCAACGAGAAATGCCCATGTATCATACCAATAATCATCAAGAAGCGTCTGAGTTGTGAAATCCTTCTTGAACCATTCCTGCTCCCATACAAGCGGGCCGTAGTCGTGAGGAGAATAAACAAGCTGATCCTGATGTTCACCTAAGTCAATGGGATAATCTCTTACACCGCGGAAATTACCGCCCCACCATGCTCCATGGAAAGCCTGAGCATTTGGGTCGTCATAATGTGCATAGTCAACAGCAGGGGAGTTCCAGTCCTTACCATTTTCAAATTTCGGATAAACTTCGATACCCTCAACCATAATTAAAAGATTAGGATTCTGTTCAAGACAAGCAGCCGCACCTCTTTCGGCTGCATACTTCCAGTTGTTTTCAGCAGTGGAGCCATCCCAGATTGCCATACCCTGACCGTCGTTTTTACCATGTGGCTCATTTTTAAGGTCTATAGCAAGGATTGTATCGTCATCCTTATAATACTCAGCAAACCATGAAAGCGCCTCCAGCCAGTCGTCTGTGCTGTAGTTGCTATCGTACCATAAAGGCATCTGATGTCCGTTTGAAGCAGTAGTTGCACAGTGAATATCCATCATTATCTTGATACCATTTTCTCTGCACCACTCAACAGCCATATTCCAGATATCAAAGCTATACTTGGGAGTACCGCCCTCAACACCCTCAACTGTAAGTTCAGGATTTTTCCACTCATTAATCTTAACCATATATGGATCGGGTTCATTATTTTTCCATTGAAGCAGAATTTGTGTTGACATAGGCACGCGTAAGAAGTTGAAGCCATGGTCAGCCATCTCATTGAGCATTTCATGCATATTTCTTGACCACACGCCGTCAAAGCATTGTGTAGTAACATTGTAGCCAAACCAGTTACAGCCTGTCAGCCACACAGGATTTCCGTACATATCAACAATTTCAGCATTTTCATTTACATGGAGCCAGTCATCATGATATTCATCGGGAGCGGCAACAGTAACATCTTTCGGAATACTGCTTGTAACAACAGTACCAAGCGTTGCAACTGCGGCAATAGAAGCAGCGGCTTTTTTTAAAATATGTTTCATAAAACATTCCCTCTCTTTATTTTTTGAACATAAATTGTTCATATTACCTATATTATATACTATAAAATAAAGCTTGTCAAGATTTTTCCAAAATTTTCACAAAACAAATGAGCCTCCGGTTAAGGAAGCTCATCTGCCATGATATAGGGATTATTGGGGATTTATAATTAAATGTTGGGGTAAACATTTAATTACCATAAATTAAATTTAAGGAACAAGAATTCCTTACAAATATATTATACAACATAAATGTGAAAATTGTGTTAAAATTCAGCATGTGATAACGACGAAATTCGTCTAACTATTTGTTTTGGATTTGTGCACTTTTGACATCTTTGTTGCTGATTCTAAACCAGAATACCGAACCCTTACCAATTTTGCTCCTTACACCATAATCGTAATTATGAAGTTTAAGAACAGCTTTTACAATTGATAATCCCAATCCTGTGCCTACAACTTCACGTTTGTGGTTTTCGGAACGATAGTATTTATCAAAAATGAGTTTTATCTTATCAGGAGGAATTCCTTCTCCCGTATCTTCGACTTCAATAATTATACCATTAGAAGCATTTATTTGTCGCACAAATACCTGTTTATCTTCACCAGTATAATTAATAGCATTATTTATAAGGTTATAGATGACCTGTTCTATTTTTACTGCATCGCAAAACACTGTACATTCTTTATCAGGAGTAAACTGGATTTTATATCCCATACGTTCTGAAATACCTGTAAATCTGTCGATTATCTCTGATAATTTAGAACTGATTTCAAATTCAGATGGCGTTATTTTCTGTTTACCGCTTTCAAGCTTTGATAAATCAAGAATGTCATTAACCATAAGGGACAATCGGTCAGTTTCGTTTATGATAATTTCGAGATGTTCGTTTCGCTTTTTCGGATTATCACCCGAAAGGTCGCGTATCATTTCTGCATAGGCTTTCAGCATGGTCAGGGGAGTGCGTAAATCGTGAGACACGTTTGCAATAAGGTCACGTTGCATTGTGTCAACTCGTGAAAGCTCTTTTTCCGCATAGGTAAGAGCATCAGCAAGCTGTTTTACTTCAAGATATCCTCTGCCGTCGAATTTTGTATTGAAGTTTCCCTTTGCAAGACTTTCAGCTGCAACAGTGATTTTATCAATAGGCTGCGCAATCCTCTTAGATACAAAAAGGGATATTACAAACGCGATAATCAGCAAAATAAAAGTAATAAACATCAGTTGGCGTTTAATAATAGTAACAGTAGATCCGACAGGAACCAGTGCAGTATTAATAAAAAGATAACCGTCCGGATTTTCTGTATCTCCTAAAGCACAGCCAAATAGCACCATTGAATAATTTTTATGTGCATTCTGAAGCTTTCTCCAGATTGGCTGATTTGAATTGTTTTCTATTTCAAGCTGAAAATTGTATGTGCTGTTAGTTCTTCCGTGGATTACGCAATCGACAGAATATTCTTTTGTATACCACGATCTGCCATATCTGTTGACAATTTCTATGCACAAATCATTTTTTATTGCAATTTCTTCAATTTTTCTGCTGAATTCCGAAGATTTGTCAGTTTCATAAGATGCAACAATCTGCAAAGCAGATGCCTCAACATCATGAATTTTTGACATAGTATAGAATTTTTCAAGAAAGAGAATCTGAAACAGCCATAAAAGGACGAAAACGATAATTGTAAAGCTTATAAAATACATCCATATGCTGAATTTCAGAGGAATCCGTCCAAATGCAGCTCTGATTCTTTTAATTAGCTTCAAACTTGTAACCCATTCCTCTCAGTGTAACAATGAATTTGCGGTATTCTCCGAGACTGTTTCTGAGCATTTTTATATGAGTGTCAACTGTTCTGTCATCGCCGAAGAAATCATATCCCCATACTTCTTCAAGAAGCTGGTCTCTTGAAAGGGCGATATTCTTATTTCGTACAAGGTAGAACAGTAAGTCATACTCTTTGGGTGTCATAGAGGCTTTTTCGCCGTTTACGTATACCTCTCTTCCGGAGATGTCTACTTCAAGTCCCTCGAAAACGTATTTATCAAGCTTAACTGAATCGGTTGAATTGCTATTTCTTTTAAGTGCAACTTTAACTCGTGCCATAAGTTCTTTTGGCGAAAAAGGTTTTACAACATAATCATCAATACCGATTTCGAATCCGAACAGCTTGTCATACTCTTCACCGCGTGCAGAAAGCATGATAACAGGAATATTCTTTGATTTGCGAATTTCCTTACAAGCAGAGTAGCCGTCAAGTCTGGGCATCATAACATCCATAATAATAAGGTCATAGTTGTTATCGTGACAAAGATTTACAGCTTCCATGCCATTTTCTGCTTCTGTTACATCATATCCTTCAAATTCAGCGTATTCACGTACAACCTTACGGATATTGATTTCGTCATCTACAATTAAAATATGTGCCATATTTATACCTCCGAAATTTTTTCAGGATTCAAAATCTGTTTTTCTATTCTTATTATACCATATTACTTCATTAATGTGAATATATTGTGATACTTTCTTGTAAATTTGCAACAAATTTATAAAAAATGTTGTGAATCGGAAAAATAAACTTGACTTTTTCAGTGAAATTTGCTATAATTATATTAAGTCTAAAAATAGAGGGTGAAATTAATTATGAAACATAAAGATATACTTGCAGCTGCTTTGGCTGTATGCCTTTCTACCGCTCTCATAGTTGCTTTTTCGCTATTTCATCCGCAGTACACAGTTATAATATTAATCGTGTATTTCCTTTCGCTTATCATTACAGCTTCTATTGTATTTATAATAGGCAGAATTTATGCTAAAAATAAATCATCTGTTGATACCGAGGATTTCTTAAAAGTAATCGAAAATCTTGAATCAGAATTTATTGTATGGTCAAATGATTTTTCATATATCCGTATGAATAAGCGTATCCGTGACCTTCTCGGCTTTTCTGTTGAGGAAAGCTGCACAAAGGAAGCCATGCTTAAAGCGTTCGGTTTGCAAAAAATAGATGAAAAAGAAGTAAATGCTATAGTATCAGAAAATTATCAGTGCAGTTTTGTCACTCCTGAAAAAAAGCATGTTTCAATAGCGTGGAGTACATCTCTTTTCAAAGGATTTAAACGGAAAAATCTCTATCTCAGCACGGGCTTTAATATGACTGAACTGAAGAAAATGAGAACAAACCTCGCGAGCGCTAATGACTTTTTTAATTCCTCTATGGAACTTGCGGAAATTGGTGTTATCATGAGTACAGACAGAAAAAAGTATGCTGCTTCTTCTGAAACTGTACGTATGTTTTGTCTTAATAGTAATAGTATAACTTTCGATAAATTCCGTTCACTTATTCATCCAAATGATAGAATACACTTTGAGCATGCTGTCAATTCTCCTAATGAATGCGGTGATGTTAGGAAAATTGAACTCCGCATAAAAAAATTGAATGGTGCAAGTTATCGCTGGTATAGCTTCCGTTACAAATCAATTAAGGGTACTGATAATACCCGTCCGCTTTTTGGCGGTGCTTTGTTGGATATAACAGACGAAAAGGAAAAGGATATGCTTATTGAACGGCTTGCTTATATTGATGAGGTAACGGAAATTGCCAATCGCAACAAGCTTGTTACAATGGGAAAGGAAACCTATGAGTGCAGCCGTACTCTAAAATACAGCTATTGGATAATCGTTGTAGATATTGATAGATTCCATATCATAAACGATACCTGTGGTTATGAAAACGGAAATTATATTCTTAAAAATTTTGCTCATATTCTTTATAAATTTGTTACTCCGGGCGGACTTGCTGCACGTATCAGCGGCGATAATTTTGCACTGGTTCTCCGAGATTATGGCGATGATGATTTGCCTTCACGTACAGCAAAGGGTATACAAGAAGAATTTGCCAAGCTTGCTGTTAATGATTTTTCGGCTGTAAATCTTAGCTGTTCAGTTGGTTTCTCAAAAATTCCCGATGACGGAGATTCATTTATTGATGTTTTGGAACATGCGGAATTTGCTCTTAAAACAGGAAGTGGTCAGACTGGCACTATCTGCCGTTATGACCCAAGTATGCATGATTCCATAATCGGCATCACAGAGCTTGAAAAATCACTTGCGCTTGCAATTGACAATAATGAGCTTCATTTATTCTATCAGCCTAAAATTGACTTGAAAACAGGCAAGATTATGGGTGTAGAGGCGCTCATCCGTTGGATTAAGCCTGATGGAACTGTGATTACTCCTGATTCATTTGTTCCTATTGCCGAAAGGTCACGTCTTATTGGCAAAATCAGTGAATTTGTACTAAACGAGGGTTGTCGTCAGAATGCCTTATGGCAAAAGCTTGGATATCCCAAACTTGTAATGTCTATTAACTTTACATCTAATGACTTTTATCAGACAGACCTTAAAGAGCGTGTTCTTGATGCCCTTGTACGCAATGGACTTGACCCAAAATGGCTTGAAGTAGAATTGACAGAAACACTTGCTCTCAGCGATATTGATTTTGCCGTTGCTCAGATGAACAAGCTTCGGGAGCTTGGCGTGAAACTTGCGATGGATGACTTCGGAACGGGATATTCTTCTCTCAGTTACCTCCAGATTCTGCCAATTACTCTGCTGAAGCTTGACAGGTCATTCATTACAGATATTCAGCATGATAATATAGCTTATGAGATTGTTTCAGCAGTGATAAGTATTGCTAAATCCAAAAAAATTAAAACTATTGCTGAGGGTGTGGAAAATTCAAAACAGGAAGAAATTCTCAGAAAAGCAGGTTGTGATTACGGTCAGGGTTTCCTCTATGGCAGACCAATGCCTGCGGAGCAGCTTGAAAAATTGCTTCAAAAATATATCTGATAAATATGGAAATCCTCATAGGCAGAGGAATCCGTAAAATAAAGCAGTAAAAATTATAAAAATTGGAGGTTTTAAAATGAGACGAATTGGAATTCTGACAAGCGGCGGTGATTGTCCGGGACTTAATGCTACTATAAGAGGCGTGGCGAAAGCATGCTATGAGCAGTTTGGCGAAGATAACGTTGAAATTATAGGTATTTCCAACGGTTATTACGGTCTTATCAACAATTTGTGTAAGGAAATGACACCTGATTCTTTTTCAGGTATTCTTACACAGGGCGGAACAATTTTTGGTACAAAGCGCCAGCCATTCAAGATGATGCAGGTTATCGGTGAAGATAATGTTGATAAAGTAAAAAATATGAAAGAGACATACAAGAAGCAGAAACTTGATTGTCTCCTTACTCTCGGCGGAAACGGAACACACAAGACTTCAAAGCTGCTTTATGATGAGGGACTTAACGTTATAGGTCTTCCAAAGACAATCGACAACGATATTTTCGGTACAGATGTAACTTTTGGATTCCATACAGCAGTTGATATAGCAACAGATGTTATCGACAGACTTCATACAACAGCCGCAAGTCATAGTCGTGTCCTTGTGTGTGAGGTTATGGGAAACAAAGCTGGTTGGCTTACTCTCAATGCTGGCATTGCAGGCGGTGCAGATATAATTGTAATCCCTGAAATTCCATACGATATTGACAAAATCTGCGACGCTGTAATGGCAAGAAGTGCATCAGGAAAGACATTTTCTATTCTTGCAGTTGCTGAGGGTGCGTTTGATATTGCAGAATCTAAGATGAAGAAAAAGGAGCGTGCAAAGCTTCGTGCAGAGGCTGGAATTACAACTGCTACAGGTCGTATTGCCGCTCAGATTCAGCAGAATACAGGCATTGAAGCTCGTGTCTGCGTTCCTGGGCATATGCTCAGAGGCGGTGCTCCAAGTGCATACGACAGAATTCTTTCAACTCAGTTTGGTGTATTTGCCGCATTTATCGGTGCTCTCGGCCTTGGCTTTACGGTTGTCGAGGCAGCATCCATCGGGATCATCGGTGGTGTGATTGGGCTGCAGGCGGCAGGAAAGGGTCCCGGGAAGGCCGATGGTGGTATTGCAGTGAGCCGTCACTGTAATTTTGTTGGCGCAGTAGATGAGATCCAGATTGCTCATCAGCTTGCAAACCGCCGCGATCATCTCCGCCGTAAGCCCCCGGCTGAGAGCCCGCAGCTCTCCGGGGCCGTTTTTCTCGT
>CALGTV010000117.1 GCA_937902395.1 uncultured Ruminococcus sp.
CGGCGAAAAGACATACGACGATAAGACAGCAAAGATTGAATTCACAGGCAATCCTGTAATCACAGGACTTAAGGACGGTACATACGTACTTAAGGAGACAGTAGCTCCCGACGGTTACACAGTAGTTTCTGAATTTACATTTACTGTTGAAAACGGTATTGTAACAGGAAATTCAGCTGTAACAAATGGTGAAGTTGAAGTTTCTGAGGACGGTGACAGAATCGTTGTTAAGGACGAAATGACAAAGGCCACTATCAGCAAACAGGAGCTTGGCGCAGGTACAGAGCTTCCCGATGCAAAACTTGTTATCACAGCTCTTGATGCAAAGGCTGACCTTTCCAATGTAACAGCCAAGCAGGGCGATAAGGAGTTTACATTTGCAGATATCGAAAAGAAAAACGAGATCAGCTTTGTATCCGGAAATGAGCCAACAGTACTTTCAATGCTTCCCACAGGAATGTATACTCTTACAGAGATTACAGCTCCTGATGGATATGAAATGGCAGAGACAATCAAGTTTGTAATCGAGCCTGACGGCACAATTAAGGTTGCAAATGGAGAAGACCAGAACGGCAATACTCACTACGAAGTTGTAGAAGACGGTATTGTTGTTATGGAGGACAAGCCTTCTGAAATTCATATTTCCAAGAAGGAAATTGCTAAGTCCGCTGAACTTCCTGGAGCAATTCTCAAAGTTGTTCTTGAAGAGGCAGATGAGGACGGCACAGACCTTAGCAGTGTTAAGGCTACTCAGAATGGCAAAGCAGCTAAGGATTTCACAATCAGCGACGACAAGATGTCAATTGAATTTACATCAGTTGCAGAGGCTGAAACAGTTATCTCCAAGCTTCCCGATGGTAAGTATACTCTTACTGAGTTCCAGACACCTAAGGATAAGGACGGAAAAGACAGTCATCTTAAGGCAGAAAGCATCGGCTTTACTGTAAAGAATGGCGAAGTTAAGACAATTACAATGTCCGACAAGGATAAGGATAATTACCTTGAGGGCGAAAATGTAATTGCTAAGGGAACAACTGTAACAGGTATTGTTATGCGTGACAACACAACAACAACTACTACAGTTACATCTTCTTCATCCACATCAGAAACAGATACTTCTACATCAGAGACAAACACATCAACAACCACATCTACAACTACAACAACATCTACTACTACAACAACGACTACATCTACAACTACAACATCTACAACAACCACATCTACAACTACAACATCTACAACAACAACTACATCTACAACTACAACATCTACAACAACAACAACTACATCCACATCAACAACAGAGACAAACACATCAACATCCACATCAACAAGCGAGACAAACACATCAACAACAACTACTTATGTTGTAAATATTAACAAGGTAGATGTTGGCGGAACAGAGGTAGTCGGCGCAAGACTTGAACTCAGCGGAGTAAATGAGAACGGCGAGGCTATCACATTCGGCAAGGGTTCAATCACAGTCGGCAAGGACGGCGAACTTGTAAACGGCGTTGGCGAAACTCTCGTTTGGATAAGCGGAACAGAAGCAACAATTGTTATCGTTGAAAACGGAACATATACACTTCATGAAGAAGCAGCTCCAAACGGTTATCTCAAGGCTACAGACATAACATTTGAGGTTAAGGACGGAAAGGTAACAGTTGACGGTAAGGTTGTTGGTTCAATCGATATGGTTGATGAGAAGATAACAACAACATCCACAACTACAACAACGACTACATCCACAACAACTACATCTACAACTACAACATCTACAACAACATCCACAACTACAACATCCACAACAACCACATCTACAACTACAACATCTACAACAACTACATCTACAACAACAACATCTACAATGACTACATCCACATCCACATCTACAACTACAACAACATCCACAACTACAACCACAACAACCACAACTACAACCACAACTACAACAACCACAACTACATCTACAACAACTACAACCACTACAACAACATGGCCTACAGCAGTGCTTGCAGATATCCATATAAATAAGGTGGATTCCAATGGTACAGTGATTGCTGATGCAGTTCTTGTACTCAAGGGTACTGACGAAAACGGTAAGCCTATCATATTCAACAAGAATGATGTTGTATTCGGCGACGGTACAGACTTTATCGGCGACGGTGAAGAGCTTAAGTGGGTAACAGGTAATGATTCTACATTCATTAAGAATCTTCCTGACGGTGAATATGTTCTTCAGGAGATATTTACTCCTGACGGATATGAGCCTTCCAAGGATATTCACTTTGCAATTTCTGACGGTGAAGTTGTAAACAACATCGACAATACAGTTATCATGACAGCTGCTAAGCTGGGTGAAGTTGAAATCAGCAAGCAGAATGTATACGGTGAGGAAATCATCGGTGCAGAGCTTACTCTCACAGGTAAGGACGCTGACGGAAATGATATCGTATTCGCACTTGAAAACGTAATGCCCGGTCAGAATGCAGAACTTATTACATCAGAGGACAGCACAGAGCTCACATGGCTCAGCGGTTCAACTCCTACATACGTTAAGAATCTCCCCGACGGTACATATGTACTCCACGAAGTAGCAGCTCCAAGCGGATATGAAGTAACAACAGATATGACATTTACTGTTGAAAACGGAGAGCTCAGCGGTGAAATTGGTGTTGACAGCACAAGCGTTACTATGATGGATGATATGATTAAGACTGATGTAACAATCAGCAAGGAAAATATCTTTAGTCAGGAAATCCCAGGCGCTACACTTACTCTCACAGGTGTTGACTTCACAGGCAGACCTGTAAGCTTCGACGGCGCAGACGTTACACTCGGTACAGGCGCAGAGTTTGTATCTGACGGCAGACATCTTACATGGATTTCCGGCACATCCGGCACAAACATCAAGAATCTTCCTGACGGTACTTATGTACTTCACGAGGATGCAGCTCCAAGCGGATATCTCGTATCAACAGACATCGAGTTTACAATTGAGAACGGCGAGGTCAAGGGCGAAATCGGCGTTGAAAGCAATTCCGTAACAATGGTTGATGATATGATTGTTACAGATGTAGCACTTAGCAAGCAGAATGTTTACGGTAAGGAAATTGCAGGCGCTACTCTCACTCTTACAGGTACAGATTTAGCTGGAAACAAGATTAACTTCAATGAGAACGCGCTTGTTCTCGGCGAAAACGCCAAGTTCGTATCTGACGGTGATGCTCTTACATGGGTATCAGGAACAACAGCTTCAATCGTGAAGTCACTTCCTGACGGTACATATGTACTCCACGAAGTAGCAGCTCCAAGCGGATATGAAGTAGCAACAGACATTACATTCACAATCAAGGACGGCAAGCTTGTAGGCGGCGTAGGCGTTGACAGTGATTCCGTAACTATGATGGATGACATGACAGCTACTGATGTTTATATCAGCAAGCAGGATGTATTCAGCAAGGAAGTTCCGGGCGCTACACTTACTCTCACAGGTACAGACTTTGAAGGCAACAAGGTTCAGTTCAACAGAAACGGCGTAACATTCGGCGAAGGTGCAGAATTTGTATCTGACGGCGAAGCGCTTACATGGATTTCAGGAACAGCTCCTTCACTTGTTAAGAATCTCCCTGACGGTACATATGTACTCCACGAGGTTGCAGCTCCTAACGGCTACGAAGTAGCAACAGACATTACATTTACAATTGAGAACGGAAAGCTCAGCGGCGAAGTTGGCGTAACAAGTGATACAGTAACAATGATTGATGAGATGATTGTTACAACTACAACTTCTACAACAACAACAACTACTACAACTACAACTACTACATCTGATACAACAACAACAACTACTACAGCAACTGATACAGCAACTACAACAGAATCTACAGATACAACAGATACAACCACAACTACTACAGCAGCAACTACAACAAAGAAGACCACGACAAAGAAGATTACAACAACCAAGAAAACGACTGCTAAGAAGGACGACGCTCCTAAGACAGGCGATGCAGGTACTGCAATTCCCGCAGCAGCTCTGGCATTGGCAGCAGCTACAGCATTCGTTCTCAGAAAAAAGAGAGAAGATGAGGAATAATTCCTATAATTTCTCGGAATAAGACATAATAAAAACGAGGTCAGCCATTGCGGCGGACCTCGTTTTTCATTCAATATTATTTTTTATTGGAAGTTCCACAATGAAAATCGTTCCGTTTTCAGCGTTTACTGCTCTTACTGTTCCATTGTGATAGCTTACACCATGCTTTACAATTGACAAGCCCAAGCCTGTTCCCTCGATTTTTCGGGAACGGCTTTTGTCAACCCGATAAAATCTTTCAAATATGCGGTCAATATGCTCTTCAGGAATACCAATTCCCGTATCGGTAACAGTTATAACTGCTTTCATGGGAATATGTGATACTCGGACGGTATATTTTCCGCCGTTTTTGTTGTATTTTATAGCATTTTCGCACAGGTTATATATGACCTCGCTTAGAATTGTTCTATCTCCAATAACCGTTACAGGCTCGCCGATAAGCTCAGCTGAAACATTTTTATCGGCGGCTGTCCTTGAAAGTCTGCCGATTATTTCATCTGCGAGGCTGTAAAGCTCCACATCTTCTGGCTGTCTCGGGATATTTTTTTCGTCAAGTCTTGAAAGCGATACAATATCATTTATAAGGGTTATGAGTCTTTCGGCTTCTCGACGGATATTTCCACCGAATTCAGCAATATTCTCTGCTTTGACTATTCCGTTTGCAATCATATCAGCAGTACCGTAAATGGTTGTCAGGGGAGTTTTCAGTTCATGTGATACATTTGATGTGAACTCGCGGCGCATTTTCTCCAGAGCCTGTTCCTCCGTAACGTCCATGATGAATACAACGATTCCGTTGAGAGTGTCGGATATGTTAGCGGGGCTTGCAATTATTTTTCTGTCGCCCATTTCTGTTGATATGACAATATCAGATCGCAGACCGCCCATAGCGTCCTGAATACAACGTCTGAATGGCTCTGCATTGCTGAGAGCATAGATGCTCTGTCCCTCTGTCAGCGGCTGAACTCCTAAAAGCTGATATGCGGCGGAATTGCAAGAAAGAATCACAGTTTTCGGGTCGGCGATAATAATTCCGTCTTTCATATTTTCAGTTATAAGGCTGAACTGCTCACGGCGGTCCGTAAGCTCCGTCCTGTAGCGGTTTACCCTGCCTGTCTGCTTTCTGAGACGTTCAAGAATTGGTGAAAGTTCGTTATAAGCTTTATTGGAATCGGGATTTGCTGTGTCAATATTCTTTATTGGCTGAACGATTTTTCTTGCGGCAAAAAAAGAGACTCCCAGAAGAAGCACAACCATGACAGCTGCCGCAGCGATTACAAATCCGATGTGTTCAAAGCTTTCCCCGCCGCTTAAAAGAAGTGTGATGATAATTGCCGATATAAGCGAAATAACCGATGTGATGAATACGCTGAGAAAAATTCTTTTAATCATTTTTTTCTCCTATCCTGTAACCCACACCGCGCACTGTTTCTATAAGCTCGCCGCATGAGCCAAGCTTTGAACGGAGTGTACGGATATGAACATCAACAGTTCGGCTTTCACCTGAAAAATCATATCCCCAGATAAGACTAAGCAGCTCATCACGGGTATATACTCTGCCCTTTTTCTTCATAAGCAGGCACAGCAGGTCGTACTCTTTTAAGGTAAGGGATACTTTTTTACCGTCGGCAAAAACCTCGTGTTTATCCTGAATTATTTTTAGTTTTCCAACAGAAATTGAATCCTCAGCCGCCTGCACAGGTTTAGATGTACGGCGCAAAAGTGCTTTTATTCGCGATATAAGTTCCATAGTGCCGAATGGCTTTGATATGTAATCGTCAGCACCGCTGTCAAGTCCAAGAACTTTGTCGAATTCCGTGCCCTTTGCCGTCAGAAGTATTACGGGCAGATTTGCGGTTTTAGGGTTGGAACGCAGCTTTTTCAGAATAGAAATTCCGTCCTCTTCGGGAAGCATGATATCCAGCAGAAGCAATTCAGGGATATTTTCGGAAAGCGCTGCAAAAAATTCCGAGGGCAGTTCAAATCCGACAGCTTCAAACCCAGAGTTATTCAGCGCATAGAGGACAAAATCGCGGATTCCACTTTCATCTTCAAGCATATAAATCATAGTTTCACCTACTCAAAAGAATTACAATATATTAATTATAATCCATTTCCTGAAAAAATGCAAGAGAAAACAGACCAACGTAAAATTTTCATGTTGGTCTGTTGATGTTGTTTATTAGTGTTTGAGATTGTAAATAAATTCGCCTAAATCCTCTCCGATATTTGCTCCTGCATAATTAGAAAAAAAGACTAATAAAGCAAATAACAGAACAGATGCACCGATGCTTATACCTTTTATTTTTTTCTCCATAATATTATTCCTCCATTAGTAAAGTTAATATATTTTTATTATACCATATCCAACAGTGAATGCAATATGTTTTTACAGATTAAGCGCAAATCCCGCAATAATTCCAATAACCGCCGATGAAGCGATTATAATAATCGGGCTGATTTTTTTCTTTAATGTGAAGAAAAGCGCCGCCGCGAATATTGCAAGAGATACATAGAATGAAATTCCTGTAAATACCGCAGTTGTGAGCCCTGAGGGAAAGAATACCGTAAGTCCGATAGACACAACAGCAGAGCCAATCATTCCGATAACAGCAGGTTTCAAGCCTGTCATACAGCCCTCTACCGCCTTGCTTTTACGGAATTTGTCAAAGCATTTTGCAACAATGAGTATCACTATAAACGACGGAAGAACAACTCCGAGGGTTGCACAGATTCCGCCGATTATTCCGCCTGTTTCATTTCCCACGTATGTTGAAATGTTTATGGCAAAAGGTCCGGGAGTACTCTCGCTGACAGCGATAAAATCAACTATCTGCTCATTTGTCATCCAGCCTTTCTTAACAACAGCCTCCTGCACCAGAGGAAGCATAGCATAGCCGCCGCCGAATGTGAAAAGTCCTATTCTGAAAAAGGTGATAAAAAGTTCAAGTAAAATCATTTGCCTGCCTCCTTTGCCTTATTTGCAGTTGTAAAGAAGTAGATAAGACCAGCAACAGCACAGCCGATTATTATAAATACTGCGTTTATGTCCGTGAATGCGGCAAAAATAAACGCTGCTGCCGCTATGCAGTAGGCGAAAATATTTTTTGGACATTTCTTGTACATGGAAATCAAAGCCTTTATAATAAGAGCAAGAACTCCTGCACGTATGCCGAAAAATGCATACTTTACTGCCCTGTAGCTGCTGAATTCGCGGAGCACCATTGATATAAGTGTAATAATGAAGAATGAGGGCAGTACAACTCCCAGAGTTGCGCACATTGCTCCCAGAATGCCTGCTGTGCGGTATCCCACAAATGTTGCGGAATTTATGGCAATAGGTCCTGGAGTGGATTCCGCAATTGCCACGATTTCAAGGATATCGTCATCGGTAAGCCATTTTTTATTTTCGCATACTTCTTTTTGAATCAGCGGAATCATGGCATAACCGCCGCCGAATGTAAATGCTCCTATCTTGAAAAAAGTGAGGAACAAATCAAGTTTTCTGTTTTCTTTTTTTGCCATAAATAAATCTCCTTAATTTATTAACAGATGCACGGAAACAGCCGAACTGTTAAAAAGTTCGGCTGCCTCCGCATTAGGTGGTTTATATGAAATTTGAGGATGTCATTAATTATTGCGGCATTTCTCTGTCACTTCCGAACGAGAATTCAGGTTTTTCTGGGATTACAAAATTACCGCTTTCGTCAGTTGTTGGCTGAAAATCGCCCTTATTAAAAGGCATATCCGGCTTTTCAGGCATTATCATATTTCCGTTTTCGTCCGTAGTTGGCTGGAAATCCTCCATACCGTGACCGCGTCCGCCAAATTGACCTTTATTTCCGCGGCCGCCGCCTCCGAAGCCGCCGCCCATATGGGACTGTTCTCCGATATAGCTTATGGTATTTTCAGCGGTAAAACTGCCGATTTCCGAGCCTTTTCCGTCATAGCCGCCGATTTCGTATAGTCCGAATTTATTTTCGGAGGAAGAACCGCCGCCGATTTTTATGCTATATGTCTTTCCCATTTCAATTTCGGGAGAACTGATAACTATATGGTCAAAAGTTTTTGTCGGAGCAAAGCTGATTATCTCGTTGCCATTTTCATCGGCAAGAGTAACAAGAGTATCGGGCTGCTGAGTTGAACCAATAGCCGCTGAAACGCAATTCTGCGCTGAATTTGCGGAGGGAGCTTCTGCCATTCCCGAACTGCCTGCCGCAATAAGCAGACCGCCGTTGACAGTCATTTCTCCGTTTCCGTCAAGAGCACCGTTTCCGCTGTTTGTAGGACCGTTTACAAGAACTGTACCGCCGCTTATAGTCATATTTCCGTTGGAATCCAGACCGTCTCCGTCAGCGTCAACATACACCAGACCGCCGCTTATATTAAGCTCAACGCCCTGAGAATATGTCCCCATGCCGCCCTGCTGAGTTGTTCCGTCGGTAGCATTAAAGCCGTCGTCAGAAGATGTGAGAGCAGTTTCGCCGCCGCTGATATTTATAACAGCGCCCTCAATTCCCTCATATGATTCGGAAATCGTAACAGAGCCGCCTGTGATATCAATTGTACTGTCGGCATGAATTCCGTCATCACCTGCGGTCAGAATTGCTGTACCGCCGCTTATTATCACATTTCTGTTTGAATGAAGCGCGTCGTCTGCGGAATCTACGGTTATAACTCCGCCTGTAATTTCAACAGAATTACCGCCTTTTAGCCCTTTCATACTGTCCGATACTGTATTTTCCGTTTCGGTTTCAGTTGTAAGATTTGCTGTTTGTTCAGGCGCAGGCGGTGTCATACCGCCGCCGAAATTATCGGGAGGTGTCATGTTTCCAAAGTTGTCAGGTGGAGTAAAATCTCCGCGGAATCCGCCGAAATCTCTGCCTTCAAAGCCCATATCGTTTTGTTTGGGTGCGGCATTTTCAGAACCGCCTCCGCTTACGATATTTATATTGCCATCAGCAGCAATAAGGTCAGTTTCTGCCTGTATTCCGTCATTTGCGGCATCTATTGAAATATCGCCGCCCTCGATGTAAACAAATCCTAAAGCAGTATCGTTATCCTCGGTTGATTTTATGCCGTCCTGACCGCTTTTTATGTCAATTTTTCCGCCGCAAATTGCAGTATAATCCTTACCCTTGATACCGTCAGCGGCAGAATTTATTGTGATATTTCCGCCTGTAATGACAATATCGTCCTTGGAGTGAATACCGTCCGCAAAATTGGCATTTATGTTGAGAGAGCCTTTGCCGTTTATGGTTATGCTGTCACTGCTGAAAATGCAGGCATCAGGCTCGCTGTTCTGTTCGTCCGCAAAGGTGTAATTACTGCCGTCTGTCAGCGAATTTACGCTGTTTTCGGCAAGAGTAACAAATATTTTGTCAGAATCTGCCCCGTATATTGCCGAGGAGGTTTTGCAGGTAATATCTGCATTGTCGAGAACAAGCTGAACTTTAGCTTTATCAGCATTGACAATAATCTGCCCGTCGTCGAGCTTTCCCGAGATACGATATATACCCTCTTTAGAAATAGTAACAGCAGACCCTTCAACAGATACACCGTCACCCTCAGCCTTGGCAGAAGTGCCATTAAGTGTAATTTCAGCGGTGAAATCGCCGTATTCCGCAGATTTGTCCCTATCGGAGAAAAGTTCATTGTAGGGCTTTCTGACAGTAGATGCCGAAACTGCTTTTTCTTCGGGAACTGTCACAGCTTCAGTAGGTTCCGCCTTAGTGCTTTCAGTGACAATATTTTCCGTGGGAGCTGTTGGCTGTAAAGTTGCTTTTTCTCCGCTGCATCCTGCAAGAGATGCAGAAATCAGAGCTGCTGTAAGGAAACCAATGGATTTTTTTGATTTTTCTGAATATTTCATTTTATCACCCTTTTTAACGGTTTCCCAATTCCTTTTTCTATGGTTTTATTCTACATTATTTTTATGACAGTTTCGTGAAAATACAACGAAAACGCAGTAAATTCTTTGTGTATGGGATTTTTCTGTGAGAATTTTAAAAAATCTCTTTACAAATTAGAAAAAATGGTGTATAATAATTATATCAGATTAAACAAATCTGAAAATATTTAGATATAGGGAGAAAATTATGTACACAATCAAAAATTTCACAGACAATGACGATATTAATATTATCGCGCAGGCAGGCGCTTTCACAGTTATTGAGTATAAGCGTGACCTCAGCGTAACGCCTCAGACAGCGGCTACAGCATTTTTCAGCGCTCACATGAATGTCCGCAAGCGTCAGGTTATTTGCGACCTTAAAAAAGCAAATATCACAACTCAGGCAGGAGCAATGCAGTGGATGCTTGGCGATGTTAATGCTACAACAGGTGTTAAGGGCGTTGGTGACTTTTTCGGTAAAGCTGTAAGAGGCAAAATGACAGGTGAATCCGCAATAAAGCCCGAATATACAGGAAGCGGCGTGCTTGTATTAGAGCCTACATACCGTTTTCCCCTTCTTTTAGATGCGGCAGAGTGGAACGGTTCAGTTGTACTTGATGATGGTCTTTTCCTTGCTTGCGATTCTGCATTGCAGCACAAGGCTGTTATGAGAACAAATCTTTCTTCAGCTGTTGCAGGCGGTGAGGGACTTTTCAACCTCAGCCTTAACGGTTCAGGAATTTTCTGTATTGAATCTGAATGTCCCAGAGAGGAACTTATAGAAATTACTCTCCAGAACGACGTGCTCAAGGTTGACGGTAATTTCGTTATTGCATGGAGCAATACGCTGAATTTCACAGTTGAGCGTTCAGGAAAGAGCCTCCTCGGTTCTGCGGCTTCCGGAGAGGGACTTGTAAACGTATACCGCGGCACAGGTAAGGTTCTTATGATGCCTGTTAAGGGTGTAAGTTTACGTAATCAGCTTGTACTTTCAACATGATTAAGCAGATATAAAACATAAAAAGTCTGGACCGCCTTGTGCGGTCCGATTTTTTACCCTTTACATTTTCAGTATAATGATGTATAATGTAATTACAGATAAAATAGAATTTTCGGAGGTTTTATGGTACTTCTTGTTGTTGATACTCAAAGGGCGATAACTAATAGCAGGTTATATCAGTTTGAACTGTTTGAATCAAATATTATAAAACTCATAGAATCCGCCAGAAACAGTGGAGTTGAAGTGATTTTTGTTCGTCACGATGACGGTGCAGGGAATCCGCTGACTAAAGGGAATGAAGGGTTTGAAATATACGAAAAGTTTCAGCCGGCGGAAAATGAGCGTATATTTAATAAAACAGTAAACAGTGCCTTTAAAAACACAGGACTTGCGGAATATCTGGAGAAAAAGGGTGAAAACACAGTTATTATTGTAGGTCTGCAAACTGAATATTGCATTGATGCTACTATAAAGGCAGGTTTTGAGAGAGGATTCGAAATTATAGTTCCTGCCAACTGCAACAGTACATTTGATAATGATTATATGACAGCCGAATTGTCGTATAACTATTACAATAACTTTATCTGGAACAAAAGATATGTGGAATGTATTTCTTTTGAGGAAACAGTTGAAATGCTACAGGCGGTGATAAAATGACAGCATATCTAAAAAAATACATGGAAGAATTACAGCGGCGGCTTGAAGGATATGCAGACAAAGCCGAACTGGAGGAAATATTTCAGGAGCATAAAGACAAGATAGCTTTCATGCAGCATGAAAGAATTGTCCATTTTCTTGTGACGATGATGTTTGCCATAGTCCTTGCAATATTTGTATGCGCCTTTTTATTTACCGAAAATCCCACACTTATGCTCCTTGTGATGATAATAATGGTGCTGTTAGGATTCTACATAAAACATTATTATTTCCTTGAAAATACCGTTCAGGAGATGTATAAAATATACGATAAAATGCTGATTCTGCGCAGAAAGGAGGTTGACAGCAATGACGAAAAAGGAAATAGCACGGCTTGCCTGTGAGGAATTACAGAAGATTTACCCCGATGTGAAATGCTCCCTTGACTACACAAAGCCCTATGAGCTTATGATAGGGGCGCGGCTTGCGGCACAGTGCACTGACGCAAGGGTGAATATCGTCACTAAAACGCTTTTTAAGAAATATCCCGATTTGCAGTCTTTTGCCGATGCAGACCTTGAAGAACTCGAACAGGACGTAAAGCCCTGCGGATTTTATCACACTAAAGCAAAGAGCATTAAAGAAATGGCAAATCAGCTTATAAATAACTTCGGCGGCGAAGTTCCCGACACTATGGAGGAACTGCTGACACTTTCAGGAATCGGCAGAAAAACAGCGAATCTTATGCTTGGGGATATCTTCGGCAAGCCTGCGATTGTTACAGATACCCACTGTATACGCATAACAGGGCGGCTTGGACTCACCAAAAACAAAGAGCCTGCAAAGGTTGAAGCGGATTTGGTCAAGCTGATTCCCCCTGAAAATTCAAGCCATTTCTGTCATCAGATTGTAGAATTCGGCAGGGATATATGCAGTGCGAGAAACCCCAAATGCGATAAATGTCCGTTAAACTATTTCTGCAAATATTATAATGGAGGTAAAAAATAATGCTTTTTACATTTCAGCTTAAAACTCCCGCACAGGGACTTATAAACATTACTCCTGAAATAAGGGAAGCTATCAAGGAAAGCGGCGTGCTGGAGGGAATATGCGTGGTATTCTGTCCTCATACCACTGCGGCAATAACTATAAATGAAAACGCTGACCCCGATGTTAAATCTGATTTCATTAAAGGAATGGACAAGTTTTTCCCTGATTTAAACGAATTTCAGCACTGCGAGGGCAATTCCGACGCACATATCAAATCCTCAGCAGTAGGGGTGAGTGAAACAATTATAATAACAGGAGGAAATCTTCTTCTCGGTACATGGCAGGATATATATTTCTGTGAATTTGACGGGCCGCGTAACCGTAAATTTTATGTAAAGGTTATGTAACGAATTATTAGTTAAGTGATATAGCACTGTAACATAAAATTAAAACATTCTAAACAACTTAACAGATATGTCTATTAATTTAAAATGAATTTAAGTTGAATTTAAGCTGTCTTTCTGCGTAATTACCAAAAAGGCAGCTTTTTATTTGTATACTTATACAAACTTTTATTTTAAAATAAAAATTAAGTTAGAAAAACTTGATTTTTACCTAAATGAAGAGTATAATTAAAGTAGGAAGTAAAGGACATCGGTTGGGATACGATGTTCGAACATAGGAAAAACCGTATAAATTTTAAACGGTGTTACTATCAACTTATGGAGGGAATTAACATGCACAAATCATTTATGAAAAAGGCAGGAGCTGCTGTAATGGCTGCTGCTATGGCATTTAACAGCTCTGTTATTACTGCTGTAACTGTTAATGCCGCAGGTTCTGACAAGTACGAATTTGAGAATGGTACTATGACAGAAACTGTTGAAGCTATTACAGAATCAGGAGCAAGTGGTGATAAGGTTGCTTACATGCAGGACGACGGCTCAGTTTCCGTTGATGTGGAAGTAGCTTCCGCAGGTATGTACAAGCTCACAATCTACGCTTACGGCGTTGGCGGTTCTAAGGTTCAGAATCTCGCTATCAACGGCGTTGACCAGGCACAGATTAGTATTCCTGAGGGTGAGTTCGCACCTATTTCTACAACAGCAAAGCTCAATGCAGGAAAAAATACAATTACTATCAGCAAATCATGGGGCTGGACAAAGTTCGACTACATGACAGTTGAGGAAGCTACACTTTCTCCTATAAAGGCACTTGAAACAACTCCTTGTGATATCAATGCCACAGCTGAGACACGTTCTCTCATGGCTTATCTTGCAAGCGTATACGGTAAAAATATCATCTCAGGTCAGCAGGAAATCTACTCAGGCGGCCCTCACGGTCTTGAAACTGAGTTTGAGTATCTCAAGGACCTTACAGGCGAGTATCCTGCTATCAGAGGCTTCGACTATGGCAACTTCTGCTGTCCTGCATTCGGAAGCGATGACGGCTCAACAGACCGTATCATTGAGTGGGTAAAGGATAGAAAGGGTATTGCTACTGCTTCTTTCCACTACAACGTTCCTAAGGATTTCGCAAGCTATGAAATCGGTCAGAAGATTGACTGGGCTCAGACAACTTACACAGCTAAGGATACAGACTTCTCACCTTCAAAGGCTGCTACACCCGGCACAAAGGAAAACGAGTACTATATGCAGGGACTTAAAACTCTTGCTAAGGAGTTCAAGGAACTTGAAGCTCAGGGAATTCCTGTTCTCTGGAGACCTCTCCACGAAGCAGAGGGCTCAGGCGGCGAGTCTGGTTCTTGGTTCTGGTGGGGCAGAGAGGGTTCAGAAGCTTACAAGAAGCTCTGGATTTATACATATGAAACACTTACAAACGAGTTTGACTGCCACAATCTCATCTGGGAATGGAACAGCTATAACTATGAATATTCACAGGATTGGTATCCGGGAGATGCTTATGTAGATATCATCGGTTATGATAAGTACAACTGTACAGACTGGTCCACAGGTTCTGCTGTTCTGAAGCACAATGACAGCGCTATCGGTTCAACATTCTACGGAATCATGGACAGATACGACAGTGTTAAAATGGTTGCTATGACAGAGAACGACAGCTTCTCTACTGTTGATAATCTTATTGATGAAAAGGCTGGCTGGCTATATTTCTGTACATGGTATGACGGCGGAAGCCCTGATACAAACTTCCTTTCAAATCCTGCATTCAATACAAAGGAAGACACAATCGAAATGTACCAGAGTGATTACTGTATTACTCTTGATGAACTTCCGGCAGACCTCTATTCAAAGGACATAGCACCTGTAGATCCTTCAAAGACAACAACAAGACCCACAACAAAGCCTACTACAACTACAACTCGTGCTACAACAGAGGCTGATCCTAACAAGGATTACGGTACAGTTAAGTACGACAAGACAACAAAGAATTTCAAGATTACTCTCCCCGAGGCTGCTAAGGAATTCTATATCAATGTAGAACTTCCAAAGGATATAACTTATGCTAACGGCGGTCTTGGTGTATCTATTCCTCTCGACGGCGAATACTACTGGGTAAATCTCAAGTGGGAAGCTAAGAGCAGCGGTTCTATCAAGATTAATGTAGAGGATAACTTCCTCAACTGTTCACTCGGAACAGAGGTTGTTGAGGACGAAGCGCTTATCGAGAAAATCAAGGCTGAACTCGGTAAGTCAGATACTTACGAGGGACAGATCTGGTACGCAGATAACAACGGCGATGCTGTTACAGACAAGTCCGGAATCCAGATTCTTGATGCATATCTCTTAAAGGGCGGTTCTTCTGCAACAACTCCTTCAACACCTACAACTCCCGTACTTCCTCCTACACAGTATGACGGTTTCTATGTAGACGGTCAGACTATCCGTGATGCTAACGGAAATGAGTTCGAGATGCGCGGTGTAAATATCGCACATGCTTGGTATAAGGACAAGACAGAGCAGTCAATCAAGGCAGCTGCTGAACTTGGTACAAACTGCGTTCGTATCGTTTGCTCTGACGGCGTAAAGTGGGATAAGACATCCAAGGCTGAAATTGAAAAGATTATCGGCTGGTGTAAGGCAAACAAGCAGATTTGTATTCTTGAAGCACACGACGCTACAGGAAGCAATAATATTGCAGATATCGTAACAGCTGCTGAATACTGGGCAACAATGGCTGACCTCCTCAATGAGAACGCTGAGTATGTAATCCTCAACATTGCTAACGAGTGGTATGGCGAGTGGAACAGTGCTACATGGGCTGACGGATGCAAGCAGGCTATCAAGGTAGTTCGTGATGCAGGCATCAAGAATATGATTATGATTGACTGTGCAGGCTGGGGACAGTATCCCACATCAATCAAGGAAGAGGGTGCATCTGTATTTGCATCTGACCCTGATAAGAACACTGTATTCTCAATGCATATGTATGAGTATGCAGGCGGCACAGCTGACATGGTAAAGAATAACATTGACGGCGCACTCAAGTGCGGTGCACCTGTACTTGTTGGTGAGTTCGGACTTAAGCACACTGACGGCGATGTTGATGAAGCAACTGTAATGAGCTACTGTGAGCAGAACGATATGGGATATATCGCATGGTCATGGATGGGCAACAGCGGCGGAGTTGAGTATCTCGACCTTGTAAGCAGCTGGGACGGCTCAAAGCTCACAGAGTGGGGCGACATTTACTTCAACAAGATTAAGGGAAATTCTGCACTTGCATCTGTATACACAGAGGGTGTAACACCTCCTTCAAATCCTACAGGTCCTTCTGTAGATGTAACACTTATCGGTGATGCAAACTGCGACGGTAAGGTAACAATTGCCGATTCTACAGCAATTCTTCAGGCTATAGGAAATCCTGATAAGTATGGACTTACAGCAGAGGGTGCTGCTAATGCAGACTGTTGCAATCCCGGAGACGGAATCACACCTGCTGATGCTCTCTCAATCAAGAGACTTGATGCTAAGCTTATTGATAAGCTTCCTGAAAAAACAGCATAATTCATAATACCCCCTATATAATAAAAATGAGCCTGAGAAATCAGGCTCGTTTTTATTATTTTTTATTTTTCCTGTAAATAATAGTAAGTCCGCGGATAAGGAGATTATTGTCAACGTGTACCATTTTTTTGCAAAGAGGAATAACAGTTGATGCAAGTCCGCCTGTGGCTACGGCAGTACATGGCTCGCCCAGTTCTTCCTCAATGCGCTCAATTATGCCGTCAATAGCACAGGCATTTGAAAACAGCGCACCGCTTTTCATGCAATCGATAGTGTTTCGTCCGATGATGTTCGGTGGCATCTCAAAATCAATTTTCGGCAGCTGAGCAGTGCGGTTAATGAGAGCGTCAGCGGCAACTCCCATACCTGTCATAATAAGTCCGCCGAGATAATTTTTGTTGCTGTCAACAACGGAAATAGTTGTGGCAGTTCCCATATCAATGATAATCAAAGGTACGGGATATGTATTTATAGCCGCAACAGCGTCAACAGCCTGATCGCATCCAAGCTGTTTAGGGTTATCAATAAGTATGTTCAGACCTGTTTTCACTCCGGGCCCCGCAACCATAACATCAACCGTGAAAAGCTTGCGGATAGCCTCTTTTACAGTATTTGTCACAGAGGGCACAACCGAGGACATAACAGCGTCGGTTATCTCTTCACAGCGGAAGTTGTTCATTTCCAAAAGCGTCTTAATAAGAACTGCATATTCCGCGGCAGTTGCATTGTGATTTGTGGAAATTCTCTCAAATACCACGATTTCATCATTATCATTTACACAACCGAAAACAATATTTGTATTGCCAATATCAGCAGCTAAAAGCATAAATTTATACCTCCCATTTTGAGTATAACTACATTATACCATATTTTCATCCTAAAATCTATAGATTTTGAAATTATTTTGAGCTATAGCAGTATAATATTATTGACGAATTTACACAGCATTTATTGTGCAATGTGTACATTGTGGGAAGTCTGATAATATGATATAATTAAGATAGGAATATATGCTGACACAGGAGGAAATTATAATGCCTGAAATAAGTTTATTTTATGGAATAAGAGTAACAATGTACTATACAGACCATAATCCACCTCATTTTCACGTTGAATATGCAGGAATGAAGGCAATGGTTGATATATTAAACGGTTATGTAATGCGTGGCAGTCTGCCTAATAAACAAATAAAATTGATACTTGCATGGTGTGAAATACATCGTGATGAGCTTATGCAGAACTGGGAACTTGCTAAAAGCAATCAGCCATTAAATAGGATAAATCCATTAATTTAAACAAAAGGAGAATACTTATGCAGAACGATATATTTCCTGTAGTTGTTCAGACATTTGCAGGCGAAGATTATACCGTATATGCCTATATGCTTGACGGAACAATCAGAAAAGTATCTGTAAAGCATCTTGTGGAACAAGGCGGTGTATGGGATAGGTTGAAAGACTATGATTTTTTCAGAAATGCCCTGACTGTTATGAATGATACGGTGGCATGGGATTTGTCAGGCTGCTTTGACCCTGCAAACTGTATAGATATTGACCCATTTACTGTTGCCGAGTGTGAGGCTGTTTCAGACCCTCTTAGTGCGGCATAAAACTTTTTTCAAGGAGAATAAATATGCTCAAAGGAAAAACAATACTACTTGGAGTTTCAAGCTCCATAGCCGCTTATAAAATGTGCAACGTGGCACGTATGCTGACGAAGCTTGGCGCTGAGGTACACGTATCAATGACGGCAAACGCCACTAATTTCGTACATCCTCTCACATTTGAAACCCTTACACAGAATAAGTGCCTTATAGATACATTTGACCGCAATTTCCAGTACAGCGTGGAGCACGTAGCAATTGCAAAAAAGGCTGATTTGGTGCTTATCGCTCCTGCAACGGCTAATGTAATCGGCAAAATCGCAAACGGAATTGCCGATGATATGCTGACTACAACAGTTATGGCTTGCACTTGCCCTATACTTGTCTCACCTGCTATGAATCACAATATGCTCCACAATTCAATTGTTCAGGAGAATATTGAAAAGCTGAAACGTCACGGCTACAAAATAATTGATTCTGTAAGAGGTATGCTTGCAAATCGTGACATCGGCGACGGAAAGCTCCCCGATGAAGATACGCTGGTGGAGTATATTCTCCGTGAAATTGCCTTTGAAAAGGATCTGGCAGGAAAAAAAGTTCTCGTGACAGCAGGTGCAACCCGTGAGAGCATTGACCCTGTGCGTTTTATCACAAACCATTCCAGCGGAAAAATGGGATTTGCTATGGCAAAAGCGGCTATGCTCCGCGGCGCAGAGGTAACTGTAGTTGCGGCACATACAGAAGTTGACCCGCCTATGTTTGTGGACGTTGTAAATGTCAAATCTGCGGAAGATATGTTCAACGCTGTAAAGAGCCGTATGGACGATATGGATATTATCATAAAAGCGGCAGCTGTGGCAGATTATACCCCTGTTTCAACTGCCGACCATAAAATAAAGAAATCAGACGGCGATATGAGCATATCGCTGAAACGGACTACGGATATTCTGAAATATATCGGTGAAAACAGACGCGAGGGACAGGTTATCTGCGGATTTTCCATGGAAACCGACAACGTGATTGAAAATTCACGAAAAAAGCTGATTTCTAAAAACTGCGATATGATATGCGCCAATTCCCTTAAAAAAGACGGTGCAGGCTTCGGTACGGATACGAATATTATCACGATGATAACAGCAGACTGCGATGAAGAACTGGAGCTGATGAGCAAATTCGATGCGGCGAATGTTATTCTGACGAAGATAAAAACACTTTTATAAAGCGAGGAAGTTAAAATGACTATCAAAGATATGCAAAATCTGAATCGTGATACAATAGCGTATATTTCGTCAATAATAGAAACCGGAATGAATTTAAACGAGATAAGAACTCTTTGTGAAAAATATCTGCTTGCTCACGGTGCAGATTCGTTTTGGTACTGGGATGTTGGTGCATTTGTATTTTGCGGAAAGGAAACTGCTGTTTCAGTATCAGGCAGGGAATACAAAACTTCTGATATAAAAATTGAGGAAAATGACATAATCACGATTGATTTAAGCCCACAAAACAATAATATATGGGGTGATTACGCCCGAACTATTATAATAGAGAATGGCAATGTTGTTACAGAAGTTGAAAAAATTCAAAATGATGAGTGGCGAAATGGTTTGATTATGGAAAAACACATCCATAAAGCAATGCAGGAGTATGTAACAGTTGATACTACTTTTGAGGAGTTGTATTATCACATAAATAAAATAATTGCTGAAAAAGGTTATGTAAACCTCGATTTTATGGGAAATCTCGGACATTCAATTGTTATGGATAAAAATGACAGAATTTATATTGAAAAGGGCAGCAAAGCAAAGCTTTCGTCTGTAAAAGCTTTTACCTTTGAACCTCACATCAGCATACCAAATTCCTCATATGTGTACAAAATGGAAAATATTTACTCTTTTAATAATGGCAAATTAATCGAGGAATGATATGTATTTTTTTCTTTAATTGCCTTGACATTTTGTTGCTGATAGTGTATAATAATATTAGAGAAGAAGTTCTCTTATGTTTCACGCTAATCAGTATGCGTGTTATAAATAACTGACTTGAAAGTTTATCGCTGACCCGTATGCGAATATAAATAACGGGCTTGAAAGTACCTCTCGTACCTGTTATGAGAGGTATTTTTATTAGGGAGAATTATGGAAAACTATGGTTGCTATATTATTAAAGATGATTTTTTCAATACGTATAATGACCCATATTTAAAAGGTAATAAAAAAGAAAATCGACCGCATTATTGCTGTTTTAAAGATAAGGATAATGAAAATTTGTTCTGGGTTATTCCTATGAGTCATCAAATTGATAAATACGAAAAATTAATAAATAAACGTATGGAACAAAATAAACCCTGCGATATTGTGCATATTATTAAGATTAATAATGCTAAAAGCGTTCTTCTAATTCAGGATATGTTTCCTATAATAGAGAAATATATTGAAAGACCGTATACTATAAATTCAATCCCTTTAGTAATAAAAAACAGTAAAGATATTAATGAAATAAATAAGAAAGCAAAAAATATTTTCAGACTGATAAATCGAAAAATGAAATTTAATCCTACACAACCTGATGTACTTAGCATTAAGGAACAATTAATAGAAGAAATTGAAGAAAATTCCTTGTTGAAAATTTAAAATAATTCAGGGCGGTCAGTTCAAAATTGAATTGACCGCCCATTTACATATCATTTTCAGTTATATTTCGGCTCGCAAGTAAGATTTATTCCTAATCTCTTAAAAATACGCTCATCAACAGGGGAGAGGATAACAGTTGAGTGCACCTCACAGCCACGGAGATTTGAAATCTGCTCCATAGCGCGTTTTGCGTTGTCATCGGTAGTTGCACAGATTGAAAGCGCAAGGAGAGTTTCGTCAGTATGTATACGGGGATTGTTATTACCCAGATGATTTACCTTTAAATCCATAATCGGCTCAATAACGTGGGGCGACATAAGGAGAATACTGTCGTCCAGTCCAGCCATATGCTTCAACGCATTGAGAAGAAGTCCCGATGCCGCACCTAAAAGGTCAGAAGTTCTGCCTGTGAGAAGAGTTCCGTCGGAAAGTTCCATAGCAGCGGCAGGTGCGCCTGTTTCAGCCTCTTTCTTCAATGCAACTTCAACGGTTTTTCTGCTTTCGGGATTGATATTTGCCTGTTTCATAAGAAGTGACAGTTTTGTAACCTCATCATCGGAAATAAGACCTTTTCGACGGTCACAAAGTCCCACATAATAACGGCGGATAATTTCATCAGAAGCCGCCTTGCAGGTGATTTCATCGTCAATTATGCAGTTTCCAGCCATATTTACGCCCATATCAGTGGGGGATTTGTATGGGGATTCCCCTAAAATATTTTCAAACATAGCGTTGAGAACGGGGAATATTTCAACATCTCTGTTGTAGTTTACTGTAGTTTCGCCGTATGCTTCAAGGTGGAATGGGTCAATCATATTCACATCGTTGAGGTCGGAGGTTGCAGCTTCATACGCGATATTTACAGGGTGGCGGAGGGGAAGATTCCATATTGGAAATGTTTCAAATTTGGCATATCCTGCATTTAGTCCGCGCTTATGCTCGTGGTAAAGCTGAGAAAGACAGGTAGCCATTTTGCCGCTTCCGGGACCGGGAGCTGTTACAATAACAAGTTTTCTTGAAGTTTCGATATATTCGTTTTTACCGAAGCCGTCCTCGCTGATAATTCTGTTCAAATCAGAGGGATAGCCTTTGATGTTATAATGGTGGTATACGTTCACCCCAAGCGCTTCAAGTCTTGCGGCAAAAGCGTCAGCGGTAGGCTGATTGTCGTAGCGTGTGAGGACTACGGAACTTACAAGAAGTCCGATTTTTCTGAAAACATTCAGCAGACGGATTACGTCAACATCGTAAGTAATGCCCAAATCTCCACGGATTTTATTTTTTTCAATATCATCGGAGTTGATTACGATAACAATTTCCGAATCATCTTTCAGCTCCAGAAGCAGCTGCAATTTGCTGTCAGGTTTGAATCCCGGGAGCACGCGTGAGGCGTGAAAATCGTCAAAGAGCTTGCCGCCGAATTCCAGATAAAGCTTGTCTCCGAATTGGTCAATACGCTCACGGATATGCTCTGACTGCAATTTAAGATATTTTTCGTTATCAAAACCGATTTTACTGTTCATAGATATTCCCTCCATAAATTACGCTATTATTATTATATAGCAAAATCAAAAAAAAAGCAAGGGGAAAATGAGGATTTAACAAAAAAATGCTCTCCTATTTCGGAGAGCATAATTATATTATTTTTCAATACCTGCCTGTTTGCAGAAAAGCTCAAATGCCGCTGATACTGAATCGTCACCGTTTATGAATTCAGTGCTTGCAAGAGTTCCTGTGTATTCCTCATTTACAAAGATATAGCAGAATTCTTCGTTATCAGATTTCACAAAATCAACCTGTGTGAATTTTTCGTTTACATCTGTGAATTTTGATGTGAAAATGGGATTTTCAAGTTCAGGGGAAGCGTCAACATCAATTTCCTCAAGTGCTATATAAGCAAAGCTATTGAAGAAATTTTCGAAATAGCTCAGTATATTGGCATTCGAAAGGTCAATGTCGTTATCCTTATACTTTGCCCAGTCTTCGTTGGCATTGAGTGAGATTTCAACATTTAAGTCATCACTAATTATTTCAAATTCAGAAGTAGCGTGAAGATTTGCACATTCAATCTTCTTCATTATGAAATCAACAGGGGATTTTTCAATGAAATCCAGGTCGCCTGCATAGAAAGTTTCAACCTGTTTTGCCTCCTGATTGTAAACATATGTGTATATATCAGCCTGCTGACCGTATTTGCTGAAAAGAAGAGTTTTTTCTGTTCCGTCGTTGGCTTTTACAATAAATTCGGCAATGGGCTTATCGAAGCCATAGGTTGTAATATCGTTTTCGTCCTCGGGAAGCATAGTTTCCGCAGTAAGACGTGTTATTACGGCAAGGAGACTGCTTACTTTTGTCTGGTCAACCGAAAGCATATCGTACTTGTCCGGAAGCTTCCATGAATTTTCATCTGCGTTATAGTCAAGGGTGTATATTGTTTCACCGTCGCGGACAAGCTCAAGACCTATGATTTCCTCTGTAGCATATGGAATGAAATCACTGTTTTTGAGGTCAAGCCTTGTAGCAAGGATATTGCTTATAATTGAAGAGGGTATGGCATATATGGTATTTTTTGTGTTAGTATAGCCATAGTAATAATCACCTGTGGGGCTCTCGTTTCCAAGATAGAGTGTATATGGCTCGGTATCTCCTGACAATGTAACAACGTAGGGATTTTCAAGACCGTATGTCACCTTGTTTTCGTCATTTACTTCACCATAGCTCTCAACCGCCTGCAAACCTGCCATAAATGAGACAATACCCTGCACAACAGTCTGATTTGTGTCAAAGGCTGTACCGCTGTGTTCAGTAAGAACCCATTCATTATTGGAATATTCAAAGGAATAATCCCCGTCAGTACAGGATATATCAATATTTGTTATGACATTAGCGTCAAAATCAAATAGGATTTTATCTGCCAGAGCAGTTTCTTCCTGTTTTGTTTCTTTTTCACTTTTAGATTTTACTGCAACAAAAGCTCCGATAGAAATTCCTGCGGCAGCTAAAAGTGCAACAATTGCAATAATCGCTTTTTTCATCAAGCATATCTCCTTTTCAGCCATACAAGCAGACCTAATACTGCAAATACAGCAGGAACTAAGAAGAACATTCTGATTGTTCTTGAAGCTGCATTTCCGTCAGCGAATATCATTGTATCGTAGGAGTTGAATTTGTTCTGGATACCAAGGTCAATATCGCTGGAATAAAGCCATGTGTTTGAGAACTGAACAAGACGGCGTGTACCGAATGAAGGGACGTGGAGGTTATCATCGATAGGCTCATCACATCCGATTACGATAAGCTTAGCATCTGTCTGCTTGTTATAAGAGTAGTAGCCCATAATCAAAGGCTGATTTGATTTTTCCTTTGCCGCAGCTGCTGTAATAGCGTCACCGCCCATGGGCTCGCTTATGCAGGTATATTCCTCGCTGTCCATAGCTGTAGGAAGATTTTCAATAATTGAGGCTTTTTCTATCATAGCGCCCGATGAAGTAAGCTCATAGAAGCTTCTGATATTTGAAACGCCTGAATCATATGTTCCGTCAGCAATGAGAGTGTTCAGGTCTGTTGTGAGGTCCTCGGTGTAGTCCTCAGCCTTTGTAGGATATGTTACAGTAAAGTAATTATCAACCTGCTTGGAGTTAAGGTCAAGAAGCTGCCATTTTGAATTCTTTTCCTTGAGGATATTATAATCCATACCAATTTCAAATTTAGCAAGGAGGAATTCGATATTTTCAAATCTGCCCTCTGTATCGCAGGGGGAAAGAAGCATTTGAATTTTACCGCCCTCGTCGATATAATCGCTGAGTTTTTTACAGTCTGAATCGCTTATATCACGATTGGGAGCAGCAATACAGATAATAGCTGTATCATCTGGCACTTTGTCAACAGTTGCAAGATCAAGCTCTTCAACATCATAGTTATCCGTTCTGACAGTATCTCTGTAGATTGAATAGTTTCCGTCGAGTGTCTTGTCGCTGTAGCCTTTAAGGAAGTACACAGTGGGAAGGCTTCCTGTTGTACACTGGTATATAGCACCTGCAATGAGGTTTTCACCGGCATAAACATCACCGCCGTTTGCATCTGTCTGGAAAAGGTTTCCTGATATGCGGCGGATAGTGTCACCGCATTTTACAAATACGTCATTTAGCTTAACTTCAAGTACGCCTGTGGGATTAAGAGATTCCGCAAGAGCAGTATCCTCATTTGGATTGAAGCAGGTAAGCGTGATATTGTCTCTCTTTTCAAGTTCCATAAATGTGTGATAAAGAGGGAGACATAAAGGCTCATTTTTAAGGTTGAAAAGGGTATTGAGGAAGTATACCTCAATTTCCTTATCAGATGTTTTATCGAGAATTTCCACAGTTTTGGGATCAAGGGAATATTTTCCCGAAGGTGTCATATCGTACACCTTATCGTAATATGAGAAAATCATATTAAGCGGTATGAATACAACGAGTACGAGGATTGCAAGCACAAAGGCGAAAATACCCGTAAGACTGAATTTCTTCTTTTCCATAGCTGCTTACCCCCTTTTCCAGCGTCTCTGTTCAATGGAGATATAATTCCATACGAGACATACAATAATAGCGGATACGAAGAATACAATATCTGAAAGTCTGATAAAGCCCTGAGAGAAGTAAGCGAATCTGGGCTGTGCCGCAAAAGCGTAGAGAGCAGCCTGTAATCCGGGATACTGTGCGATGAATTCAGTCATGGCAAAGTCATCGACAAAGAGGAATACAAACATTACAATTTCTCCAAGTATAGCGGCTATAATTGAGTTTTCCGTAAATGAGGAAACAAGCTGTCCGATTGCGATATACATAGCACCCCAGAGGAAAAAACCGAGATAAGCACAGATAAGCTGGCTCTCAACGACATCACCTTTGATTGATGCATATATCGGGAAGAAAAGTGAGCCTGCAAGCATGAAGATGAATACAGTTATATTTGCGAGATACTTGCCAATTATAATCTGTACAACATTAATCGGCGAGGTCATGAGCAGGACTTCTGTGCCAAATTTTCTCTCATCTGCAAAGGTTCTCATAGTGAGAATTGGGATAAGGAAAATAAACATGATAATAACGTTATAGAAAACGTTTGGGAATGAGAAGAAATAAGTTGCCTGATCCAGATTTCCAAGACCTCCATTGAAAACGAAGGTGAACATAAACAGGAAAAGTGCGGATACAACGTAGGCAAAGGGAGTGAAGAAAAAGCTTTGGAGCTCCTTTTTATAAATAGAAAACATTACTCAATATCCTCCTTTTCAGCGTTGTCGGAATCGGCTGTATCATCGGTTGTATCGGGATTTTCAGCCTTAATTTCGTCAAACAGCTCCTCAATTCCTGATTTGGAGGATTTGCTGTTAATAAGCTTGACAAATACGGATTCAAGGTCAGGTTTTTCCGTAAAGATTTCGGAAATCTGAATACCGTTGTTCATAAGTTCGAGCATGATTTTGTTTTTGATTGCTTCGCCGTCGCCGTCAAGCTGAACAGTAAATTCATAGACATCGTCACCCTCAACGTTGATTTTGGTGATTTCCTTAACGCCGTCGGTCATTTCTATGATGTTTGAAGCAACAGTTCTGCTGCCTTTAACTCTTATATGGAGAATAAGGCTTCCGCCTGTCTGCTTTTCAAGGTTTTCAATGGTGTCAATTGCCTTAATATCGCCTTTGTTGATGATAACAACTCTGTCGCATACTGCGGAAACTTCCGAGAGAATATGAGAACTGAAAATAACTGAATGTTCTTTTTTCAGGTCCTTGATAATGCTTCTTACCTCGGTAACTTGTTTGGGGTCAAGACCAACTGTGGGCTCATCAAGGATAAGGAATTTCGGATTTCCTAAAAGTGCCTGAGCAAAGCCTACACGCTGTTTATAACCCTTTGAGAGATTCTTGATAAGCTTGTCCTTTACATCGGTAATTTTCAGCAGATTCATTACACGTTTGATTTCTCCTGACTTTTTAGTCATGGGGATACGTTTCAGACCTGCGCAGAATGAGAGGTATTCTCTGACGCGCATATCAGGGTAAACAGGGGGGATTTCGGGGAGATATCCCAGATTCTTCTTAGCCTTTACGGGCTCTTTGGTGATATCGTTTCCGCAGATAGTGACTTTACCTGCTGTCATAGGCAGAAAGCCTGCTATCATGTTCATAGTTGTTGACTTTCCTGCGCCGTTTGGTCCGAGGAAGCCAAGAATTTCATTATCGTTTATTGTAAAGCTAATATTGTTTACAGCACGGTTATTGCCGTAATACTTAGTCAGATTTTCAATAGTGATCATGATATTCCTCCTTATAATTAGTTTTTTCCGCATAAGCGGTTTTTGTATGTATAAACTGAGGGAAGTATATATACACAATATAATAATGTAGAAATCAGTGTACCGTACTATTGAGGGAGGGGGTACAGAATACACTATCTCATTATCTATAGTATTATCTCAAATTTATGTGTACGTGAAATGAATAAATTGTGTATAAAATGTTAAATTCGAAAAAATGCACAAAAAGAGCAGAGTATAAATATGTAAAAATTATATATAATATTGGTGAGTATACAGTGAAAACTTCTTGTAAGGATGCTGAATCTTGCGTTAAAAGTAAAATATCAGAATTTGTTCATATTATAGAAATAAACGGCGATTTTGTAAAATTTTTGGAGTGGTCAAATTGTACAAAAATGGCTTTACGAATTGTGCATTGCAACAAAAAATTCTCAACGCATTGGTTAAAATCCGTAAGGCTGTTGACTTTAAGAAAAATATGATTTATAATAATAATGAAAATAGTTTGCGAATTGTGCCGCATCCCGCGATGCCGCACAGTGTACGAAGTATTTTCGTATACGCGTTCCGTTGTATTGGCGGAGCAAAACCATTTTTATAACCAAAAAATCTATTGAGAGGGGTTAAAAAACAATGATAAGCAAGAAAAACAAAGCTCTTGCAGCTGGTATTCTTTCCGCTGCAATGACAGCTACAGCTATCGTTCCTGCTTTCGCATCTGCAGCATTTGAGCCTAATTCATATGCTAAAGAAGGCAGCGCTAACGAGTCTTATGCTGCAATGTTCGAGTCTCTTTATGAGGACGTTATCGTAAACGGTGTTGAGAACGGCTACATGAGCTCACAGACAAACGGCGATTCTTTCGGTATTCCTTACCACGCTGTTGAAACACTCGTAGTTGAGGCTCCTGACTACGGTCACGAGACAACTTCTGAGGCTATGTCCTACATGGCTTGGGTTACAGCTATGCACGATGTTCTCGCTCAGAAGGGTGTTATCAGCGATTCTGAGAAGCACATGGAAAAGGGTTGGAGAACTCTTGAAGCTATCATTCCTGGTTGGTCTGAGAATGCTTACGGTGCTGACACAAAGTATGAGACAATCTTCGAGCAGGAGAAGCTCAAGGCTGATACAGCTACTGAGGAAAATGATCCAAAACTCTATCCTGCAACACAGAACGGTACAGACGCTCTGAACCCAATTTATGCAGACATGAAGTCTTCATATGCTGGTGATAACGGTTACTACCTCATGCACTGGCTCGCTGACGTTGATGACTGGTAT
>CALGTV010000118.1 GCA_937902395.1 uncultured Ruminococcus sp.
TTTCAATAATCAATGTTTTTCCGTTGGAAAAAGGCTCATTTTAGACTATTTATGGAGGGGGTTATATAATGCCAGAGTGTATGAGTGCAAAAAAGGACACAGCATGCCGTGTCCCTGTAAATAATTATTTGCATAATAATTTTTCATTTATAATTAATCAGATATTACCACTGCTGCAATGGATATATTATCATTGCAGCCCTGCTCAAGAGCCATATTGACAAGGATTTCAAGTCTATTCAGCAGGCTTTTCGGGCAGTCCATGACCTCTTGTATATCAATTGGTGAAAGGGTGTCAGAAAGTCCGTCGGAGCATATCAAAAGAACATCTCCGTAGTCAAATCCGCCCTCAATTTCCTCAATATCAATCCGTGGAGTGTCTTTGATATTGCCAAGAACAGGAAAGATAATATTTCTGTGAACATGAGTCTTGCGTTCCTCGTTGGTTATAGAGCCCTCCTCGTACAAAAGCTGTACAAGGGACTGGTCACGGGAAAGCTGTCTTAAATCGCCGTCACGATAGCGATAAAGCCGTGAATCACCAACGTTGAACAATGTTACTTTTTCGTTTTCATCAACGGCAATACCGCAGAGTGTTGTCTGCATATTGCAGCTTTCAGCATCATTTCTGCTGTATTCTGCAAGCTTTTCGTGAATCTCCATAATGGAAGCATGAAGCTGAGATTTGCGGTAATCTTTTATCTCCTTGAAGTATTCAAGGCACATTGCTGACGCAAGTTCTCCCGCATTTTCTCCTGATACGCCGTCGGAAACAGCAATGGCAAATGGCGGCTTCATGGGTTGTTCAAGCATACCTGCTGTCATAACGTGCTTTCCTATAAGCAGAGCGTCCTCATTATGAGGCATAATACCTTTTTCAGTAATTCCGCAACAGTAGTACATCTTTTAACCTCTTAAAATATAATTGTGTCATATTCCGTAAAATCTTTTTCCGTTTTCACAGGTTATATTGATAATTTCCTGTGTGTCCATGCCTTTGACCTCTGCCGCAGCTGCCGCTGTATATGCAATCATGGAACTGTCACACCTTTTCCCTCTGAATGGTACAGGTGCCATATATGGACAATCAGTTTCAAGGAGAAGTCTGTCAACAGGTACTTCTGCAAGAGCTTTCAGCGCCTTTTTAGCGTTTTTGAATGTGAGAACTCCTGTAAAACCCACGTACATTCCAAGTTTTACAATTTCTTTTGCAGTTTCCGCAGAGCCGCTGAAGCAATGCAGAACTCCCATGGGCTTATGTTTTTTCAGCAGATTCAGAGTGTCCTCGCAGGCGTCACGGCTATGGATAATCACAGGCATATTCAGTTCTTTTGCAAGTACAAGCTGTTCTTCAAAGAGTTTTATCTGCTTTTCGCGGGAATAGCCTTCGTAGTGATAGTCAAGACCTATTTCTCCTATTGCCTTTATCTTAGGGGAGCTGAGTGCTGTATTTCTTACGATATCAAGGTAATCCGCAGGATTTCCTTCAACACTTTCGGGGTGAACTCCTGATGCGGCAAAGATATAGTCGTATTTTTCGGCAATTGCTGCATTTTCAGCCGTATCTCTCACCGATGATGAAGCAAGCATGACATATCTTACTCCCATATCCTGAAGCTTATCGAGAAGCTCATATCTGTCCTCGTCAAAGGCGTGGTCGGCATAATGCGCATGAGTATCAAATATATTATTCATGTTATTCTCCGTCGGGACTTTCATCGTAACTGTAGTATCTTTCACGGAAATCCGCAAAGAAGTCTTCATCGGGGATAAAGTCCTCATAAGCCTTTTCACCGTTGAGAATAAGGAATGATGCTATAGATATGCCTCTTTCAAGCATTCCCTTGATAGCAACCTTATGATTTCTGTAGTCTACAGCTGTTATATCAGTATCTGTCATATTTACAATGGTATTGAAGCTTGAATCAAGGTTATCGGATACACGCATACCGTTTGTCTGGTTTATCATAGCAGAAAATACGGAGCTTACCATGTAAGCACGTTCAATTTCGCCGTCGTCGTAGAGGGGATAGGTTATAAGCTTTTCAATCTGTTCGGAGTTGAGATACTGGTCTGAACCGTCTCCCTCAAAGCCTGCTATATCTTCTGAAATGGGGTAAGTAACGCCGCCGAGAATATCACAAACTTTTACAAATGCATTGGAATCAAGCTTCATATATTTGTCAATTTCAATACCGAAGATAGAATTTGCAAAGTTTACAGCTCCTGATGCACCGCCGTTCTCGTAGGCTGAGGACATACTCTGCTGTGCACCGTCAACAATAGCAATGGTATTTATCGGGATTCCTACGAATACAATTTTCTTATCCTTTGGAATTGAGCGCATAAGCATGAATGTTTTTGAATATTTATCTGAGGGTTCATCAAGTATAAACAGGATTGTGTGGTTATCCTCGTATGAAGCAGTTACAACCTGTCTTTTCGGAGGCTCAGGAAGTGCCTTTTCGCTGTCGATAATTCCGAGATAATGGAGCAGAAAGAATGTACCTCCGCCTATAATGAGTATAGCGATGAATATAGTCAGAAGATAAGGTACTGCAATACTTCCCGCTTTTTTCTTTTTAGCCATAATAATTCTCCTTCTGATAACTGATAGTATAATTTTGCCTGATTTATATTCACAGTTTATGAATAAAAAAGTTTTTAACATGAAACTGTTAATAAAATATGACGAAGAATAGTTTGTCAACAGAGTTTTCAACATTTCAACAGTTGAGAAATAATTGGAAATGTTGAATCTTGTCGTTAAACTTAGAGTTTAATTTGCAAAGAATTTGAAAAAAAACTTGCAAATTTCTGAGATTGTGCTATAATATAATTCGGGGCATAACCAAAATGGTTTTCCAAGATTATATTTCAGGCTCGGGAATATCAAGGGTGATATTTCTCAATTCTTCATATATCGCCGTTTTGTCAAATCCCGTTTTATCAAGCAGAGCATGAACATCATTGATGTTAAAGCTGTAAATCGGGCGGTTAAGCCGCTGAGCATATCTCACTGTCTGAGCTGTGCCCGAATGTGGATTATCCTCACTGCAAAAAGCTATGACAACAGCGCTGTTATCAACAATATAGTAGTTCCTGCGTTTGTAAACATTTGGGTCGGTATACTGAGTTGCGTTTTTTCCGTATGTCACATTCCGCTTATCGCAGGTAGTAATCAGCAAATCGCTGTGACGTTCTGCAAGACGGAGCAGATTCATATTTTCCTCGCTGAAAGCAGCACTATGCTTAAGATAGGGCATAACACCTATAAGGCGGCAGTCCTTATCGAAGCGTTTACGGCACAGCACACGTTCGGCAGCCCATAGGTCAACACCTTCGGCAAGTCCGGAAATCAGCGTTGTATAGCCTTTTTCCATGATAAGCTCAATATATCTGTCAAGCATAAGTTTTACAGCTGTGCAGGTTATATCAAAATTATCGGGATTATTCCTGTAAGGCTTGACATACTTCTCACGGTGCCCTGTAACACAGACCGCTTTTTCGCGGCGGATACTTATTTCCAGTGTGGAATAAACTGCCATACCTGTTGTATTTGAATAAAACATTGCTCCACCTCTGTGAATAGCAGAAAATCTGCTGAAAAATAAATAAATCGAAGCCAATACATTAATTGTATCATATATTGAATAAATTTGCAAGTTTTTTTTCAGCTTGTAACTGTTTTTTAATAACTCGAAAGGATATTGATATGAAACCATATCTTAAACGCGCATGGGCGGAGGTATCACTGCCTCAGCTCAGAAAAAATTATGACATAATAAAAAGTCTCAATTCGCCCTCTACGGAAATTATGGCTGTTGTAAAGGCTGACGCTTACGGTCACGGCGATGAACATATTATCCGCTGTCTTGCCCATGATTGCGGCGTTAAATATTTTGCTGTTTCAAATCTTGATGAGGCTATAGCTGTGCGGAAATTCTGCCCTGATGCTGAAATTCTTATTCTTGGATTTACTCCGGGGGAGTATGCCCATGAGATTTCTATGTACAATATTATTCAGGGAGTTGTTTCTGCGGAATATGCCGAAGAACTGGCAAATAATACTCCTGAGCCTATACGCTGTCACATAAAAATTGATACGGGTATGGGACGTATCGGCTTGAAATACGACACTCCTGAGGAATGTGCCGATGAAATTATGCGGATTATGAAAATTGAAAAAATCTGCGTGGAGGGAATATACACTCATTTTGCTGTTGCTGACAGTGATTCCCCAGACAATATCGCCTACACTGACAGACAGGAGAAATTTATTCTTGATGTCCGTGATATTCTTATTAGCCGCGGTGTGAAGCTTCCTCACGTTCACTTTATGAACAGCGCGGCGACCTGCTACAGAAATTCCGCAGAAAGTACTCTTTCCCGTGCGGGAATTATCCTATACGGACTTCACCCTGATATATCCCTTGATATCCCACAGGGGCTTGAGCCTGTTATGGAGCTTAAAGCCGTTATTTCGCAGGTTAAAACCGTTGAAGCCGGTCAGTGTATCAGCTATGGAAGAACTTTTGTCACCGACGATGAAATGCGGATTGCAACTGTTACCATTGGCTATGCCGACGGCTATTCGCGGCTTCTTTCCTCAAAGGGAGAAATCCTCGTTCACGGCAAGAGATGCCGTATTGTCGGCAGAGTTTGCATGGACCAGCTGATGATTGATGTTTCCCACGTACCTGAGGCAAAATCGGGAGATATTGTTACTCTTATCGGCAAAGACGGCGATGATATGATTACAGCCGATGAACTTGCCTCGATTTACGGTACTATCGGCTATGAAGTGGTATGCGGAATTTCAAAGCGTGTACCGAGAATTTATATGGATTAACATAAATAACTAAGGAGAATGAATATGAAAGCAATGACTATATCCTATGAAGTAGGAAAAAATCTTTATTTGAATTTAACAAATCAGTGCCCCTGCGCTTGTACATTTTGCATAAGAAACAACAGCGACGGCGCTTATGGCTCTGACCCTCTCTGGCTGGAGCATGAACCGACTATGGAGGAGATAAAAGCTGACCTTTCAAAGCGTGATATTTCTGCATACAGCGAGATTATCTTCTGCGGCTTCGGTGAGCCTACCTGCCGCCTTGACGCACTTCTTGAAACGGCTGAATGGCTGAAAAGCAACTGCGCAAACGTTAAACTGCGCCTCAATACAAACGGTCTTGGCGATTTAGTCAACAATCGCCCCATTGCTGAGGAGCTTTGCGAGGTTATCGACACTATCTCCGTAAGCCTTAACGCTGGTACAAAAGACGAATACATGAAGGTTACCCGTCCCAAGTACGAAAATGCGTGGGAGGCTATGCAAAAATTTACCGCAGACTGCGTAAAAACAGGAAAATCTCAGATTGTTATGTCTGTTGTGGATGTTATCCCCTCTGAACAGATTGAGGCTTCCCGCAACGTCGCTGAAAGCCTTGGTGCAACTCTCCGCGTCCGCACATATGACGAATAATACAAAAATCTGCACAAAATTTTCAATTTATTTTGTGCAGATTTTTTATTCCGATTTTATGGAAATTTAATATAAAATATGCTATAATTATTTTATGGACATTTTTGTCTGGATTTTATTTGTAATCGGAGGTATCATTATGTCAAAAAAAGCAATTATAGCCTTGACGGTTTCACTGTCTGCAACTGCTCTGCTTATAAGCGCGGCGGCTGTGGGAACAGTTATATGCAAAAAAATCTACGAAAAAAATTATTTCTCCGCTGACAAATCTGAGTTATATTAAAAAGAGGTAATGAATTATGGAAATCAAATTTATTGAATCACAGAATTTAAAGGCTAAGCCTGCACCCGACCAGGCTCTTGGCTTCGGTCACATCTTCACTGACTATATGTTCGTTATGTCCTACACAGCAGGACAGGGCTGGCATGACCCTGAAATCCGCCCATATGCTCCTATTGAGCTTTCACCTGCTGCTATGTGTCTCCACTACGGTCAGACTGTTTTCGAGGGCTTGAAGGCTTACCGCACAGCTGACGGCAAGATTCAGCTTTTCCGTCCCGAAGAAAACTTCAAGAGACTTAACCAGTCCAACGAGAGACTTGTTATTCCTGAGCTTCCCATTGATATGGCTATGGAAGGTCTTATGGAGCTTCTCAAAGTTGAAAAGGACTGGGTTCCCTCAAAGGACGGCGAATCCCTTTACATCCGTCCCTTTATCTTCGCTTGTGACCCATTCCTCGGCGTTAAGCCCGGCGACCAGTATCTCTTTATGATTATCCTTTCACCCTCCGGCGCTTACTATGCAAGCGGTCTTAACCCTGTAAATATCTACGTTGAGAATAAATATGTCCGCGCTGTAAGAGGCGGTATGGGTTACGCTAAGACAGGCGGTAACTACGCTGCATCTCTCATTGGTCAGGACGAGGCTCACAAGCAGAACTATGCTCAGGTTCTCTGGCTTGACGGTGTTGAGCAGAAATACATCGAGGAAGTTGGCGCTATGAATATCTTCTTCGTTATCGACGGCGAAGTTGTAACTCCTGCACTTCAGGGTTCAATCCTCCCCGGTATCACAAGAAAGTCTGCTATCGAGGTTTGTAAGTCAAAGGGTATTAAGGTTTCCGAGAGACGTATCTCCATTCAGGAAATCGCTGACGCTTACGACGCAGGCAAGCTTGACGAAGTATTCGGCACAGGTACTGCTGCTGTTATCTCCCCCGTTGGTCATCTCAAGTGGAATGACAAGGTTATGGAAATTAATGGTAACAAGATTGGTGCTATCTCCCAGATGCTCTATGATACAATGACAGGCATTCAGTGGGGTAAAATTGAGGATACTTTCAACTGGACTGTTGAGGTTAAGTAAGTGGCGGATAAACCCAAACAAAATAAAAATATTGCAAAAATAATAGTTTTCATTCTATTCATAATAGCAGGATTTCTGCTTGGCGTGAAAATAGGAAAGAATCTGGATACTGTTGATGATAAAGGCACTTACCTTTTAAGAATTGCCATAGTTTTTCTTTCATTATATGTTTCAATTTTGCTGACTACAATTATCCATGAGGCAGGTCATCTTGTTATGGGGCTTGCCACGGGATATAAATATCTGTCATTCAGAATCGGTTCGCTCGTTCTGCAAAAAACAGAACAGGGGCTGAAATTCAAGAAATTTTCCATTGCTGGTACAGGCGGACAGTGTCTCATGACACCTCCCGAAGTGAATAATCCCGAAGATGTACCATATTTCTGGTATAATTTCGGCGGAGGATTTTTCAATCTGCTGTCGGCTTTGATTTGTGTTCCTTTTATATTTATTATACAAAATGATTTAATAAAGGCGGTTCTTATCGTTTTTGCACTTTATTCTGCATTTACAGGATTTATTAATCTCATACCTTTGGATTTTGGTGTAGCTAACGACGGAATGAATATACTTGCAATGGCAAAAAATCCCTATGCAAGAGGGGTTCTGTACAGGCAGTTCAAAATAAACGCACTGCTGAACAGCGGTACAAGATTAAAGGATATGCCGGATGAGCTTTTTGAACATGACGAAAACCAGAAAGACCATTTATCAGCAACAATGCCTTCTCTCCAGACCGCAAGGCTTATGGACGAAATGAAATTTGATGAAGCAGGAAAAGAGTACGAAAAAACACTTGAAAATCCGAATCTTCCCAAATTATATGTAAATGAGTATTCTTGCGAATTGCTTTTTTGTAAAATTGTCAATGGCGCTCCCAGAGAAGAAATTGACGAAATTTACAACAAGGAACTGCAAAATTACGTCAAAGCGTCTGGTAAAACTATGATTTCACGCCGCAAGCTGCTCTATGCGTACTATCTCATTATTGAGAAAAATACGGAACTTGCCGAAAAAGAATATCAGCTTGCATACAAAATGGAAAAATCCTATCCAATAAAGGCTGACGCGGATTCTGAGCTTGCGATTATAGAATATGTAAAAGCAAATTTCCAAATATAAAACAAAACCCGTGGAGAATAAAATCTTCACGGGTTATTTTTCAAAACATTTATTTATAATCTCTCTTATTTCATTTCCACAGCTTTCAATAGCTTCTAACTGAGCTTTTAGTTCCCTTTCCCTTACAAGGCATTGCTCTGCCGTCTTGTTGGGGAAATTTTTTTGTCCGCCGCTGTAACGTTCCGCCAATTCAGAAATAATCATCACAATTCCGCTGTATAGAGAGTCAATTTCCTCCACAGTGAGAAGTCCGACAAGCCCCTCAGCAAAGCCTCTTGTAGCCTCATAGACAGCAGACAGGCTGAACTCCGCAGCCGTCACAGAGCGTATCATATCGCCGTAATCAGCGCAGATATACCCCTGCATAGCGGTATCAAGGTCAATAACCGTCAGCCTTTCACCGAAAATGATATTATCTGCCTTTGTGTCTCCGTGGATATTACGCATGGGCAGTCCCATATCCACGAAATTATGGAGATTCAGCACAGTTTCAAGGGATATTTTACAGGAATTAACAATTTTCAAAAAACGTCCCACTGCAAAACCGTGACGATATGGGGAATATCCGCTGTTATCCTCGGTATACTCATAAATCCGCCATATTTCGCCGCTATGCTCAATGTAATTCCTGCCCTCACAGCTTAAATAATGAGGCACAGAAACCATTTCATCAGAATATTTTTCAAACGCCGTTTCAACAGCAGAAATATTCCTCATGACAATTTCGGGACTACGGAAAATGTCCCTGTTCAGCGACTGCAATATATACTTTCTGCCGTCGCACTCACAGAGATATGTTTTGTTAATATGCCCCGAAGAAAGCAGGCTGACGGATATTTTACCCGTCAGCCCGAACATTTCAAGAATTATATTCATTAGTTTTTCAGGCTGTGCATAGGTGCAGGAATTCTTCCGCCGCGGTTGATAAACTTAGCTGGAGATTTATCCTTGACAGGCATAACAGGACCGCTTCCAAGAAGTCCGCCGAATTCCAGCATTTCACCCTCTTTTTTGCCAACAGCAGGGATAAGACGTACTGCTGTTGTTTTCATGTTTACCATGCCGATAGCCGCTTCATCAGCGATAATAGCGGAAATTGTTTCGGGAGAAGTCTCGCCGGGTACAACAATCATATCAAGTCCTACAGAGCATACAGCTGTCATTGCTTCAAGCTTTTCAAGGCTGAGAACACCTGCAACTGCCGCATCAATCATACCAGCGTCCTCTGAAACAGGGATAAATGCACCTGAAAGTCCGCCAACTGTTGAAGATGCCATTACGCCGCCTTTTTTAACAGCGTCGTTGAGCATTGCAAGGCATGCTGTTGTACCGTGAGTTCCGCACATTTCAAGTCCCATTTCTTCAAGGATATGTGCCACACTGTCGCCAACTGCGGGAGTTGGAGCAAGTGAAAGGTCAACGATTCCAAAAGGCACACCAAGAAGCTCTGATGCTCTTGCGCCTACAAGCTGTCCCATACGTGTAATCTTGAATGCTGTCTTTTTGATAATATCAGCAAGCTCATTAATAGATGCGTCGGGATATTTGCTGAGAGCTGCGCGCACAACTCCGGGACCTGATACACCAACGTGAATTTCACAGTCAGGCTCGCCTACGCCGTGGAATGCGCCTGCCATAAAGGGATTATCCTCAACAGCGTTACAGAATACAACAAGCTTTGCCGCACCGATACAGTCGCGGTCTGCTGTTCTTTCAGCAGTTTCCTTTACGATTTCGCCCATAAGCTTTACAGCGTCCATATTTATACCGGACTTTGTAGAGCCGATATTTACAGATGAGCAGATATTCTGTGTAACGTCAAGAGCCTCGGGAATTGAACGTATAAGCGCCTCGTCTCCTGCGGAAAAGCCCTTATGTACAAGTGCGGAATATCCGCCGATGAAGTTTACTCCGCAGGTATCTGCTGCTCTCTGGAGTGCCTTTGCGAATTTTACGGGATTATCATTAGGACAAGCCGCCGCAAGCATTGCAATAGGAGTTACAGAGATACGCTTGTTTACTATCGGGATTCCGTATTCCTTTTCGATACGCTGTCCCACAGCAACAAGATTTCCTGCCTTTGAAACGATTTTATTGTAAACCTTTTCGCAGGCTTTGTCAATATCAGTATCGATACAGTCAAGAAGTGATATACCCATAGTGATTGTACGGATATCAAGACATTCGTCCTGTATCATGCGGATAGTTTCAAGTATATTATATACGTTAAGCATCTATAAAACCTCTCTTATACATTGTGCATTGAATTGAAGATATCCTCGTGCATGGTATGTATAGACAGACCAAGCTTTTCTCCAAGACTTGTCATATCGTCAACAAGTTCTGCAAAGTCGGCAGTCATGGAAGTGATATCAACAAGCATAATCATGGCGAACATATCCTGTAAAACACTCTGTGTTACCTCGATGACATTTACGCCTTTCTCGGAGCATACTCCGCTTACCTTGTGGAGAATTCCCACATTATCCTTACCTATAACAGTTATAACAGCTCTCATATAAAAACCTCCGTCCGACAACATATGAGTTGTCAAAAAATTATCATACTCTATTATAACATATAAATATGAAAAAATAAAGGGGTATTATTAATTTTATTTTTTAATCTGTATTTTTTTGCTGAAAAGGTAGAAATCTATATGAAAATATGTTATAATAAGATATATTCTTCTGAAACGAGGTGTTATTTTGCAGTTAATCGACTGTCACACACATACACAGTATTCCATGGATTCTGATGCCGATATCATTGCTATGATTGAAAAGGCAAGGGATTTGAATTTAGCCGCCTATGCAATAACAGACCATTGCGAATGTAACTGTTGGTATCCTAAAGAGCATTACGAGGATACAGAATTATTCGACTATTTCAATTATAAAGACGATTTCGAAGCCTCAATTTCTGCTGTTACTGAATTGAAAGAGAAATATAAGGGATTCAATCTCCTTTGCGGTACGGAACTGGGACAACCTGTCGCTGCTCTTGATATTGCTGAAAAATGTATCAGTGACCCACGACTTGATTTCATTATCGGCTCAATTCATCAGATAACTAATGAACAGGACTTTTACTACATAAACTATTACCGTATGACTACAGATGAAATAAACAAGCTTCTGGAGAATTATTTCACTGAGGTGTACGAACTGTGCAAATGGGGAAAATTCGATGTTCTGGGACATCTCACCTATTGTCTGAGATACATGAAGATACGCAATAACATCACCCCGAATATGAAGCTTTTCGATGAAATTATTGCCGAAAGTCTCCGTACTCTTGCCGATAAGGGAAAGGGCATTGAAATCAATACCTCCGGAATCCGTCAGGGCTTCGGTACAACTTTTCCTTCACTTAAATATATTAAGCTTTTCCGTGAGCTTGGCGGAAAAATAATTTCCGTAGGCTCCGATGCTCACAAGGTTCGCGATTTAGGTGCAAATATTGTTGACGGAATCGAACTTGCAAAAGCAGCCGGCTTCAACGAAATATGCTATTTCAAGAAAAGACAGCCTGTTTTCATAAGGATAAACTAATATGAATAATATCTGGAAAGTCTGCTATGAGGGCGGATTTTATAGACAAAAAGGCAGGGGCGGAACGGAAATCCCTGTGAATACCGTCTTTGAATGGGGCGGCGGAATATGGCATATCCCTGCGATTTATGCCTGTGGAAAAGGTCTTGTTGCTGATTTTTGCATTGAAGTAAATCAGCAGAAGCTTAAAGATTTCTTCAAAAAATATGAGCCTTACCGCGACAGAGAATACGACATTCCTCTTGATATGCGCCGTAAAATCGAGGACGAAAATCCCATGTCCCTTGATTTCAGAGCGTCAATCACAGTCAACGAAAAAAAACTCAGAAGCGAACATGGCTGTTCTTTATCGTGGATTTCAGCCGATATTCTGTACAGCGGCATGGAAAATACCGAAGAATCGGAAAATATAGTCTCCCATTATAACCTTGATAAAGAAAAATCATGGCTGTTATACCGCTGTTCATTTCCGTGGGCGACGGCAAGAAAGCCTGTGATAAAATCAATTGACCTGAAACTAAAAGCATATCCCGTTTCAATCAGCGGTATATCCTTTGAAAATCCTGCGGTGAATGATGTAATAATTTTCACCCACCCAATAACGAAAACTGAGCATACCCTGACCGTAATGGAATACGAACAGCAGGAACTGGCGGAAAATGCCTTTGCAAATGAGGAATATATCTTTCCCCGTCATCACTGGGTTATGGTGTATACCCTTGAACCCGATATTCCTGATACCAAAATGCATATCAGTGATGTTCAGCAGAACGAACAGCCAAAGAAAATGCCCCGTATGCCCTATGCACCGCAATCAGATTACAGCGTTGCTATGGGAATAATCGGCGGCGCTGACGGTCCTACAGCAATATTCACCTCAGCCAAAAGCGACGAAAATAAGCACGCTGCACTGTCAGCACTGCGCTTTGAGCCTGTGTCCGATGTGCAATGGAAAATTACTTTCCGCGAAAAGCTGATAGGTGATATTGATATAAAACTTTTACCCAATACTTGATGAAAGGATTTGAAGAAAATGAGAAACGAAATTATCGGAATTTTACAGCAGAATGCCCGTATATCTGACGCGGCACTTGGAGAAATCCTTGGTATATCAGCCGCACAGGCAGCCGCGGAAATCAAAAAGCTTGAAAATGAGGGCATTATCAAGGGCTATAGCGTAATTCTTGATGAGGATAAATTTGACAAATCCACCGTTTATGCAACTATTCAGCTTAAAGTTACACCCCAGCGCGACTGCGGCTTTGACGATATCGCCAAAACGATTATGGTTTATGACGAGGTTGAAAGTGTAAGCCTCATGTCATCAGGCGCATATGACCTTTCCGTTGAGGTAAAGGGCAGCGACCTCAAAGACGTTGCATTCTTTGTTTCAGAGCGTCTTGCAACTATTGAGGGTATATTGTCAACTTCTACTCATTTCCTGCTGAAAAAATATAAGGAAAAGGGTATATTCATAGACAGCGAGCAGGCTGATGAAAGGGGACTTGGTTAAAAGTGATTGATTACGATAAAGTTCTGTCAAATAAAATAAAAAATGTTAAACCCTCGGGAATCCGTAAATTTTTCGATATTGCCGCTACAATGGAGGGAGTAATTTCCCTTGGTGTAGGTGAGCCTGATTTTTCAACTCCATGGGTAATTCGAAATGCGGCTATAAAGGTTCTGGAACGAAAACAGGTCGTTTACGGTCCGAATCTGGGTATTGCTCCTCTCCGTGAGGCTATCTCAAATCGTCTGAAGAAAAAGCATGGAGTAGAATATGCCCCTGCAAATCAGATAATTGTTACTGTCGGAGGTTCAGAGGCTATTGACCTTGCTGTACGCGGAATAATCGACATCGGCGATGAGGTTCTTATTGTTGAGCCATGTTTTGTCTGCTATGCTCCCCTTGTAGAGCTCGCGGGAGGTGTTGCTGTTCCGATTCCTACACGAATTGAAAACAACTTCAAGCTTACTGTTGAAGATTTAAAGGATAAGGTAACAGAGCGAACAAAAATGCTTATACTCCCATTCCCAAACAATCCCACAGGTGCGATTATGACTCGCGAGGACTTGGAACCCATTGCGGAATTCCTCCGCGGCACGAATATAATGGTGCTTTCAGATGAAATATACTCTGAGCTTACATACGGACGCACTCATTGTTCGATAATCGAATTGCCCGATATGGCTGAGCGTACAATATATGTAAACGGTTTCTCAAAAGCATACGCTATGACAGGCTGGCGACTTGGTTACGTTGCCGCTCCTGAGCCGATTATAAGTCAAATTTTCAAAATCCACCAGTACGGCATTATGTGCAGTCCCTATATCAGTCAGAATGCGGCTATTGAAGCCCTTAATTCCTGCGATTCCGAGGTTGCAAAAATGGTTGAGGAGTATAATATCCGCCGCCGCTATCTTGTAAGCGAATTTAACAGGCTTGGCCTTACCTGCTTTAACCCTGAGGGCGCATTCTATGTATTCCCCTGCATAAAGAGCACAGGTCTTACAAGTGAGGAATTCTGTGAAAAGCTCCTCTTTGAAGAAAAGGTTGCGGTTGTTCCCGGAAGTGCTTTTGGCGATTCAGGAGAGGGATATATAAGAATTTCTTACGCTTACTCATTAAAGCATCTCATGGAAGCTATTTCACGTATTGAAAAGTTCATCAAGCGTCTGGAGGCTGAAAAAAATGAGGGTTAAGGCTGCGGCTAAAATCAATCTTGCTCTCGATGTTACAGGAAAGCTGCCAAACGGCTACCATACAATCGAAAGCGTATTTCAGACAGTAGGACTTTATGATGAAATTTCTGTTGAGCTGACAGAGAGTGATATCATCCTTACCTGTGAAGTTCCCGAAAAGTTTGCAGTATCCGATGAGATTCCATGTGATGAACGCAATATCGCTTACAAGACAGCACGCAAATTCCTTGAGGAAAACAAGCTGAACAATGGCTGCCGTATCCACATAAAAAAGGGGATTCCCTCACAGGCAGGCATGGGTGGCGGAAGCACAGACGCGGCGGCGGTTATATACTGCCTGTCTAAGCTCACGGAAAAGAGTTTCAGCGCTCCCGAAAAAATTGGTGCAGATGTCCCGTTTTTCCTGACAGGCGGAACAGCATATGTTGAGGGAATCGGCGAAAAAATCACTCCCATTGCTGATTTCAGCGGAAAAATCCTTGTTATCGCAAAGGGTAAGGAGGGCGTTTCTACCGCAGAGGCTTATAACGCTGTGGATTCCCTTGTAAACCCCAGCCACCCCGATGTACAGGGACTTGTAAATGCTATAACTGAAGGTTCAGATACGTGCAGATATATTGGCAATCTCTTTGAATCTGCAATAAAGCTTGATGAAGTTGAGGATATAAAGAAAAAAATGGTTGCACACGGAGCGAATGCGGCTTGTATGACAGGCAGCGGTTCTGCTGTTTTCGGTATATTTGATACTGCCGAAAAAGCGGGGAAATGCGTGGATTCACTGAAATCCGCAGGATATTTTGCTGAGGTATGCGAAACTGTCAGAGATTCATTTATTGTTATAGAATAAATTCAAAGGCGCTGTAAAAAAATAAAAAAATGCGTGACAGCAGTTTTTTATTTTTTTACAGCGCCTTTCAGATTATTATGCGTTAGCACATATTTATACTAATCCCTGAAACAACAGTAGACAAATCTAATGGCAAAAATGCAGTATGTCATCGTTGGACTTTCTCACCATACGACAGTATGCTTTCGTCGTCCGCCTTGACATACATCATTTCTGCTCATCATCTTTGTCTACTAACATTTTAGGGATTGGTATAAAGAGGTTTTTGAATCAAACCTCTAAAAAGATTTAAGGCAATACCTCACAAGCTTTGTGTAGTATTGCCTTAATTTATGTTTCGCTTTTTAGGGAATCTCTATAGTGATTCTGAAATTATTCTTTTCGTCAAAATTAGCAGAAACATTAGCGTTCAGCTTTTCGCAGAGACATTTTACAACATAGAGTCCAAGTCCAGAACCGCTTTTATTACGTGATGACGGCTTATAAAAAGGTTCAAATACTCGTTTTATATCGATATCCATGCTATCTTCAGTATCATTGAAAACAGAGAGTATCACCTTTCCACCACACTCAGTAAGAGATAATCCGAATCTGCTATGCGCATATTTTTCGGCATTTGAAAACAGATTTTCCGCAATACGCATTATATACCTTGGATTACTTTTGATAACAATACCGTCAGCAATATCAAAATCAGGAGCAATATTTTTATCCTGCATCCAGCTATATTGTTCCATAATCAAATCTGACAGCAGATTGCTGAGATTTATATTTTCATTGACAATCTCTTCACGTCCATTTTCAATTTTAGACAATTCAAAGAATTCGTCTGAAAGCTCCTTTAAATAGGTGTTCTTTTGCAGGGCAATTTCAAGATATTCCGCATTTTTTTCTGTCAGCTCACCGCTTTTTTTTATCATCTGCAAATATCCAAGAGAGGCAGTAAGGGGAGTACGGAAATCATGGGATATTCCAGATATTACATTGTTCAGTTGTTCTTTGCTCCGCTTGTATTCCACATCAAGAGAACGCTGAATATCCGTATGCTCATTTAGTTTTACAGCAAGTTCAACAATATCCCTGTCGAAATTATCAACCTTAATCGGACTGCCATATTCAACATCCTTACGACTTTCTACTTGCCTGCCGAAGCTTTTAATCTGCTTTTTCAATATAATATATTTCAGGAAAAATATGAAAAAAAGCACAAAGAGGCAGATTATAATAATTTTTGTGAAATCCATAATCTACCTCCTTTTTTCTTGAAAATTTATTTAAAATTCTTTTTCTTGTAGCTTGCATATGTAAGTGCATACAATACGGCAAAGCATACAACAAAGCCGCCTATAACCTTTACAATAAAATCCGTTTCATATTCTGGCTTTACAAATTCCGTAAACTGTGTATGAGGCAGAAAGCTCAGAACATCGATTATCTTTTCGTGGTCATCCACCAATTCAGGCAGAGTCATATAAGCCATCGTAGGGAAAATTCCCAGCGTATAGTTCAGAACAGGTCCGCCAAGGATATGCCTGATAAGCATTGTAATAAATATTGTGCAGTTGACTATATTCATAATAATCAGAATTCCGAGGAATACAGTTGTGCCGATTTCTTCAAGACCGCCCATAGGGTATGAATTTCCCATAACAATAAAGACGATAATTGTAGGGATAATAAGCACTGCCGCTGAAATAATGTCATAGACAATAATCTTGCTGAGGATAATATGATGTGTGTTTGCACCGTCCATAATCTCATAGTAATAGGTTCTGTTCTGATACATATTTGAAATCATAGCCGAGAGAAGAATTCCCACATAGCCTGAAATCAGAAAGCCTCCGTCCTGGGAATACATATATAAAACACTAAACATATTTCTTTCATCAAAGTTGCTGAGTGAAATAAATACCATCAGAAGCGGAAATAATCCCATTACGATAAATATTTTAAGGAATATTCCCGAATGTGAAACTCTGTAAAATTCAGCCTTAATCAGTTTACTCATGTTCAACACCTACCTTTGATAAATAGAATTCTTCAAGACTTTCGCCCTCACTGATGAATTTCGTGAGGATAAGTCCGTTGTCTGTAATCGTTTTTGAAACTTTTTCAACATTATCAAGGAAGTCAAACAGGCGGATTTCATCGCCGTGAATGACCTTGTACTGCTTTGTCCCAAGTTTATCTTCAATAACTGCGGCTGTGCGGTTAATGTCGTTTGTACGGATTGCATAGTAGCTGCGGCATTTCGCCATAAGCTCATCTCTGCTGAGATTTTCAATCTGCTTGCCGTGGTTGATAATTGAAAAATCGGTGCAGAGTTCTGACAATTCCGAAAGAATATGGCTTGAAATGATAATGGTTACGTTTTTTTCCTCCGAAAGCTTTTTCAGCATAAGGCGGATTTCCACAATACCCTCAGGGTCAAGACCATTTACAGGCTCGTCAAGCACCATAATTTCAGGTTCTGTGAGAAGTGCCATAGCAATTCCAAGACGCTGAGTCATACCGAGGGAGAATTTGCCTGCGGCTTTTTTGCCCACATCGTGAAGTCCAACAAAGTCAAGCGTTTCGTCGATTTTCTTTTTGTTGGCAACCCCTTTGACATAGCGGACATACTCCATATTCTGCCTTGCATTCATACTTTTGTCAATGATTGGTGCTTCAAGCATAAATGCCATTCTCTTTCTGCTTAGGTCAAGATTGTCATTTTTGCCGAAAAATCCTATTTCTCCGCTTGTGGGAGAGGCAAGACCTGCCATCATTTTCATAATTGTTGTCTTACCTGCACCATTTGGACCAATCAGACCACAGATATGACCTTTTTCCACGTTAAGGCTGAAATTGTCGACTACGGTTGCTTTTCCGTATTTTTTGCTTAAATTTTTCAGCTCTAATACGTTCATTTTTACCACCCTTTCTGTGATTTTTTGGATTTCAGGACATCTCAGCCCTGTTTGTAATTATATTATAAATCTCCGATGTAAAGAAATGGTAAAGGAAAAGGTTAAGAAAAGGTAAAGTTTTGAGTGATTGGTGTTAATCCGCTAATTTATATCCCATACCCCAGACTGTTTCAATGTATTCCTGCGAATTATCGAGCTTTTTCAGCTTGTTTCGGATATTACTCATATGTACTTTTATTGTGGTATCCTCCTTGTAATACGGTTCATGCCATACACTTTCAAAGAGATTTGACTTTGAAAAAAGCTTTTTCGGATTGAGTAACATAAGCTCTAAAATTGCATATTCCTTGCTTGTCAGCACAAGGGGATTTCCGCATACTGTCGCCGTTCCGCTGTTTCTGTCAAGGGTTAATTTTTTGTATGACAGAATAGTTTTATTATCTGAATTAATACTTTTTTTTGAACGTCGAAGAACGGCTTCCACACGAACAAGCAGTTCATCTAAATCGAAAGGCTTTGTTATATAATCGTCAGCACCCATACGGATTGCGTCAATTTTTGACTGCACCGTACTTTTTGCGGATACAATAATTACAGGAATATCGGAAAATTCACGGATATTCTGCAACACCATATCTCCGCTTTTAAAGGGGAGCATTAGGTCAAGAATAACAAGGTCTATTTCATTATCGTCGCGTATAATGCGAATAGCATCAAGTCCGTTTTCAGCAGATATTGTGCTATAATTATTATCTGAAAGATAGTCACGTATAAGTCTATTTATTTCCTTGTCATCTTCTACTACAAGTACATTCATTGTTATGCCCCCCATTGAATATTTGCTCTTAATCTATTAATAATTATATCACAATAAAACAGACAAAGCAATATCAGAACAAAAAAATATTGACTTCTAGGTTTTTATATTATATAATAAATGTCAGAGGTGATGAAATGAATAATACAATTCTTATTATAGAGGATGACGTTGAGATTAATGATATGCTTCACATTCTTCTTAAACAAAACGGATACAGTACTATAAGTGCGTATTCAGGAACAGAGGGGATACTCGCTCATAATACCAAAGTGAATCTGATACTTCTTGACCTTATGCTTCCCGGAAAAAGAGGGGAAGAAATTATCGAAGAACTGAAAAACAAGCATAATGTTCCTGTTATCATTATGAGTGCAATTCACGATGTAAATAAAAAAGTGGATATGTTCTCTCTCGGTGCAGATGATTATATAACAAAGCCATTTCACAATGATGAACTTCTTGCCAGAATTGCTGCAAGACTCCGAATGAATACAAACAGCGGAAAATTGGGAAATCTTAAATACAAAGACATAGAACTGAACACAGAGGATTTTTCTGTTATATGCAATGGAGTGGAAATTGAACTGTCAAAGCATGAATTTGCACTGCTGGAAATGCTCATGGAGAATCCTAAACGAACCTGCACTAAAAGTATGATATATGACACTGTTTGGGACTATGAAAATTCTGCTGATGACAATACACTTAATGTACATATCAGCAAACTGAGAAAAAAGCTGAAAGAATGTAATCCCGACGAAGAATATATCGAAACTGTCTGGGGAATCGGCTATCGTCTGAAAAAATAAATTTCAGACTTTTTTAAGATTTGATTTAAGTGTTTTTTTAGACTTTCATGCTATAATGTAATTGTTGAAAGGATAACACAAAAATTCAAGGAGGTTACATAAATGCATGAAATTGTGTTACAGACAAACAGTCTGACAAAACAGTATGGAAAATTCACTGCCCTTGACAATGCAAATATGACCGTATATCATCAGGATATCTACGGTCTTATCGGTAAAAACGGCGCAGGAAAAACAACTCTGATGAAGGTGGTCACAGGTCTTACTGAACAGACAGGCGGAACTTTTGAACTGTTCGGCAAATCAGGTTCTGCTGCTGCAAAAGAAAAAAGCCGTATCGGCTGTCTTATCGAAAATCCTGCTTTTTTCGGAAATATGACAGCATATCAGAATCTGAAATATTACTGTCTCCAGAAAGGGATTACCGATTTATCACAGATTGACGAGGCACTGAAACTGGTGAATCTCACCGAGGCAAAAAATAAAAAATTCCGTAAATTCTCCCTCGGTATGAAACAGCGTCTGGGAATTGCTTTTGCTATTCTGGATAATCCTGACCTTATCATACTGGACGAGCCTATAAACGGTCTTGATCCCATTGGTATAAGCGAACTCCGTGATACTTTCCGCAAGCTTTCACAGGAACGTGGAGTAACTTTGATTATTTCCAGCCATATCCTCTCGGAACTGTATGCAGTAGCTAATCGTTTCCTTTTTATTGACGGCGGCAAAGTGCTGAAAGAGATTACAAAAGAGGAACTTGATAAAGAATGCATCCGCTGTATTGTTATAACAACCGATGATACCAAAAAAGCTGCTGCAACTCTTGAAAGCAAACTGAATATTACCGATTATAAGGTGATTTCAGAAGATGAAATACGTATCTATGACGAAAACGCTAAAACAGAAATCCTTAATAAAACTTTGTTTCAGAATGGAATTAATGTTACGGGAATCCACGAATCAGGTGTATCACTTGAAGAATATTTCAAACAGCTTGTTGGGGAGGCATAATCATGTTAAATCTTATTAAAGCGGATTTATACCGCATAACAAAAACAAAGGGATTTTATCTTTACTGGGCTATTGTATTAGTCACATATATATTAAATATTGCATATAAGAGTTATGGCGGCATATCGCTGGGAGCTCCGCTTGAGTATGATGAAAGCTTACAGATTGACATTGGTGCTGTAGCTATGAATTTCACTTTTTATTTTCTCAATATATTTCCTGTATTCAGCATTATCTGCGGTGAATACAGCGAACACACCATAAAAAATTCTATCAGTTCCACTATCAGCAAAAAGAATTTCTTCATTTCAAAATACATTTTCACTATGGGATATACGCTTTTTTCCTACGTATTTGCAAATTATGCCTACTATTTTGCAAATCGCCTTATAAACGGCGAGGATTACAGCTCAACCTTCGGTGAATTTTCAGGAGCATTTTTCAGACAGTTTCCATTAATGGCTGCTATAGTTTCTCTCTTTATAGGTCTTGCATTTCTGCTTCGTAAAGGCGCAGCATTCAACTCTGTAACTATAATTACGCCTATTGTTTATACATCTGCTGCCCTTGCGTTATACGGCATTAGTAGTACAAAAAAGATTGCAGAAAAGTTGCTCACATACGAAACAAGCACAATGTTAAGCAGACTTGCCCTTGATTACAGCAGCGACTATATTGTAAAATGCTTTCTTATAAGCGCATTGATAATTATTTTATCGCTTTTCATAGGCTATTTCAGTTTTACAAAAAGAGAACTTGAATAAGGAGGTGCAGCCATGACAGCTGTCGTTATAATATTGGGGATTGGGGCAGCTGTCGGGCTTGCCCTTTACCTGTTGAAAGCTGCTGAAATCCGTTCTATAAGAAAACAGCTTCATGAACTGAAAAGTACAGATACAAATTCTCTCATACATTCTGAAAACGGCTCCGCAGATAAGCTGATTAACGAAATAAATCAGCTCATTAAAGATACTCGCACACTTAAAATAGATTATCAGAAGAAAAATCACGCTCTTGAACAGATGATGACAAATATATCCCATGACCTTCGTACACCGCTGACATCAGCTATGGGATATATAAATATTTTGCAGAATTCAGACATATCCGAAGAAGAAAAACAACGTGAAATCACTATTATTGAAAATCGTCTGATTCGTCTCGAAGAACTTATAAATTCATTTTTTGAACTATCCCAGACAATTTCAAGCGGAAAACCGCCAGAAAAAACAGAATTAAATCTCGTATCTGTTCTTGAAGAAGCTATTGTTCATTATTATGATGATTATTGCGACAGAAACAGGGCGGTTATTTTGAATTGCAATAACCACAAACTGATGATTAATTCGAATCGTAATATGCTTCTCAGAATTTTCGATAATCTTATAAGTAATTCTTTGAAGCATGGTAAGGGAAATCTTGAAATCACGGTAAAAAATGATGAATCATTTACCATAGTTTTTGAAAATCTGTTGAACGAACACCCTCCGGATATTGAGCACATTTTTGATGAATTTTATACAATGGATATTTCACGTACAAAAGGCAATACAGGTCTTGGACTTGCTATTGCCAAACAGTTTACAGAAATGCTCGGTGGGAAAATAACTGCAACTCTTAATGAAAAAATATTTATTATGACTTTGAATTTTAGTAATGATTGGTGATAAGTATACGTATGGTAAAAATTAACTTGTGCAAGTTTACTATATGAATTAATGCAAGTTTGTGCAGGTATATAAAATCCACTGTTTTATTATAAAATATAGATAATTTCTATTGACTTTTACTGAAATATATGGTATCATATAATCAAGGAAAGGGAGTAAGCCAAAAGAAAATTACTCCAGCGAAGTTTACTTGGTTTGAGGTTTATCCTCAATGTAAATTATTCTAAGCGGAAAGGGATGTGAGTCCGATGGAGCAATCTATTGAATCACAGCGTAAAGCCGACGTGATGATGAAGTAATCAAATCAGAAAAGTGGGAATATAGGTCTATATGACTTGTTCCATTAATTGAAAGTGAATAAAATAAGATTTGTTTATGAAATCTACGTAAATGCTGAATTAAAATCTACGGCTTTAATCTAAGCTCATAAAGGTACAGGAATACTGAGATTTCGACGTGAGTCTTTAGATATATCACAAATATAATGTAAAGGTTGAGTCCAATGAGAATATGAATTTTTCTTGAAACTAAACTTTAAAATAAGAATTTTGAGGTATGTTCCAATGGAAAACTGATTTACTTTTATTGATAATTCTCCTTGTTAAAGGATAGTGATATATATGAAAAATATCCGTATCAATGAAATTTAAGCCGAAAGGATTGAGTCCAACAAAGAATTTAGACAAGTGATGAAAGTCGCTTAAATTTAAAATTGAATATTATAAGAGCCTCGAAAATATTCGGGGCTTTTTTCTGTATAGGGATATTTAAAACGTATCCGCCTAATAATCCTGTGACTACCGCAAACGTAGAATATGTGTTAAAATAA
>CALGTV010000119.1 GCA_937902395.1 uncultured Ruminococcus sp.
GGCTGTACCGCCGCCGATGAGGACGATAGGCTTGTTGCCTGCCATCTGGAGACGCTTCATAAGACAGAGTGCCATGAAGTGTCCTACGTGGAGGGAGTCTGCTGTCGGGTCGAAACCAATATAGAATGTTGCCTTTCCTGCGTTTACAAGCTCCTCGATTTCCTTTTCGTCGGTCAGCTGTGCAAGCAGACCTCTGCGTCTGAGTTCTTCAAAAGTAGTCATAATTTTTATTCTCCTTTAAATTTTTATTTCCATTTTATATGTGCGTGGAACAAATCCCATTTCTAAGTAAAATTCAACTGCGTTATAGTTTTCGCACCACACTCCAAGCTCAACCGACTGACAATTATTTTCAGCGGCAAGCTTTTTAACGTAATTCATAAGCTTTTTGCCAATGCCTTTTCGCCTGATTTTTTCATTGACAGCAAACTGCTCTATAAGGCATTTTCTGAAAGGACAATTAAGAGGTTCAGTCATTTCTACATAAAGGATAATTGCGTATCCCATAATTTCGGAATTATTATCATAGACAAAAACCGTCAGTTCTTCATTTTCCATAAATTTTTTCATTTGCTTTTCAAAGAAATCAATATCAGGCATTTTATAGTAATCACTTCTTATTTCACAATGAATACTATGCAGTTGTCTGTAAATCTCGGCAAGCTGCGGAATATCGGACATTTTTGCTTTTCTAATCATTTAAATTTCCTCACTTTCATAAGTTTTCTTACAAAAGTGAATCATATGCGATGAAATCTATTGCAGATTTCACGGATACCACCGCCTTTCAAACAATTCTTATTAAAAATTTTCCTCAATATATCTGAAATAATCCTTGCGGACTATCAGTTCACGATTGTTTTTAAACCACTCATATGATTCTTTCAAGCCGATTTCAAGGGGCTTCAAATCGGTGAGTAACTCTGTTTGTCTTGTAACATCAAGATAATATTCATAATCTCTGAAAGGGAAATACTGCCGCTGTTCGTATTCAGCCGAAATATAGCGTATATCCGCAGTTTTTCCCAGTATACCATAACAAAGCTTTACCCATTCAGCCGCATTAATCGCCTGTAAATTTCCAGCATTTATAACATGATAATCGGGCTTTTTCTCAACAATAGCCTCAATAAGCCTGCACAAATCCTCAACATCAAAAAATTGAAGTTTAAGAGAGCCGTCTTTTGGCATATAAAAGGGGAGATTTTTTTCTGCACATTCAAAAACAAATGCCTCACGATAAAGATTATTCATCTTGCCGTAGAGATAAGGGGGACGGATTATATAAGCTTTCGGCAGATTTTCAAGGAGATATTCCTCGGCATCAATTTTATTTGTGCCGTAAGCCTCCCAATGAGTGTTATAGCCTGTTTTCATATCCTCCGTGAAAGGCTGTGGGAGAGTTTCAGGATAAACCGCACTTGAACTAATCATAATATATTCGCCGAAATCGCCAAGAGCGTTTAATAAATCCACTACATCTTCTTTGTTATATGAAGTAACATCAACAATAAGGTCAAAAGGGATATTTTTCAGTTTATCACCCAGTTGTCGGCGGTCAGCTTCAATGAGATGCACACCGTTGGATTGAGGACGGCTGTTTCTGTTGAGAACATACACTTCGTGTCCCTTTTGCACAAAATATTCCGCTGTGTATCGGCTTACAAATACTGTTCCGCCTGTTACAAGAATTTTCATAATTTTCCCCCTTAGAAAAACGAAAGCTGATTATCTCCATACCCCATTTTATAGGCGGAAATAATGCTTTTCATATTGTAGATTATTCCGTATCTGTCGCAGTCCTCGGTAAATACTTTCCACAGCTTTTTCATATTCGGGCTGACACATTCGTATCTGTTTCCGTAATAGCTTATATACTGCTGTCGGAGATTGCTGTCGGGGAACCGCTTGTCCAGTTCGTTGAGGAAATGCTCACGCTGATTTGTCCGCAGAGTTACCCCGAAAAATGGGTAAATGCACCGCACTCCGCATTGGTGGGCAGTACGGACAATATTTCTGATATTTTCCACGCTGTCCTCAATAAAGGGGAGCACAGGCATAAGAGTAATCCCGGTGAAAAGTCCGCTGTCAGCCATTTTCGCCAATGCCTCAAATCGCTCCGATGCAACAGAAACATTCGGCTCAATTATCCTGCACAAATCATCGTCAGCAGTAGTAATTGTCATTTTACACAGCACAGGGGAATTTTCCGCAATTTCCTTATACACATCAATATCCCGTGTTATAAAATCGCTTTTGGTGATTACCGTCAAACCGAAACCGTAAGCAGAAATCAGCTCTAAAGCGTGACGGGTAAGCAACTCCGTTTTTTCATAAGGATTATAAGGGTCGCTCATTGCTCCCGTACCTATAATTCCCGATTTCACCTTTCTCCGCAATTCGTCACGCAGTATTTCAAGAGCATTTTCTTTTGCGTGAACTGTATCAAAATCCTCAACGTGATAACATTCAGAACGGCTGTCACAGTAAATACAGCCGTGACAGCAGCCACGATATAAATTCATATTATAATCGTTGCCGAACCAATCCGATGTTTTATTCTTATGCAGAATAGTCTTTGCAGGTACTGTTTTCATAGCGTACTTTTTTCATCGCTGATTGCGTCAAGGTGTCTGCGGTAACGCTTGGGAATATTTATTCCCACAAGGTAGCCCATAGAGTGCAGAAAATCCGAAATAACTGAAAATCCGTCCTTATAAAAGGCTTCAATACGCTTATCCTTATAGGCAATATTCTTGTAATCGGGAGGGCATACAAAAGTCCAGTCTGCACCGCTTTTATCAAAAACTATGCGGAAATATTTGTCAATATCCGTATCCTTAAAGCCTGCTTTCATAAGCAGAATATGATGCTCCACAGCTTCGTCAATATGGCTTACAATCGCAGTTTTACCGTCAAAGGCAATAACCGCAAGCAATGGTTCATTAGCTGATATCGCACTGTTTACACTGTTCTCATCGGGGAATTTTCTAATATCCATATTGCCTCCCTAAAAATAAAAATCCTCGTACAGCAAAAACTGTACGAGGACGAAATTACTCGTGGTACCACCTCGGTTTATCGGGAAAACTCCCGACCTCAAAAGGCTATAACGCGCCAACCCGCCCCCGCCTACTTTGTTTCAACAGGGAAACTCCCGAATGTAATTCTCTGTGATACCGTCTTTCTCACACCTACCGAAAGCTCTCTGAACAGGCATATTTCCACAGGTTTTATTCGTTCACCGTTTTCTATATGATAACATATCCCACAAAAAATGTCAAGGGATTTTTTAATTAAATCATAAAAATATATACCTCCCTATTGACAATTAATTACAGATGTTGTATAATATTTAATGTTGATGCTGATGTGGCACAGTCGGTAGCGCAACGCCTTGGTAAGGCGTAGGTCGTCGGT
>CALGTV010000120.1 GCA_937902395.1 uncultured Ruminococcus sp.
CATTCCGGATTTAAAAGTTTAGAAATTATAAAACAAAAACTTGATGCAAACCAATAATGCAAAACAGCAAATTCATTTTACTGAATTATGAGAAAACCTCCCCATTCTTTTTTAGAACGGGGAGGTATCTTTATATACATTTATTAAGAATCTTCTTCAATATTACCGCATCCGCAGGGCAAAACTCATACTGTGGTATCTCATCAGGCGTAATCCACTTCAAATCGTTATGTTCAACGAGTTTCGGCACACCTTCTGCGATTTTAGCGTTAAATACAGTGAGCTTGATAGTGATGTCGGGATATTCGTGAACAGCTTCGGTGAAAATCTCACCAACTTCAAGTGTAATGTCAAGTTCTTCCTTGCATTCACGAATTAAAGCCTGTTCTTTGGTTTCGCCAGGTTCAACTTTTCCACCGACGAATTCCCAGAGAAGCGGTCTTGCTTTGTTGGCAGGACGCTGACATATCATAAACTTGCCGTTATCCCATATAAGAGCTGCAACAACTTCCGTCATTATCCCACCACCAGTTTATTCGTTTTCTTGATGAATTTCGCAGGGATAGGCTTTTTGAGCTTCCAAACAATATTCATCGGCTTCGAGCCCTCACAGCTAACAAAGTCAGCTAATCCCAAGAATGTGTATGGAGAAGCGCCCAGTTTGTCTTTTTTGTATTCACGAACAAATAAAAGCTCCATATCGCCGGTTGTTCTGTGCTTCATATAACGCTGACCGGTGTTGCTTTCCTGAGATGTCGTGCTTTGGCTCTGCCAGTGGAACAATGTATCATTGATAGAGTAATCATTATACATTGTAGTAGGAGAATAGTCCTTTTCGGCTTTGTTGAGTGTTACAAAATGAACGTCAACCTTCTTGTCAGGCAGATATTTTGTACCTTCTCTGACTGTATTCGGTTTTAAGAAGTCAAGAGCAACAAGAATTTGATCTCTCGAATATGTGCAGTGAAGGTCAAGAGGACATTCAAAGCCTAAGTCAACCTGTTCATCAACAAAGTCGATTCTATCATAGTTGTAATAAAGAATATCGAGCATTTCTGCCAACATAACAGGCGATTTCTGAAGCTGCCTGAAGCCTTCGAGAAGGTCAGCAAATCCGCATTCCTCATAAGTTTTTTGCCAGATTGTAAACTGTAACATCTGCCACATTCTGATTTCGCCTTCACTGAAATCATCAAGAGTATACTTATCAATTTCGGGAAGGAAATCAACTATAAATTCAATCCAACGTCTTGAATCTATGCTGCAAATACGAGGGAATGCCTTTGTCATTATAGTTTCAAGTTCTTCATCGAATTCAGACTTAACACCTGCTATCTGACATAACCTTGCAAAGCTATTCTTGGTGTTGTAAATAGCCGAAAAGTCAATATGATAGTAGGTGAGGAAGTTTTCGAGAGTGAGTTCAAGACCTGTATCATCGGCAAAAGTAGAAAGTTTACCAACGATAGCGATTTTATTTCCGACGCTTTTCTTGATATTATCAAGGATATATTCAGCAGCTTTTTCTTCAAGCTGAATATAGCAACCCTTCGGAAGTGAGATAAATCCATTCTTGATTTCGTTCTGAACGCTCTTTCCACTATCAGATAAAAGGGCAGAGAACTTATTTTCAAAGCTGTACTTTTTGTTAGCTTGTCCGATAAAATCAAGAACAGTAAGACATTCCTTGCCCTCGGATAAACGAAGTCCACGGCCTAACTGCTGTAAAAATACAGTCAAACTTTCGGTAGGACGGAGAAAAAGGATTGTGTTTATCTCAGGAATATCGACACCTTCATTATAAAGGTCTACTGCGAAAATAAAGGTAATTTCACCGCTGACAAGTCGCTTGTTGGCGGTTCTTCTTTCTTCAGGCGAACTATCCGCAGTAAGCGCCATTGATTTGATACCAGCCTGATTGAATTTTTCAGCCATATAGAAAGCGTGCTCTTTCGATACGCAGAAGCCAAGCCCTGTAACCTTGCTCATATCCGTAACAATGCGGTTAATCTGCTTTAAAATCAGCATTGTGCGTATATCGTTACCGGTATAAACATTAGAAAGCGCCGAGCGTTCATAGCCACCTCTTGACCATTTAACGTCAGTAAGGTCAACAGTGTCAGAGATACCGAAATACTGGAATGGACAAAGAAGTTTTCTGTCAATAGCTTCGGGAAGTCTGATTTCAGCCGCTACTCTGTTGTCGAAGTAGTCAAGAACACTCTTTCCGTCCATTCGTTCAGGGGTTGCAGTAAGTCCAAGAAGAATTTTCGGCTTGTAATACTGCAAAAGTTCTGTATATGTAGGCGCAGCAGCGTGATGGAATTCGTCCACTATAATAAAGTCATAGAAATCAGGAGATGTTTTTTCAGTAAGTGAGCGAGAATTCAAAGTCTGGATTGACACAAACAGGTGGTCAAGACTTTTCGGAGTATATCCGCCGACAAACAGTTCACCGAAATTGCCGTCTTTTAAAATTCCACGGAAACATTTAATGCTCTGCCTGAGAATTTCCTCTCTATGTGCAACAAAGAGAAGTCGGCAAGGTTTGCCTGGATTTTCACGCATAAAACGTCTGTAATCAAAAGCAGAAATGACTGTTTTACCCGTACCCGTTGCGGCAACAAGAAGATTTTTATACTTGTTACGAATTTTTCTTTCTGCATCAAGCTTGTCAAGAATTGACTGCTGATAGGGGTAAGGGAAGATGTCGAAACTGTAATCGGTGTTGTCGTCAAGAGACATATACTTTTCAGCGCTAAGTGCCTGAACAAGCTGTTCCTTGTCGGTTTCGTTATAATCGTTGAACTCGTTGCTGTTCCAGTAGCTGTCAAAGGTAGCCGAAATCTTCTTGATTGTTTCAGGAAGGTCGTGTGCTGTAATCTTCAAGTTCCATTCAAGACCGCTTGAAATTGCGGCATTAGAAAGGTTAGAAGAACCAACATAAGCTGTTGTAAAGCCTGTGTTACGATAAAAAACGTAAGACTTAGCATGAAGTCGTGTTGATTTTGTATTGTAAGAAATCTTAATCTGAGTATTCGGGAGCTTGCGTAGTTCTTCGATAGCTTTAACGTCGGTTGCACCCATATATGAAGTAGTGATAACTCTGAGCTGACCGCCATTTTGAGTGAATTCCGTCAGTTCGTCGATGATAAGACGCAAACCACTCCATTTAATAAAGGAAACAAGCATATCAACTCTGTTGCAGGACACAATTTCCTTTTTAAGCTCTGTCATCATACTCGGCTCGTTAAGTGAACCTGTAAAGAGTGAACTTGAAGCGAGAGAAGTTTCGGGACGTGTCATATTGATTTTTCCGCTGACAGCAGAAATGTTGTTCTGACGGTTTACAACTGCCAAAAGCTGTTCCGCGCGTTCGTCAACAGTATTACCATCAAATTTGTCGTCGCCTGTAACCTCAGCAACAGTAGATACAATTTTGTTGGCAAGCTTTAACTGTTCAGAAATATCGTTACTCTGCACCTGACGCAAACCCTTTTCAACTACCTCCGCAATATATTTCGCAAGGATAGCAGGGGCTTCGGCATTATCTATTTTATTTGTATCAACAATCTGTTCGGGATTTTCAAGCTCTGAACTGAGTGCTTTTGATATGACTTGTTCGTATAAACCTTCATTAAGCATATAAACACACCTCCATAATACTATTATATATAAGCAACTGTCCAGTTGTACGGACAATAAACGATATTTTCTACATTATACCATATTTAATAGCAAATCACAACAATAAAACCACCCTCACCTCAACCCCAAGCTTCTCACAGCTATCAATCACAAACTTCGTACCCTTAGACTTTCCGTCCCAAAATGCAAGCACAAGGTCGGCGTTCTGGATTATG
>CALGTV010000121.1 GCA_937902395.1 uncultured Ruminococcus sp.
TTACAAGATCCTCCGTTATTCTCTTGGCATACTGACGGAAAACAGGAGAATTTATGCATCTGGACATACTGATTCTGCCGTCTGACTGCAAAGGCATAATCTCAGGATATTTCTGAAACAGCCAGACAGGCGGACAGCTTGTAGGTATACAAAGCACCGTTCCGATTCCGCGGCGTGCAAATATAGTTATTACATCTTTAAGCCATTCAAGGTCGTATGCGCCCTCGGAGGGCTCCAGTCTCTGCCATGCGTACTCGCCTATACGAATCAGCTTTACGCCTGTTTTCGCCATTGTTTCAGCGTCTGCGTCCCAGAGTGAGCTGTCCCACTGCTCAGGATAATAGTCAACGCCGATTCTCATATATCAACCCTCGTTTCTGTTATAGTGTTCACGTCTGAAATTATAGCTCAGCAGCCTTTCTGAGCTCGTCCTCAGCGGCTTTAATAACAAGCTCACCGGGATTGTCACCGCCCATAATACGCGCAATTTCAGCTGTTCTGCCGCTGAAATCAAGCTGTGTGACTCTGGTTTCCGTTCTGCCGTCCACCAGATTTTTTTCAATCATAAGGTGATTGTCAGCCATAACAGCAATCTGCGAAAGATGAGTTACGCATATAACCTGCCTAACCTTGCCTATCTCTTTCAGCTTTATGCCGATTTTCTGAGCCGCTTTGCCGCTTACGCCTGTATCAATTTCGTCGAAAATCATGGTATCTATGCTGTCTCTGTCGGCAATAACGCTTTTAAGAGCAAGCATAACACGGGATAACTCGCCTCCCGAAGCAATTTTCGAAATGGGCTTTGGTTCCTCGCCCTTGTTTGCGGATATGAGGAATTCCACGGTGTCCATTCCGCTTACTGTAAGCTTACCCTTTTCGTGACGTACCGCAAGAACAACTCCTGCCATATTGAGAAATTCAAGCTCCTCAGTAACACGGCTTACAAAGCGTTCTGCGGTCTGCTCGCGGTAGTCGTAAAGAGCCTTTGCCTGCTCCGTCACCTTATGGAGAAGTGCCTCGCGCCTTTCCGCAAGAAGCTTTATTTCGCTGTCGCTGTCCTGTAACCGTGTAAGCTCATCGCAGGCATCGTCATACATTTTCACAAGCTCTGCGGAGTCCGCCATATACTTGCGTTTAACCTTGTTAATCGCTCCCAGACGTTCGCGGAGATACTCCACACGCTGACCGTCAAGCTCAGCTTTATCGGCGATTTTTTCAAGCTCAGAAGCGATATCCGAAAGCTCTATTTCAACAGCCGAAAGCCTGTCATACAAAGCCGATACCTCCGCCGAATCATCAGCAAGGGAAGATATTTCTCCCTCTGCCGCCGCAATGATATCATTTGCCCCGTCATCGCCCTTTATAGCCTGTACAGCGGCATTTATAGCGGATATGATACGCTGGGAGTTATTTGCCGCCGCATATTCCTTTTCAAGTTCGTCGTCCTCACCTGCTTCAAGGTCAAGAGCGCCAACGTCCTTGACAATTTCACTGAGATGACGTATACGCTCAATACGGGACTGCTCCTGTTTTTTCAGTTCACCAAGCCGGCGAGCTGTACTCTGCAATTCGCGGAATGTAACACGATAAGCGTCAAGGAGACTGTTATCGCCGCCGAAATCGTCCAGAATCTCCATATGCCTTTCGCTGTCAAGAAGAATCTGATTATCGTGCTGACCGTGAATATTAATCATCATACCGCCGATTTCTTTCAGCAGGGAAGCCGAAGCTGTACGGCTGTTTATACGTGCCACACTTCCGCCGTCAGCGTTGATTTCACGAGTAACCGTTATTTCATTGTTTTCGTGGTCAATGCCCAGTTCATCAAGCTTATTGCAGACCTCAGGAGAAAGCTCCGTAAAAAGAGCCGTAATTATAGCCTTATCACAGCCTGTGCGGACAATGTCCTTACTACACCGCTGTCCCAGAACAGCATTTATTCCGTTGATAAGTATGGATTTACCTGCTCCCGTTTCGCCTGTAAATATATTAAGCCTTTTCTCCAGCGGTATTACGGATTCCCTGATTACCGCAAGATTTCTGATATAAAGCTCCTTTAACATTGACCATTGACCTGCTTTCTACAGTATATCGTTTCTGAATTTCTTTGCCAGTTTTTTCGCGTCTGCTTCACTGCGGACAAGTATGAAGATTGTATCATCCCCTGCAATTGTGCCCACAACTCCCTCATGTCTAACGGAATCTATGGCGGCACAAGTACCCTGCGCCATACCTGCACGGCATTTCAGAACTATGGTATTCAGCGCATAGTCCACATCAACAACCGCCTCAGAAAAGATTCCCTTTTCCACAGCGGCGGCAGGGGGTAAAGTATATCTGTACACCCCGTTTTCATCGCGGAGCTTCACAAGAGAAAGCTGCTGAATATCACGGGAAAGTGTTGCCTGTGTTACACTTATTCCCCTTTCGCTGAGAAGATGTATAAGCTGTTCCTGAGTAGATACAGGGATATCGTTAATTAATTCAAGTATAATATCACGGCGGTTATTCTTCATACTATCCTCACTTTATTGGTTTGCACATTTTCCTGCACAGTGATTCGTGGAACGCGTTGTCTATTAAATCAACAAAATTAAGGGTATGCCTTCCCCTCATAATCTCAATAGATTCATTTTCAGCCATTCTGAGTTCAACATCTCCGTCAACACTGATTACAAGCGAAGTCTCGCCTGCTGTTCTGTCGGTGAGAGTAAGCTTTCTGTCAGGCGAAAAAAGAGTTGCTCTTGCAAAAAGAGAATGGGGACATATCAGCGTCATCTCGATACATTGCAGGTCAGGCTCTATTACAGGGCCTCCTGCTGAAAGGGCATAAGCTGTTGAACCTGAGGGAGTGCTGAAAAGTACACCGTCCGCACGGTATTTTCCTATGAGATAGCCATCAGCCTCAACATCAAAATCACATATTCTGAAAGTTGCGGATTTTGCAGAAACCTCATTGAGCGCTGTATAAACTCTGTCATGTATTACAACATCAATGGTCATACGTCGTGATATGCTGTATTCCCCTGTTTTAAGCCTTTTCAGCGCATCGAGCTGATTAGCTTCAAGAGCCGCCATAAAGCCAAGAGTTCCCGTATTTATGCCCAAAAGCTTTGTGTCAGTACCGATAAGAAGTTTTGCGCATCTGAGAATTGTACCGTCACCGCCGATAGCAATAAAAAAATCGGCAGTTCCCACAAGCTTATTTATATCCTCAAACACAACAAAAGGCTTGTCTCCGAATTCACTGGTATACTCATGACTTACCACAACACTGATATCAACGGAATGAAGTATATCGCAGACTTTTCTGGCACAGCCAAGTGCGTTTTTCTTCTGAAAATTAGGATAAAGTACAGCTATCATTTTTTCCTCCTAAAGTTGTGTGAATGCTTCTTCCACAATTGCTCTGAAATCCTGCTCCGACGGTATTTGCTGAGTTTTTGAAAGCTTTACCAGATACTCGATATTTCCGCTTCCGCCTTTTATGGGAGAATAAGTATATCCCATAGGAACAAGCCCAGTCAGCCTGATAAAGCTGTCGATTTCGCTGAGAATACGCATATGGACTTTTCTGTCCTTTACGATTCCCCTCTTGCCGATATCGCTCTTGCCAGCCTCAAACTGCGGTTTTATAAGCACAGCAGCAATTCCGTCCTCTTTAAGCAGTTCGCTGATTTTCGGCAGTATTTTTGTTACAGATATAAAAGAAACGTCAGTGCAAATGAAATCCACAGCACCGCCGATGTCCTCAGCTGTAACAGCACGAATGTCCGTATTTTCCATATTCACAACACGGCTGTCACGGCGTAATGATTCTGCAAGCTGACCGTGTCCCACATCTACAGCATAGACCTTTTCAGCACCGTGATTTATCATATACTCGGTAAAGCCGCCTGTAGAAGCGCCGATATCAAGGCATCTCAAACCGTCAAAATTCAGGGAGAAATACTCCGCCGCCCTTTCAAGCTTCAAAGCACCTCTGCCAACATATAATTCCTGTTCTGCGGATTCAATAACGTCATCTGCCGAAACATCTGCGGAAAATTTTTTTGCCGTTTTGCCGTTGACAGTAACAGCTCCCGATTTTATCATTTCCTTAGCTCGCTCACGACTTCGAGCGATACCTCTTGCTACAAGCTCAGCGTCAAGCCGTGCCATTACTGCCGCCTCCGTTTTTTATAATTTCAGCCATTTTATCACAGCTCATTCCAAGCTTATCCAATGCCGATTTAACAGTAGCCTGCTTTACGAATCCCTTTGCCGCAATGCGTCTGTAATCTCCCTTATAGCCTGCTTCCATAAGCAGATTACCGAATTTTTCGGAAATACTGCCATAACCCACAGCTTCCTCAAAGAAAATTATACGCTTATATCTCATAGCCTTGCAAACAGCTTCAAGTTCTAAAGGGAAAATTTTCGTAAGTTTCAGTATATCGCAAGGCAAATCTTTTTTAAGCGCTTCTACAGCTTTGTATGCCTCGCAGAAAATTCTGCCGTAGGATATAACAAGGGTATCTCTTTTGCCGTTTTGTATAAAACAGTAATCTGAACAAACCGCACCGCACTTTATATTTGTATCCTCCGCACCTCTGGGATATCTTACAGCCACGAGGTATTTTTCGTCGTATATAGCTTTTTTAAGGCATATTTTCAATTCCTCATAGTTTGAGGGGGAATATATAACCGTATCAGGTATAGTCGTCAGCATGGGTACATCAAATAATCCCTGATGCGTTTCTCCGTCCTCGCCTACAATTCCTGCGCGGTCGATTCCGAGAACAAGGTGAAGTCCGCCTATCGCCACATCATGAATAAGCTGGTCGTAGGCTCTCTGTAAGAATGTGGAATATACCGCAAATACTGGGATTTGTCCCATTGCGGCGAGTCCGCCTCCGAATGTTACCGCGTGCTGTTCGGCGATTCCCACATCATAAAAGCGATTTGGCAGCTTTTTCCCGAAATATTGCAGTCCCGTGCCGTATTTCATAGCCGCTGTTATGGCGCAGATACGCTCATCAGCCTCCGCAAGACGAAGAAGCTCTTTTCCGAAAACAGTGGAATAACTGTCTCCTGCAGAGATTTCGGGATTTCCCGATTCAACATCAAAGCGCGATATACCATGATATTCTCCGGGATTTTTCTCTGCTGGTAGATATCCCTTGCCCTTTACTGTCTTGACATGGACAAATACAGGACGATGATAAGACTTCGCCATTCTCATAGCCTGTTCTAAATCCTTTAAGCTATGACCGTTTATTGGTCCGAGATATATGAATCCCATATCCTCAAAGAGATTTCTATGAAGCACTGTTGACTTTATAGCGTCCTTGACATATTTCATACCCTTAGCTGCTTTTGAGCCCACTACAGGTATCTTGTTCAATTTCTGTTCAACCTTACGCTTGGTGTCAAGATATTCCTCAGAATTACGCAAGTCTGTAAGGTATTTTTCAAGAGAACCCACGCTTTTTGAAATCGACATATTATTATCGTTGAGTATGACAATAAGATTACTTTCTGTATCATGACAGCAGTTGTTCATAGCCTCATAGACCATGCCGCCCGTCATAGCTCCGTCTCCAATAACAGCAATAGTGTAATTGTCTTTACCCTGCAAGCGCATAGCCTCGGCAATTCCACAAGCAACAGAAAGAGAATTACTGCTATGACCTGCTATAAAGGTATCGTGAACCGATTCAGAAGGCTTTGGAAACCCTGATAATCCGTTTTCCTGACGAATTGTTGAAAACTTATCCGCTCTGCCTGTCAGAAGCTTATGGACATATGCCTGATGTCCTACGTCCCAGACAATTTTATCCTCAGGGGATTTGAAATTGCGGTGTATTGACATTGTAAGCTCAACAACTCCAAGATTTGAAGCAAGATGTCCTCCTGTTGATGCTACGGTATCAATAAGAATTTTTCTTATATCGCAGCATAACTGCCCGCACTGCCCCAAAGAGAGCTTTTTCAGGTCGGCAGGCAGATTAAGCTCTGAAAGGCTTACTCTGCCGCCGTTTTTTATAAATTCACTCATTTTATCGTTCCGTGAAAACGGTATATGCCGTATTCACAAACTCCTTTTAGTATTTGCGCTTGAGAAGCTTTTCAGTAAGCGTAACAAGGAACTCATTATCAGGAATTGCACTGAGCCATTCCAGAGCCTCAGATGTTGCTTTATCTGCGGCTTCCCTTGCCTTATCAATTCCGAAAAGTGATACATAGGTATTCTTGTTTGAAGCCTCGTCGCTTCCTACAGGCTTTCCAAGCTCCTCTGTGGTGCTTGTTACATCGAGGATATCATCAATAAGCTGGAAAGCAAAGCCAAGACGGAGACCGTATTCAGCAGCTGCTCTGATTGTTTCGTTGTCAGCATCTGCACAGATTGCGCCCATTACGCAGGATACAGCAATAAGCTGGCCTGTCTTGCAGCGATAAAGATTCCTGAGATTATCCTCATCAACGTTATCACACTTTTCATTTTCCATATCGATAACCTGTCCGCCAATCATGCCGTCTCTGCCCATGGAGTTTGCAAGTACAGAGATAATAAGCACTTTCTGCTCGGGAGTGAGATGCTGAGCATCAGCAATAATCTCAAAAGGAAGAACAGCAAGAGCATCTCCTGCAAGAATAGCCATTGCTTCACCGAAAGCCTTATGGCATGAAGGCTTGCCTCTGCGGAAATCATCGTTATCCATAGCAGGCAGGTCGTCATGAATCAGAGAAAAGGTATGTACCATTTCAATGGCACAGGCAGGTGCGGAAGATGCCTCAACCATACCGCCAAGAGCCTCACAGAAAGCGTGTACAAGAACAGGACGAAGTCTCTTTCCGCCTGCACGGAGAGAATAGTTCATAGCGTCGATAAGCTTAACCTGCGGTCTGTTTTCATGGCTGTAGTTGTTGAAATTCTTCAGTTCCTTTTCAATGTAGTCAACATAGGATTTCAGTTTTTCTTCAAAGTTTTTCATATCATTTTTCCTCCGTTATTTTTATTTTTGCGCTTTCAAGCTGACTTCTGCAAAGAGCGGAGATTTTCACGCCCTCGCCGTACAGCTCAACAGTTTTTTCCAGCGAAACATCGCCCTTTTCAAGCTCCGAAACGATTTCCGCAAGTTTTTTCAGATTTTCTTCAAAAGTTTCCTTGTTTTCCATATTATTCACCGTTTACATCGATTATTTCAGCTGTTGCAGTTCCCTTATCAAAACGCAGAGTTATTTCCTGTCCCACGCTCAAATCAGCTGAATCTCTTACAAGCTCATCGCCCTTGTATACAAGAGAATAACCTCTTGCCATAACTTTAAGGGGACTGAGGCTGTCAAGCCTTGCCGCCTTTTCCGCAAGCTGTGCGGAATATCTGTCAAAATTGCGTTTTACCGCTGTCTCGGCACGATTTTGCAGATTCGCAAGTTTTTCCTCCATAAGTTTCAGTCTGTTTTCGGGTGACTGCGCCGAAAGCTTTGCAGATAAAGAATTGTATGCCATGAACTTTTTTTCAACTGCCGCCATAGATGCCTTTTCACAGCGTCTTTCATAGCCGTTAATATATTCCCTTAACTGCGAAATATCCGGGGAGGCAAGCTCTGCCGCCGCTGAGGGCGTAGGAGCTCTCATATCTGCGGCAAGGTCGGTGAGAGTAAAATCCACCTCATGACCAACAGCAGATATAACAGGGATTTTACAGTTATATACTGCCCTTGCTACAGCTTCCGTATTGTATGCGGACAAATCCTCGGAAGAACCGCCGCCTCTACCCACGATTACAACATCACAGCCTGCGGCTTCTGCTTTGAGGATTCCCTGACATATAGACATAGGCGCGGATTCGCCCTGCACAAGAGCGTCAATGGTATACAGCTCACAAAGGGGATATCTTCGGGATAGTACGTTTATAATATCCTGTACTGCCGCACCGCTGAGAGAAGTTACAGCGCCGATTTTCTTCGGCATATAAGGCAGACTGCGTTTATGCTCCTCGGCAAATATCCCCTCTGCCGCAAGCTTTTTTTTCAGCTGTTCAAGAGCAATACTTGCCTTGCCTGCGCCCTCGGGAATAATATCATTTACATAAAGCTGATACACGCCGTCACGCTCATATACGGCTATACTTCCCGAAGCCACAACAGACATTCCGTCCTCAGGCTGAAATTTCAGCCTTGAAGCCGCCGAAGCAAACATGACAGCTTTCAGCGTGCTTTCCTTATCTTTAAGGGAAAAATAGCAGTGACCACTTTTGTAATGACATATAAAATCAGTAATTTCACCTTTTACCATAATTCCCTGCAAAATCCTGTCACTTTTCAGCTTTGAGGCGATATATTTATTTACCTGTGTTACCGTGATTACCGGCATTTTTCTTCACTCCATTTCAGATATGCGAATAATGCCGTTCCTGCCGCATTATCGCAGGAAAACTGCGGCTGTGCAAAGGATGCGTCCTCATACCCTGAAATTATCCGATTTCTTATAAGCATATCGGACATTACTCCTCCTGCATAAACAAGAGGCAGTCTGCCATGCTTTTCTATGGCATAATCCGTCATGGAAATAATCACAGCGGAAATATAATCAAGGCAGTATGCCGCCGTATTTTCTGGGGATTCGCCGCTGTCGAGCATAGCTTTGCACTTGTTTTCAACTCCTGAAAGACAGCAGTTTCCGTCTTTCAGTACAGGCTTTATTTTCTGGTGCTTATCAGCTTTTTCCGCAAGCTTTTCCAGTTGAATACCGCAGGGGAAATCAAGTCCCAGCATAAGCCCCACGCGGTCAACAGCCTGTCCTCCGTTGAGGTCAAGAGAGGTGGCTATAGTACTGATTTTCAGTATCATGTCTGTATCAGGCTCACAGAGCAGACAATCTGTAGTTCCGCCGCTTACATGAAAAGCGATAAAGGGCTCTCTGATAAGCTCAAGCCTGTCCGCAGAGTAAAGAGCGGCAAGAATATGCCCCACCTGATGAGAAGTGGTATACATTGGTATTTTCTCAATCGCAGAGTAACTGCGCACAAATCCTTCGCCGCAGAGAAAACAGGGCATATATGAACCCTCGATATTACGAGGTTTTGCTGATGCCGCAGCCGCTGTTATTTTCCCGATATCCTCCGACGAAAACAATCCCTCAATCATATCAGGAAGCTGCTTGGTATGATGAAATACCGCATCACTCTGACGGAGACCGAGAGCTCCGCTTTTTACAGGCAGAAGCTTTTTTTGCTGAACTATCCTGTTTTCTTCGCTGATATATACCGCGGCAGAGGTTGTATAATTACTTGTGTCAATACCCAGAAACTCAGGCATTTTCCTGTTCCTTTGCTATATCGCGGGAGAATGCTCCGAGAACACCATTAATGAAATTAACGTCCTCGCGGTATGTATAATTACCCGCAAGCTTTATTGCCTCGCTTATTGCAGCATTAACGGGAGTTTTTTCTTCATAGAGGCACTCATAAATAGCAATTCTCAGTATAGCGTGGTTGAGCTTTGAAATTCTTGAAAGCTTACGGGATTTACTATAGCTCTCGATTATGTTGTCAAGCTCCTCTGCATGAGAAAGAGTACCATTTACAAGGGACTTCACCTCATCATTTACGGTGATTTCCTCAATTTCCTCTGCAATTTCGTAAAGCTCCTGTATATCATCATCACGGAGCAGCTGCTCAAATACAAGCTTGAATGCACTATCTCTTATTTCACTTCTTGTCATTTGTTTTCTCCTAACATTTAAAATACAACGCTGTCAACAATTACATTTACCCTTGCAACAGCTACACCTGTCATTGACTGTATACTATCCTTGACAGCAGACTGAACTTCCTGAGCAACAGCCGCCGCCTTAACGCCACTTTTCACCTTTATTTTTATATCTAAAGCCGCCACATCTTCAACCATAGTCACGATAATCGGACCATTCTTTCTCAGCTTTGAAAGCTTATTGACCTCACCGCAAAGACCTGCAACACCATTTATATCAAGTGCCGCAAGCTTTGCAACGGTGATAATAACATCTTCGGAAATCTTCAACGCACCTGATGATGTTTTCTTAACATTATCCATTTTATACCTCCTGCGTAAATGCTTTGTCAATCAAGGCACTTTATACTGTGCCTTGATTGCTGAGCAATGATAATCTGATTAATATACAGTAATTTATTTTAACCAAAACGTTATATATATTCCTACTTTATATTATACCAAATAATTCACAGAATTTCAACTACTTTACTTCAAAAATTCTGATATTTTCTGCTGAAACGTTAGTCTCGCTTAAAATAATATCTTTTACTGATGCTGCCTGAGCCTTATCAAGTCCTTCCGTCTTGATTACAACCTTTGCGGATTCACCGTCCAAATAGGCAACACAGTCCTCAAATCCCTGAGCTTTTACAAGGGATTCGATAGTTCCTTCGGATTCAATAAGCTTTGAAACCTCAACAGCATCAATAGCATTTACTACCATTTCATCTTCTGTAAGATCGCCACCGCCTATGATTGTCTGCAATGTCTGCACAGCTTCATCGCGATTGTTCATTTTATCAAGACGAGCCTGAGCAAAATAATCCGCGGAGGCTGTTTTAGTCTCATCAGCTGCACTGTTTGATATATCAGCATTTACAAATTCGGTTTCGCCATAGTTTACAGTTTCACCCATTTCCGCAACTTCTACAGTATTCTTATCATTTTTAATATCGGGTGCTGTTACGTAGTTTATGTACACCGCTGTTGCAAGCATAAGTGTAAGACAAGACATAATAATCTGCTTTTTTCCTATAATAATTGTTGGCTTTCTCATAAATATCTGCTCCTTATTTCATTATAGTCACATAAATATCTGATGTGGGAATGTCAAGTGCCGCTGCTGTAGCTTTGTATATGCGCTCCTCAACTACGGGACTTCCGCAGCCACTGCATATTACAACAGCACCGGTTATTTCGGGAGCTTTCACCGTCTCCACCAATGGTTCGCGGTTACTGCTTCCACCTACTATGACAAACTTTTCTTCACTCTCGGTTTTGCTTTCCGACTGAGAGCTTTTTTTCTCGGAGGCGTAAACGTACCTCTCCCCCGAACCTACTGTAAGATATACCTTTACCTCACCTGCCCCCTCAATATTTTCCAGAAAAGATTCAAGCCTTTCCTCGTTTTCACTGCAATATTTCTGTGTGATATCGGAATCTGACTTTTCCTTTGGCTTTTCAGTTTCTTTTTCACCGCCGAAAAGAGATGACAGAAATAAAAGAAGAAGTCCGAGAATTCCAAGAAATGCGGCACCTGCGGCAGAACGCTTATTTCCTCCGATTCCTTTTATTTTTTCAAGAATTTCCATTTATAACCTCCGTTTCCATACCCAGACAATTTTTCACCATAAGTGCCGCCGCTTCATAATCCTCCGCCGTTATCGTCACACTACTAATAGATATGCTGTAATCTGCTGAAATATTAACCTTTGTCTCAATTAATTCGTAATTTATACCTGCGCTGTCAAACTGTTGTTGAAGCACAGCGGTAATATTCGCCTCAGTTTCTGATTTTAGTGCCATAGCATATGTGTCATCTCCGTAATCAGCCACAGGATAACTGTAATCGGAGATATCGGGCAGTTCAAGGCAAATTGTGCCCTGCGCAAATGGAGTAATCATTATCAGAGCAAGCAGCAGATTAAACATTGTAGTAAGTCCAGATTTAAATTTTGAAGCTGCCGCCGCATTTCCAACAATGCACCGCGCCGCAGATACGGCACATATAGCTAAGACCGTAGATTTAATACCCTCCATATCCTAACCTCCGAATGTTTTCATAAGTATTGCGGAACAAAGTATAAATATAACGCAATAGCAAACCAGTACACACTGAGCAATTGCAAGTCCGCTGTCAATACTTTTCAGCAGTTTTGACATTGCATCTGAAGAGAACACCTCAGCCGCTGCACTACCCGTCCACATTACAAAGCGGTATACCATAAGCTCCAGTATACTCGGCAAAAGAAGCATTATTATGGCTATCATTCCTGCTGCGCCAACAGTTCCGCCTATTACTTCAAAGCTACCTTTAACTGTGGAATATGCATCGGAAACCGCACCTCCCACAATGGGAATAAATCCCGACACGAGCATTTTTGCAGTTTTAGCCGCCGCACCGTCAGCCTTGCCTGTAATTGTACATTTCAGAGTTACAAATCCGGAAAACAACGTCATTGTTACGGATATTATCCATGTCAGCGTTTTTTTCACAAGATTCACAAGACTGTCAAGGGATGTGCTTGGAAAAACACTCCCTGTTATGCCCAGTGATGCTGTAACCGAAAGAACGGGGAGAAGATAACTCTCCGACAACCGCACAATAACCTCAGATGCACCGAGTAAAATCATATGGCATACCCCTGCCGTTGTAAAACCTCCGCAGGCAACAGATACCGCCGACAACACAGGAACAAATACAAGAATAAATCCTCCAGTCCGCTGAATTGTGCCAAGTATACCCTCATAAACACCTATAATCTGCGGTATAATCACTGCTGATGAACTTATTACGCAAACCATGTTGTATATTTCGTCGGTTGTTTCTATTGCCGATTTTGCCACTGTTCCGAAAAGTATGACAAGAAAAATTCCTGAAAGCAGCCGCATGGGAGCTGATAGTCTTGCAGATACAGCGTCCCACAGTTTGTCCCACAGAGACGAAAGAGACAGATTCTCCATATCCTCCGACTCTATTCCGATACCATAATCTGAAAGAATATCGTCAATTTCAGCAGATATTTCTGTGTAAAAATCTTTTTCTTCCGCAGCACATACCGAAAAGGGAGAAACATAGCAAAAAACCAGCATCAGAGATATAATTACAATAATTAGTTTTTTCATATTCACCTACATCAGACTGCTGATTTGCTCCAGAATCGCTTTTACAAGGGGCAGGCTCAGCAGAGTTACAGCGCCACACCCCCAGAGTTCAGCTGCCGCTGCAATTGCCGATTCTCCGCTGTCACGGCAAAGTTCTGAGGTTATACGGGTTATAATACATATAGTAAGCCCCTTAAAAATCAGCGCAAGATAGCTTTCAGATATGCCAGCAGCTGAAAATATCTCCTGTAATTCGCTCATCATCGGAGCAACAAAAGCGGCAAAACTACCTATGACCGCAGTACAGGCGGCTATAGCAAGCAGCATGGACTGCTCGCGGCAATGCTGACGTAGCAGAACTGCAAGAATCGCTGAACACAGGCAAAATGCCGCTGTAACAAAGCATCTGTCCGTCATAATCCGAACACCGTTTTCACAGTTTCAAATAGACCTGCAATTTCTTCCACAATTATCATAAGCACAACTATCAGTCCGGCAAGTGTTGTCATCATTGCCTGTTCTTCGCGTTCTGCCCGTTTAAGCACAAGATTCAGCACTGCCACAATAATTCCCGTTCCTGCGATTTTGAAAATCAAATCGATGTCCATTATGCCCCCCCTTTATAAAACAAGTATTCCTGCCATAATGCCGAAAAGTACTCCTGCACCCTGATATAATCTGCCTTTTTTTAACAGTTCCTGACGGCGCAGTTCGGAAAGCTGTTCAAGCTCCTTAAGGAAGCCGTTTATCTGCGATATCTGGGAAACTGAATCACTGCGTCCGAGGATTTCACCAAATCGGTACAAAATTTCCTTTTCTTCACTGCAAATATTTTTTTCACTGTCAAGGGATTCCCGCCATATTGTGTGGAAATCTTCACCCGTTCTGTACTCGTAAGGAAGCTTTTGCAGAAATTTTAAACATTTCAGATTTACATCGCCTTTAAGATTTCTGCACAGCCCATAAACATCTTCGCGACGTATACCTATAATATAAATCGACCTGCGAAGTAAATGCTCCACGCTGTTACAGGATTTTTTAGCAGACCGAAGCCTGTCTGTCAATGAAAATCCGATTACAGCACCAACAGCTGTAAAAATCAGCGCCGCCGCAACTCTAAAAATCATTTTCAAGCCTCCTTATTTCTTCAATATTTCCAGGATTTCTGCCTCCTGAAAGTATAACCGCATAACTAAAAGCACCAACATTCAGCAGATTCCGCATAACAGTACGGCTGCACATTTCGTCATAGCTTCCGCCATGTACCGTAGCACAGAATTTCACTCCGCAACCCATACCGCTCAGAATTGCGGCTGAATCCCTTTCAGTTGAGATTTCATCACAGAATATGTAGTCTGGAGAAAGAGTGCGGACTGCCGAAATAATCCCCTTTTCTCTTGAACAACCCGCAAGCACATTTGTAAGGATTCCCACATCACTGCGGATTATCCCCCCTTCAGTACAGGCAATTTCATTCCGTTCATCTATGAGTGCAACTTTAGAATTGTTTCCCATAAGTCTGCACAAATCTCGTAGTATAGTTGTTTTTCCTGAGTTTACACCGCCGCATATCACAACTCCGCAGTTGTTTTCACGAATCAAACTGTATATTGATTCCGCACATCCAATAATATTTCTGGATATACGAAAATTCAATCCCGTAATATCAGTTAGTATTCCCTCGCTGTTGTATCGCCCTGATAATCCAACACGAATACCGCCTCGAAGAACAAAAACTCCCTCTCTCAACTGCTCTGAACAGCTGTGAATGGAATAGTGGGAAAGGGAATTCACAACAGCTTCAATATCCAACGGCATAACAGTGACAATCGAAGTATTATTGGGATTTGCAGTTAGCCCGTTATGCGTGAGATACATAATTCTGTCATGAAACACCATAGCTGCTGCCCTCCCTGAATTAAGCCGCAGTTCGCTGATCATGTCACGTTCTGATAAGCGAACAGACAAAAAAGCATTTTTTATTTTCTGAGGCAAATATTCCCCGATTATTTCATAGCTTGTACGTTCTGCCATTTCATACACTCCTTTCCCTATATCATATGTACAAGCTGAATGGGATATGACACATCATTGAATAAAAAAACGCCCCTGCGAACAGGGACGTTTGAAAATATTCGGAAATTATTCCTTTACACCACCAAGTGCAACACCGGCAATAATGAATTTTGAAAGGAATACATAAGCGATAATGATCGGAACGATTGCAAGTGAAAGTGCAAGATAAATAGCACCAAAGTCGTTGATCTTATCTGATGACTGAATTCCTGATACCATCATAGGAAGTGTTTTCTGATTGAGTTTTACACTAATCAGAATCATGTTAGGTGTATAGAAGTTGTTCCAGCTTGCGATGAAAGCAAAGATTGCCTGAACAGCAATAGCAGGCTTCATCATAGGAATAGCGATTGAAACAAATGTTCTGAACTCACCGCATCCATCAATACGAGCAGCTTCAACAATTTCCAGAGGGAAAGATGACTGCATATATGATCTCATGAAGTATACAACAGTAGGAGCTGCAATTGCAGGAAGGATAAGCGGAATGTATGTATTTGTGAGTTTGAGGTCAGCCATGAATGCAACGAAACCTGCGGATGTAACCTGCATAGGAATCATCATAACAAGGAGGATTACTGTGTAGGAGAAATCCTTAAGTTTAAAGTCATAAACATGGATACCATAAGCTGTCATGGCTGAGAAGAAAACTGTAAAAAATGTACAGAACACAGTCATGAATAAGCTGTTCTTATAACCGTGAAAAGCATCGTAAGACATTCTAATATTCTGGTCATTTGCAATTGTCTCAAAGTTCTTGAGTAAGTTGGAACCTGGAACAAAGCTGAGGCTACTTGCAATTTCAGATGTCTCACGTGTAGCGTTAATTATAAGGATATAAATAGGAAGCAGACAGATAATTGTAAGAATAACAAACCAGATAACAAGGATTGTTGACTTAAGTCTTATCTTAGCAGCATAATTGTCCTTAGGTTCTCCATAAGTTGATTTCATCTTGCTCATATTGAAAAACCTCCAAACTGTTTATTTTCCTGCTTTAACTGCTTAGCAATCTTCTTTCTCTGCTTCTTCTTGGCAATAGCATCCTTATCACGTGTCAAGTAGAACGCAATACATCCAAGTATGAGAGTGATGAAGAAGAGAAGAACGGAAGCCGCACCTGCGAAGCCCATCTTCTGGTTATCACCCTGAGCGTGGAAATACTCATAAATGTAAACAGCAATTGTACGGAGGTTATCATTAACAGGTACACCGTTGTGATAAAGGAACGGAATATCGAACATCTGGAGACCACCGATCATTGATGTAACGAGTGTATAAGCCATGATAGGTGTAAGGAGGGGCAGAGTAATCTTTCTGAATACCTGACCTGAGCTTGCACCATCAATGCTTGCAGCCTCGAAAAGTGAGGGGTTAATACCCTGAATACCTGACATAAGCATAATCATAGTATTACCGAACCACATCCAAGTCTGAATGAACATTACAACAAATCTTGGCTGCCATACGCCGTTTACGAATGGTATAGTTGCATACTTACCCGATAATTCATCCTGCTCAACAATACCTATTTTACTGAGAAGAAGATTTATAACACCTGGGTTTGTTTCGGACTGTCCGCAAAGCTGGAGGAACAGAACCGCAACTGATGCAGCTGTAATAATGTTTGGAAGGTACATTACAATTTTGAAGAAACCCTTTCCCGGAATCTTCAGATTAGCCTCTGTAAACCAAACAGCAAGTGAAAGTGAAAGTGCAATCTGGGGAATAAAGTTACCAATCCAGAGAATTAAAGTGTTTTTCAATGCAGTGAAAAACTGCTTGCTGATTTGGATTTCACGACGGTTACCGCTGTTTCCGCCAAAGAGAAGAGTCTTGTAGTTGTCAAATCCTACTAATTCTTCTGTAGTGGGACCATTGCCGTGAAAACTTACAATAAATGTATTAATCAGAGGATATAACTGGAAAAAGAAATAAACAATAAAAAACGGCAAAATAAACAAATAGCCGTATTTTGCATAGCTGATTGATTTAATACGTCTCTGCGCAGCTGATGCCATAACACACACCCTCTCGGAATATTTTTTAACTATAGACAAATACACACCTACGGAATACCAAGGTATTCCGTAGGGTATATTGTTATTTAGTTGTTAGACAATTCAGTCGCAGAATTAGTCAACGTCGATTGTTGTGATGTGCTCAGCAACGAGGTTCTTGAACTCGTCGATTGCCTCATCATATGTCTTGCCGCCCTCAAGGTACTGCTCCTTGATAGCCTTCTGGAAGTCAGCCTTTACTGTAGCGTCGTGCTCTGTGATAAGACCATTGAAGTCAATGCTCTTAGCTGTCTCAGAAAGCTCAGCAAAGTAGTTCTGACCATTCTTGAAGTTGCCAGAAATCTCAGGATTGAATACTGTGTTAGCGCTGATAAGGCTATCCATAACAACAGTGTTGTTTACATACTCAGGCTTGTTCTTAGCGAACTCAGACATCTGCTCTTCATCGGAGCAAGCAGAGATGATGAAGTCACGAGCCTCTTCACCGTTGTCTGTGTCAGGGTGTACAACCATCCAAGTACCGCCCCAGTAGAAAGGAGTTGGTCCCTGAACGAGGTTCCAGTTACCGTACTCAGCACCGCCTACGCCGCCTGCAGCATCCTTGAAGAAGCCGCCGAAGCCCCATGTAGAAACGAAGTAACCCATAACGTTACCTGTTGTACCAGCTGCTGTCCAGTCTGTAGACCACTGCTCGTTCTTAGCAACACCGCCGCAATCCCAGAGAGCCTTAACTGTCTCAGCGTACTCCTTGCAGAAGTCATCGATCTGAAGCTTGTTGTCAACAACCCAAGGAGTTGTACGACCGCAAGCGAATGCCTGCCAGATACCACCGATAGAAGCAGCAAGAGCACAGCTGTTGTTAGACTTTGTGGAAACTTCCTGAGCTGTAGCTACGAATGTATCCCAGTCAGCAACCTTTGCCTGCATCTCCTCAGGAGATGTTACACCGAGGTACTCCTCAGCAAGTCTTGCATTGTAGCCGAAACCACCTGCAGCAGCCTGCCATGAAACACCCTTACGAACACCGTTGAGGTCCTTACCGATCTCGTCTGTGTAGCTGTTGATGTTGGGGAAGCTTGCATCTGTAAGACCGAGCTTCTCAAGAGCAAGTGTCTTGGAATCGTCGTTGATGAACTGGAGAGCCCAGTCAGCCTCACAGAAGTAAACGTCGAGGTCTTCGCCTGTAGCGAGGAGCTGATCGTAGTTCTCAGCAGCTTCGCCACCAGGAACACCCATGTTGATAAAGTTGATTCCTTCAACTTCGCCGTTTGTGAGCTGATCAGCAACTGTCTTATAATCAAGACCCTTCCACTGTGCGATAAGGAAAGGAACGTCATCAGGGTTCCAAGCTGCAACTGTGAGCTTGTCACCGCCTGTGCCTACTGAAGCGTCGATAGCGCCGTCAGCAGCAGGAGCATCTGCTTCATCATCAGCAGCAGGTGCATCTGTAGCGTCAGCAGCAGGTGCTTCTGTAGCAGCCTTTGTAGCCTCTGTCTTAGGAGCATCGTCCTTCTTCTCTTCCTCACCACAGCCTACGAAAGCAGTTGAAGCCATAGCAAGAGTAGCAACTAATGCTAAAGTTTTCTTAAGTGTGTTCATTGGTTATTTCCTCCTTAATTATGTATTATACTTCTACCTATGAAGTATAATCTGTAAAAAAATGTTTACCCGACCTCATAGCGAATGCATTAACTTTTACGAATGTACTCGCCGAAGCTGAATGCCCTCAATAATTCAGTCGGTTGATAGGAGCTGCACACCCTGCACTTAATCAGAGTATGTGCTTCTTCTGTACTTCAAATATACTCTATTTTCGTCCCAAAGTCAATCCTTTGTAGCGTTCTTTAATATTTTTTGAGCATACTGTATATTTTCAACAGCATTTTTTTGTATATTTTCACATATTCTTTTTCAAAAGGTTACAATTCGGTAACTTAATATTTCACTTTATTCCGCTAACACGCTTTAAATGTTTTATACTTTTTTACCAATCGCGCCAATTATTGACTGTTAAATAACATCGGTATTTGGTTATTTCGTCGACCTTTCAGCATAAAGCACCAGTATATCACTTGCATCGGCAGAATCTATAACTAAATCTCCATTAAAGTCGCTGTAATCAAAAATTGCTTTTTTCAGCGTGCCTTCGCCTCCGGTTGAAACACTGGCATAATGCACAAGAACGGCACTTGCATCGGAAGCGTCAACAGCACCACTTGCATCAACATCCCCCTTTTCCAGCACAAAATCAGCTGAAATATAGCTTCTTTCCGTATAATTGAGGTTGTCAGTTGTTGCAGAAACATAGCCGTATCCATCTATTTCAATTGGCTCAGTATAAGGGATATACTCACCGCCGTTCAGAGAATAATATACAGTAGAACCGTCCTTGACGGATAATTCAAGTTTTTCATCCTCTGGGATATATCCTGACATGTGGCTGAAATCCACAGTGTTTACAGGATTTCCCAATGCCTTAAGGGATACATTTCCTATAGTAATACCCAAATCTGCCATATCAAAGGCTGTCTCGTAATAACCGTAAAGTGTTTCAGCCTCCTCCAGAAGTTCAGTTTCTTCGGGATATATTCCGTCAAAAAGCTCCTCTTTCAGCTGTTCAAGGACTTCCATTTTCTCTTCATCGGTGTAAATATAATCCTCCGTTGAAGTATCAAACCATTCAATGCCGTCTGAACTGTAGAAGCTCTCACCATTATTTGTATTCGCCTTTATGCCCTCATATGTCGTAAATGTACCAAGACTTATTTTTTCATCATAATCATCATTCTCCAGATACAAAGATGATTCAATGGGAATAACATATGGAGAATCTTCACAATATAGCTTTACTACGATAGAAAAATACTCTCTGTTGCAAATAAAAATATCCTTATCAAGCTCAATAGTAACATTTCCCGGAACGTCAACAATACCGGATGCCGCAACAAGAGGGTTTCCGGATATTACATTGGAATGGTCAGTTAATCCGCTGTAAACTGTAATTTCATACTCAGTATCTCCTTGCGGTACATACATGGAAACAGCTTCAAGCTGAAAAGGTTTCTCAGCCATAAATATATTTGCCATATATGAAGGCGAATCAGGAGTTTCCGCCGCAGACAATGACTGAATTGGCACAAAGGAATCATGTTGATAGTTGTATTTGTATTTTTCTGCGTCTTCAAGCTCAAAAGCAGCAAATTCGCAGAGAGAACGGTCATCGTAGGAAATCCACATATAGCCATAATCATAACTTTCAGCTCCCCAGCTGTTTTTAACAAGCCATGCGCCGTCGGTTTCGGCGGGAACTTCGAAATTCTCCTTAGGGAAATTGTCGTCCCAGCCTACAATAGTAACGGAATGGGTAGCAAATCTCGGCTTTCTCTCGCTTCTTGTGGAGTTGTATTTCTCACTGTAATATTTGCTGTCCTCAGACTGAAAAGAAACATCAACAGCAAGTCCGTCATATATAAACTGCTTTATAATGCAGTTTACTTCCTCAACGTCTGACCTCTCCTTGTTGTAATCGAAAATGTACGCATTTTTCAGATGATAGTCGCTCATATACCTTAAATTCTCAACAGTAGCTAAATCATCCATAAAATTGATATTCTCATAGGGCAATCTCATTTCATTTACAGGACCAATCCATTGAGAAAGCAGATTTGCCGCAAGATAGGTAGTTCCGCCAATCTGTAAGATATCCTCCCCCTCTGAAAGCGTCGGAACCTGGTCGTCCCCATAGTACGCGTAATAAGCGGTATGAAGCTCTGAAAGGTCGATTTCGGGATTATACTTTATCACGCTTGATTCAGCGGAAGCCATAGCAGAGTGAGCCCAACAGGTGCCATATTTGCCTTGGTCTTTCACAGGTGAAACCGGATAATGATTACGCATATCATAATATTCGGGAATTGTTTTCCCAATTTCCAGTATATCTGAATCTGCGTTTACATCTCTGATTTCAGGAGCAGCCACAAGCTTTCCATATTTGATAGAATCAGAGATGCTGAAACGGGGAGCAGACAGGGAAAATCCGCCGACAGAAGCTTCTTTTGCAGCAGGTTCGCTCTCAATTTTAATCATAGCCGCCGATGAATACATAGGCAAAGCAGTACAAGCAGCCGCAAGAGACGCGGCAACGGCATATCTTAATTTTTTCATTTCAATTCTCCTTATAAAAGATATGCAGAGGATACCCTCTGCATTAATCAAACACAAGACAATGTATTATACCAAACCATTCACGAATCCAGTAAGTTGGCAGAAGCCATTCCTCCGTTTCGGAGGGGAGATTATAGGCTCTTAACTCTTGTTTCTTTGCAAATATATCTGCTCTCAGCTGATGAAATCCGTCGGTAACAATGGCTATATCCCTGCAAAGTCCCTCTTTTTCAATTATTGCCTTTGAAAATTCCAGATTTTCCTCTGTACTGGTGGATTTATCCTCCATATATATACGATTTTCGGGAATTCCCCTGTTTACAAGATATTTCTGCATAACATCAGCTTCACTTGTGACCTCATCGCTGCCCTGCCCCCCTGACACAATAACCTTGATATTCTCATTTTCAGCGAGATATTCATAGGCGGTATCAAGTCTGCTTTTGAGCATACGGCTTGGGGTTTCGCCGTTTATCTGACATCCAAGTACCACAAGAGTGACAGGCTTGCCGTTGGGTTTGTCATTCATAGCTTTCAGCATTGCTATGCTCAATACAACAGCTCCCACAGCGCATACAACAGTTACCGCACCTGCGGAAACAAGAAAAATCCTGCTGCCTGTACGCTCCCACATACGCGAAGCCATTTTTTTGAACAGCTCAAAAAACACAATGAGAAAAATCAGTAGTACAGGAACGGTAACTCCTGCAATATTGCCGATATTTACAATTCCTGCACCCATGGGAATCATAAAATGCACAACCGCCATAACAAGCAATATTACTGCAATTAATCTGAGTATGATGTTCAGTATCATTTTCATATGTCCTATTTTTTCTTTGAAGTCAGTTTCAATATCCTTTCGATATTTTCAATAGTAGTACTTTCACTGCCAATATGAGTAGGCACAGAGTTATATAATCCATGGAAATCCGAACCGCCTGTGCGGATAAGGTCATATTTATCGGCAATTTTTTCCAGTTCAGCACGATATGCCTCATCAGCTGAATAATGTCCGATTTCTACGCCGTCGATTTTTTTATTCTGCGCCAGTTCTTCCAGAAGCTCAATGCTGTCATACTGTGCAGGATGAGCCATAACAGCCGCACCGCCTGCAAGATGAATCAGGTCAGCCACAAAATTGACATCGGGATATTCACGTTCTACATAGCAGCAGCCTGTCTTGGGATTAAAAAGCTCTCTGTCAAGGTCGCCGTAAAATTCCAGAGCATAGCCGTAATCAATAAGCGCGCGCATGATATGCTGCTTGAAAATGCTCTTTGAAGATGTGGTATGTTTGAGAATACTTTCCATAGTTATGGGAAATTTAGCCATAACCTTTTCAATCATTTCCTTTGAAGTCTGCTTTCTGATATCACAGCATTTCAGACAAAGAACTTCAAGGCGGTCGGGCTTCTGGGGATTATAGCAGAGAATATGTACCTTTCTGCCTCTTTTTTTATCCCATGCAGAAAGCTCAACACCATGAAGCATTTTTATACCTGCACGCTGTCCGAGAACGTCAGCACGGGAAAAAGAAGCCATAGTGTCGTGGTCGGTAATGGAAAGCCATTCAACCCCTGTACGCTGAGCCTGCAAAATAACATCTTCGATTCCAAGTGAGCCGTCAGAAAGCTTTGTATGGCAATGTAAATCGCAAATCATAATATACCTCCTACGTATATTTTCAATAAATTATATTCACAATTATTCATTATTTTTACTGATAAAAAATTTATGGATATAATTATATCATGCTTCGCGACAAATTGCAAGCTTTTTTGTGCGTTTTCACAATATTTTCATTTTGTAAATTAATGCCATATCGAAAACACACTAATTCAGCGCCGCATATAACTCCGATTTCTTGAATCCCGTTTCCTTTGCCACAGCCTTGCAGGCTTCCGTAGGCTTTTCGCCCTTTTCTATAAGCCGCTTGACCTGCTCCATAGCCTCATCTATAGTCAGCTTTTCGCTGTCATCAGCAGTTTTTCCCTCTAAAACAAGTACATATTCTCCCCTCGGCTCATTGACAGAGTAATACTCCACTGCCTCGCCTAAGGTCATACGCAGCACTTCCTCGTGAATCTTTGTAAGCTCACGACAAAAGGCTATTTTACGCTCATTGCCAAAAAATTCTGCCATATCCTTAATTGTATTTTTCAGCTTGTGAGGCGCTTCATAGAAAATCATAACAGCCGTTTCATTCCTCAGAAGTTCAAGGCGCTCGGAGCGTTCCTTTTTTGGCACAGGAAGAAATCCCTCAAACGTAAAACGATTTATATGCATACCCGACAAAGCCGCCGCAGATGCCGCCGCTGTAGGTCCGGGAACAACTTTTACATCAATGCCGTTTTCGTAGCACATATGCACAAGAACTTCACCGGGGTCAGATATACAGGGCATACCTGCATCTGTAACAATACCGCAATTCTGTCCGCTTAAAATCCTGTCGATTATACGCTGAGCATCGTTTTTACTGCTGTGTTCATGAAAGCTGACAAGCTCATTTTTTATCTCGCAGCGGTTCAGCAGTTTCAGCGTAACACGGGTATCCTCGGCGCATATGAAATCCACTTCTTCAAGGAGTCTCATCTGACGGAGAGTTATATCCTCCATGTTGCCTATAGGCGTACCTATAATATAAAGTATACCGCTCATTTTTCGTCACTCTCCTTTCCTGTGTCGTATATCTTCTGCAATTCCTCGGAAAATCCGTTTTCGCTCCTGATGTATAACTGCGGCTCAACCTGCATAAACGGCTTAGAGCCTTTCTTTCCCTCGATTAAAAACAGCCATGGTGCATCATCGGGAGTTTTCGAGACAAAGCGTATACGCTTAGGCTCAATATTGTGATTTTTCATAGCAAATATCACATCTGAAAGCCTTTCTGGGCGATTGCACACGCATAATCTTCCCCCGAATTTCAGCAGTTTTTCTGCCGCACCGCATACATCATCAATATTGCACATTATCTCATGCCGTGCAATACGCTGAGCTGAAATAACACTTTCAAATCCAGCATTTACAGCCTTATATGGCGGATTGCAGGTCACAAGGTCAAGCTGTCCCAGAGGTGCACCCTCCCAGAGCTCCTTTAAATCAGCACAAATGGGGACAATACACGAAACCTCGCTTTTTTCCATGCCCATGCGGAGCTGTTCAATTGCTCCCTGCTGTATATCCACCGCATAAGTCACCTGAGGAGGACGTTTTTTCTGCATAATAAGAGGGATTATTCCGCAGCCTGTTCCTAAATCGCAGGCTTTGTCTTTCTGCCTGTATCCCGAAAAATCCGCAAGGAGAAAAGCATCAGTGCCGAATCTATGGTCACTGCTTGCACACACATATATTTTATCTGTCAGTTTTTCAAAATTATATTCCATATTTCACCTTATACAATAGTTCCTCCGCCTACGACAATATCGCCGTCATAGAATACCACAGCTTGTCCCGATGTTACGGCTCTTTGCGGCTCATCAAATTCCACAAGATAATTTCCGTCCTCTGTCTTGGATAAAGTTGCGGCACAATCTCTCTGGGAATATCTCGCCTTTGCGGTTATGCGCATAGGTTCTGTGATTTCCTCCACGGAAATGAGATTCACATTTTCTGCAATAAGCGATGTTGTGTAAAGGTCGATTTCATCACCTAAAACCACGATATTTGTTTTATAATCCTTTTTCACCACGTAGGCAGGCTTACCGAGGGCTATTCCAAGTCCTTTTCGCTGTCCTGCGGTATAATTTATATGTCCCTTGTGCTTGCCAAGGATTTTCCCCGACATATCCACATAATTACCCGATTCTGATTTTTTCCCTGTAAATTTCTCAATAAATTCCACATATTTTCCGTCGGGAACAAAGCATATATCCTGACTGTCGGGCTTATCCGCATTTATCAGACCGTTTTTTTCTGCAAGCTCACGGACAGCCGATTTCTCCATATCTCCAAGGGGAAAAAGTGTATGTGCAAGCTGCTCCTGAGTAAAAGAATAGAGCATATATGTCTGATCCTTGCTTCTGTCGGCAGAACGTTTCAGCAGATATCTGCCTCTTTCTGCGTCGTATTCACATACGGCATAATGCCCTGTAGCTATGTAGTCACAGCCGTTTTCAGCCGCTATTTTCAGCATTTCCCCGAATTTCACATGACGGTTGCACTCAATACAGGGATTTGGTGTTTTTCCGCTGAAATAACTTTCACAGAAATAATCCATTACGTTTTTGCGAAAACAATCTTTCATATCAACAGTCATATGCTGAAAACCCAGTTTTTCCGCAACCTTTTCAGCATCACCTGCTCCTGATAAATTACCGTTATTCTTCTTATGTATTTCACCGCAGACAATATCATTATCGTGGAACATTTCAAGAGTAACGCCCACAACATCATATCCCTGATTTTTCAGTATCAAAGCCGCCGCAGAGCTGTCAACTCCGCCGCTCATTCCTATCATAACCTTTTTCATATGAACAGCCTTTCAATTTCCTTTATTGATGTAAAATAGTAATCTGATATTTTTTCAAGCTCTGTTCTGTCCTGTTCCGACGCTTTATCATATATCGCCGCTGTTATAAATCCTGCATTTTTCGCTGTTTTTACGCTGTGGAGAGAATCCTCAGCCACAAGAGTTTCTTCGGGATTTGTACCAAGCAGCTCTGCGGCTCCCATAAATATATCTGGAAATTTCTTGCCGCGGGGATACTCTCTGTCGGTCAGTATGAACTTCATTCTGTCATATATTCCGTGTCTTTTCAATACAGCTTCTGCAAGTGAGCTGTAGGTTGCTGTTGCTATTCCGTATGGTATACCTTTGCTGTCCAGATTATCAAGAAGCTCTATTACATATGGTTTAAGGGGAATTCTTTCCTCGTACTCAATCCGCACAAGCTCCTCAATGCGATTTATAACGTATTCCTGTGTGCATTTCAGGCTGAATTGCTTTATAAAAAAATCCGAGGACTGCTCCACAGTCATACGCTTGACCTTTTCCGATACTTCACGGGGCGGATTTTCAACGCCGTTTTCCATTAGAAAACGTCTGTCAACATCGTACCATATCTGCATTGAGTCAATAAGTGTTCCGTCAAGGTCAAAAATTATGCTTTTATTTTTCATAATTCACTCCAGAATTTTTATCTTCGTGTGATATTCCCTTTGTGCAGGAATTATGTTTGAATATGCAAGTCCGTATATATCAGAGGCGGCGGCTTCAAGCTCCGCAAATCGCTCCGATATTGCGTTAATTCGTGATAACTTCGCAATAGATGTATCAAAAGGAATAAGGCTTTTTCCCTTTGCCGCACTAAGAATTTCCCGTCCTTTTTTGTTAAATGCAAGTATGCGTATATATGGCGGCAGATTTTTCATATCCGTGGATTTTATGCCGATTAACAGGGATAAAATGATTCTCCTGATTCTTGCCATTGTAAATCTTTTTGTCTTGACTTTTTCAAATAATTCGTCAAGTGAAATTGCATTACGCGCGGAATATATCCGTTCCGCCAAGCCGTCAGCGCAATCACTTGTATTTTTTATTTCTTCAAGAGATGCTGTCCGCAGGCGGTAGAGTATAACTCTTTCAAGGCGGTGTATCTCCGCTGTATCTCCCTCTATAGCTTTTGCCGATATTTCGGGGAGAAATGCCGCTGATTCTGCCATGTGCCCCCGTATATATGAGGCGCTTGCAAAGCTTTCGCAGATATCACCGCTGTCGTGTGCCGCTCCTGCACGTTTCACCGTAAAAGGCTGTATATTTGCTGAAAAACGGCGTATTGCCTTGATATACTCCACGCCGAGAATATTATTCGGCTCTGCTGTTATCTCCGCCGCTTCGGGATTTATTTCCCCTAAAACCGCAGAAACAGCCTTTGCATAAGTATATCCCATTTCTGTATATTCGCGTATTTTCGAGGATTCCGCTATTTCTGCCATAGCTTCGGCGGCTGAAATAAGCTTTGAAATATCGCCGATTTCACTGCCGAATGATATTTCGTCCACTACTCCGAGGCTGTGCAGGAGATGCACTGCTCCCCTTGCAAAAAGCTCCGCTGGAGCAAGGCTGTACTGCACAGGGAGTTCGATTACAAGGTCTGCTCCCGATTTTACCGCTATTTCAGCTCTGATGAATTTATCAAGTACTGCTATATCTCCGCGCTGAACGAAATTTCCGCTCATTACGGCGATAATATGAGTTGCACCGTTTTTCCGCGTTTCTTCAATATGATATCTGTGTCCGTTATGGAAAGGATTGTACTCGCAGACTATTCCGCTGATTTTCATAAATTGCTCCTTTCCGACAAAACTATACATCATTAATTATACCTCTTTTCACATCAAAAAGCAAGGGATTTGATAATAATTCAAATTTATTCTAAAATAGCCCAGCAAATAATAGACATATTCAAGAATCAGTTAAGAATCCAAGAGTACACACAGGAATTCTTGGATTCTTGGATTCTTACTGCA
>CALGTV010000122.1 GCA_937902395.1 uncultured Ruminococcus sp.
TACATCATTTCTGCTCATCATCTTTGTCTACTAACATTTTAGGGATTGGTATAAATTGTTAGTTTTATTTATCTAAAATAAAAGGACACAGTACAACCTGTCCGCAATTTCAGAACGAAATTAAATCTTTTTAACAATCTAAAAGGACGGCAATGTGCCGTCCTTTTATTTGTGGTGTTTAATCAATTCCCAGAGAATTTCTTAGCTTGCGGTCTTTTTCAGCTTCTTCAACATAATCCAGTTTCCATTGTTTTATATGTTCAATGTCATAGCCTTCATCGGCTTGTATCTGTTCAGGAGTTTTGTCGCCTTTTAACATAAGTATTGCCAATTCTCTCTGTCGTGCTTTGGGAGGATCGTCCTTGGGTTTGGGCGGCTCGGGTGCAGGTGTTTCTCCGAAAAATATCCAGAGAAATATAATTATACCTAATACAAAGAAAAATATACCTGTTACATTTTCAAAATTTGGTATACAATTTTGCATACAATCACCCCCAAAAATTCCGGAATATCAATCCTTACATAACAATGATTCTGCGATATCTACCGCCTGTTTTGCGTCCTTTGCGTAAAAATCCGCATTGATTTTTTCAGCATAGCTTTCAGTGAGAACAGCACCTCCCACAACTGTTTTACAATCGGGGCATTTCTCGTTGAGCAAGGCTATAGTTTCTGACATTGCTCCGAGAGTTGTTGTCATAAGTGCTGACAATCCCACAAGCTTTGCATTGTGTTCAACTGCCGCTGATACTACAGTATCAGCTGGAACGTCTTTTCCTAAATCTATGACTGTAAAGCCGTAGCTTTCCAGAAGTACTTTTACTATGTTTTTTCCTATATCGTGTATATCTCCGTGAACCGTGGCAAGAACCACTTTTCCCTTGGAGACTGTTTCTGCTCCCGAATCCGAAAGCATTGTTTTCAATTCCTCAAAGCAAGCCTGTGCTGCTTCTGCGGACATTATAAGCTGCGGCAGGAAAATTGTACCCTTTTCAAATTTTCCGCCTACGCTGTCAAGAGCCGGAATAAGCCAGTTATTTATTATATCCATGGGCTCTGTTGTTTTCAGCAGTTCCTTTACAGCCTTTACCGCGTCGGCTTTAAGTCCGTTTTCCACAGCATATTTTACATCGGGAATGCCTGCATCGGCTGCAACAGTCTTTGGAGCGGCTGTTTCCTGTCCGTAGACTGAAATAAACTCCGCAGAATTTTTATCATAGCAGGCAAGGAGACGGTATGCTCTTACTGCGCCTATGATAGTATCAATATTTGGATTGATAATAGGCAGGTCAAGTCCGCTGTGAAGTGCCATGGTAAGAAATGTACGTGTGATTGTCTCGCGGTTGGGAAGTCCGAATGAAATGTTTGAAACTCCCAGAACCGTTTTAAGTCCAAGTTCCTTTTTAACGCGGCTGAGGGCTTCAAGAGTAACCATAGCCGCTTCCTGCTCCGCTGAAGCGGTAAGAGTAAGACAATCTATGAAAATATCTTCTTTTGGTATACCGTATTCAATGGCTTTATCAAGAATCTTTTCCGCAAGTCTGAATCTTCCCTCCGCTGTTTTGGGGATTCCGTTCTTATCAAGAGTAAGTCCCACAACTGCCGCGCCGTATTTTTTTACAAGGGGCAGAATAGTATCAAGGGATTCGTCCTCTGCATTTACAGAGTTGACGATTGGCTTTCCGTTGTATACTCTCAATCCAGCTTCAAGAACGTCGGGACGGGTGGAATCAAGCTGTAAGGGTGCATCGCACACGCTCTGAATTGCCTTTACAGCGGATTTCATCATTTCTACCTCGTCAATTTCGGGAGAGCCTACGTTTACATCAAGTATCTCTGCGCCTGCATTAATCTGCTCGATAGCCTGACCGAGAATGTAGTCAATATCATGCTCGGCAAGTGCCTGTTTGAAGCGCTTTTTGCCTGTGGGATTTATGCGCTCGCCAATTACTCGCGGCTGATTGATTTCAACGCAGTTCACCGCAGAGCATACCACGGATTTGCGTTCAACCTCGTGGGGAGTATACTCCGCATCTTCAAGGGCATTTACCACTGCTGCAATATGCTCGGGAGTTGTACCGCAGCAGCCGCCGAATATCTTAACTCCAAGCTCTGCAAGCTTTACGGCACTTTCTGCAAATTCTTTGGGAGTTATATTAAACTGATTTGTTACAGGGTCGGGCAAGCCTGCGTTTGGCTTTGCGATAACAGGGAGAGTTGTAAGGCTGCAAAGCTTTTCCAGTACGGGATAAAGCTCCACAGGTCCAAGTGAGCAGTTCACGCCGATAGCATCAGCACCCAGTCCCTCCAGAACAGCCGCCGCACATTCGGGAGAAACTCCTGTAAATGTTCGCATATTCTCCTCGTATGTCATGGTTACGAGAACAGGCTTGTCGGAGTTCTCCTTTGCCGCAAGGAGCGCCGCCTTGACTTCATACAAGTCAGTCATAGTCTCAATTATGATAACATCAGCGTCAGAACCTGCAAGGATTGTTTCCTTATGTATTTCATAAGCCTGCTCAAAGGTAAGTGTGCCTGAGGGCTCTAAAAGCTGTCCTATAGGGCCGATATCAAGGGCGACGAGAGCACGTCCCGCAGCCGCTGTTTTGGCGTTGGCAATACCTGCTGATACTACTTCATCTACGGTATATCCGCTGTTTTTCAGCTTATAGCTGTTTGCACCGAATGTATTTGCACAGAAAATATCAGAGCCGCTTTCCACGTACTGTCTGTGGATATTCATAATTACATCGGGATTTGTGATGTTAAGCAATTCGGGATTATGCCCTATTTCAACACCTGTTGCCTGTAACATTGTACCAAAACCGCCGTCAAGTATAATGAAATTGCGGCTGTCAAGGAGTTCGAAAAATTTATCATTCATAATTATTCACCTGTTGATTCGTTCTTGAATGTACCCAAAAATCTGAAATATTCCAGATTTTCTGTTAAATCGTTCATAAGCGCTTTTACCCTCGGCTCGTCGATATGACCGTCGAAATCCAGATAAAACATAACGTTGAAGCTTCCGTCTTTAAGGGGACGGCTTTCAATGCGGAGCAGATTCATGCCGTTTACGCAGAATTTCGTCAGCAGTCGGTACAGACTGCCCTCTGTATCGGGGATTTTCAGCATAACGGAAATAGCGTCTGCATCGGGAGAAATCTGCATATTCCGTGATATACAGATAAAGCGTGTACGGTTGAGCTCGCAGTCTGCAACATTTTCCGCAAGTATACGCAGACCAAGCTGTTTTGCGCAGTCTACGGAACAGATAGCGGCTAATTTTTCATCGCTTTTTGCAACCATAGCGGCGGCAGTGGCTGTATTTCCGTATTCCGCAGTTTTTATGCCGTGAGCCGTAAGATAATTACAGCACTGGGAAATCGCCTGCGGGTGAGAATATACAACAGCAATATCGTCAATGGAAACGGCATTTTTAGAGGCTATGCAGTGATTAATCTCCACACATACCTCTTTCACCTTGTAAACGCTGTATTTCACCATAAGGTCGTATGTACTGCTGACCGAGCCTGCTGTTGAGTTGTGGACGGGGAGAATACCATAGTCAAGTTCACCCGATTGCACAGCGGCGAAAACATCTTCAAAGGTTTTATAGAAAATCGGCTGTATATCGCCGAAAATCAGCTTTGCGGCAGTTTCGGAATTCGCTCCCGATGTGCCCTGACAGCCGATACGCTTTGCATTTTCAAAATCGGGAACATCATATACAGTGTCAACATTGCTGTGGATTTTTTTATTCTGCAAAATCTTGCTTATGTCCATAATCGACATGAACAGGGAAGCTGTACCTGCTTCAAGCTCTTTGTCGTTGGTGAGAGCTTTTATGCGGTCGATGACTTCCTTTTCACGATTTCCTTGAAATACAGGGAGATTATGCTCTTTTTTGTAATCTGCTACCCCCTTGCAGAGCTCCATTCGCTCCATAAAGAGATTGAGAATTTTTTCGTCTATTATATCAATTCCGTTTCTGAGTTCCTGTAAATCCATATTATCCTCCGTTTAAGTTGTTTACACCTTTATTATAACAGTTTTTTCAGTAGAAATCAAGGTTTTTGAAAAAATTATAAGGGGTTTATCACTAAATGCCGATAATGTAAAATCTATGTAAAATTTTCTTGAAATCCTTGACGGATAATAAAGAAATATGCTATAATTAATTATAAGTATATTAAAGGGGCTTCTGGAACGTTTTTGTGTAAAATAGAATTTCGGAGGTCTTTTATTTTCGAGGTGTAAAAATATGGGCGATTTTTCAATTTTTAACATTTTTACCATGCTTGGCGGACTTGCTTTCTTCCTCTATGGTATGAATGTAATGTCAACAGGTCTGGAGAAGCTTGCAGGCGGTAAAATGGAAGCCGCACTGAAAAAAATGACTGCCAATCCATTTATGGCACTGTTGCTTGGCACAGTTATCACTATTGCCATTCAGTCCTCATCAGCTATGACCGTTATGACCGTTGGCTTTGTAAATTCGGGAATTATGGCGCTGATTGATACCGTTGCAGTCAGCTTCGGTGCTAACATCGGTACAACATTTACAGCATGGCTCCTCTGCCTTAACGATATCGGCGACGGCGGAGGTATCGGCGGCGTTGGCGGTTTCCTGCTGAAACTGCTCAAACCTGATTCATTCTCCCCGATACTTGCCCTCATCGGTATACTTATGATTATGGGCTGCAAAAAGGCAAAGAAAAAGGACATCGGACGCATTTTCGTGGGATTTGCCGTGCTTATGACAGGTATGGACCTTATGCAAGGCGCTATTGACCCCATTGCAAATTCTCCCGAATTCCAAGATGTTCTTGTTGCATTCAAGAATCCTCTGATTGGTGTTCTTGTTGGCGCTGTTTTCACGGGAATTATTCAGAGCTCAGCCGCTTCAATCGGTATACTTATGACATTTACAGCAGGCGGCGCTATAAGCTGTGAAATGGCTCTGCCGCTTATTATGGGCTTCAATATCGGTACTTGTGTTACTGCTCTTATTTCTTCAATTGGTGTTAATAAGGACGCTAAGAGAGTTTCTGTTATCCACGTTGCTATCAACTTTCTCGGTACTTTGATTTTTCTGCCTATTGCTCTTATACTTGCAGGTACAATACCTGCTTTCGGTGAGTTTATGTCACAGTCTACAGGATATGTGGGAATTGCCGCAATGCATACTGTATTCAATGTTCTTGCAACAGCTGTTCTTATGCCTTTCTCAAAACAGCTTGTTAAATTTTCACAGTTTGTCATTCGTGACAAAGAAGGCGAACCTGCTGAAAAAATCGATATTTTCGCTGCTCTGGACGGAAGATTTATGTCAACTCCCAGTATCGCTATCGAAGCCTGCCGCTCCGTTGCTGTGGATATGGCTGAACGTACACAGAAATCCATAAACGAGGCTATAGGACTTCTTGTTGAGGGATATGATGAAAAGACAGTACAGAACGTTATCGACGATGAAGATTTAATCGACAAGTATGAGGACAAAATCAACAGCTATCTTGTAAGAGTTGCTAAATACAGCGTTACAGGCAAGGATAGCCGTACAATGTCCAAGATGATGCACTGTGTGGGAAATTTCGAGAGAATTTCTGACCACGCTGTAAATCTCATTGAATCGGTTGTTGAAATGAAAGAAAAAGGTATTAAGTTCTCTGATGAATGTATCAATGAGATTATTGTCATTTCTGATGCTATCAAAGAAAATATCCGTACAGCCTTTGAATCTTATATTTCCGGCGACCTTGCTGTTGCACACAAGGTTGAGCCTCTTGAAGAAGTGGTGGACAACCTTAGCACAGAGCTGAAAAATCGCCATATCCGCAGATTGCAGAACGATGAATGTACTGTTGAGCTTGGATATATTTTCCAGGATGTTCTCACAAATCTGGAGCGTATTTCCGACCATTGTTCAAATATTGCAGGCTGTCTTATCGAGACTGATGAAAAGACAAATATTCACGCTTATTTCAGCGATGTAAAAGAAAACGACGAGAAATTCCGCAACGAATTCAAGGCTTATTCAGAACTTTACTTTGCAAGACTTGAAAAGAAACAATAATATTGCTCGTCAATATGGAATTGGCATTAGAATCCCATTACAAACAAAACCGAGGAAAATTAATTCCTCGGCTTTTGTTTTACGCTTTTTTGCTTGATTTTTTATATTTAGATTTCTGTCCGAAATTCAGTGTTGCTGTAAGTATCTTATCAGACTTGAACAGACGAAGTGCAAAGAACAGACATACTGCAAATATTACAACCTGATATGCAAGTCCTATATAGAATATCGTCATATTGTCAAACATGAGATTTGGAATTGCTGAGAATGTGTGTGTGAATGGTATTGCGTATACAAATATTCTTATTGCCATTGGAAGTGTGTTTATATCTGCAAGCATTGAAATCATGTAGGGAATCATTGCGCCGAACATAAGAGGCATAATCATTGTCTGAGTCTGCTTTGCATCGTTTACCAGTGAACCAAGTACCAGTGATAAGCAGAGACAAATCATAATTGTGAGGAACAACTGTACTCCCACAAGAATATAATCGCCCATACCAAGTGTAAGTCCAAGCTTTTCAAGGGCTTCGTCAATTGGTGTAATCTGAGCCGCTATACTGCCTGCTAAATCAGCTGTTGCTTCCTCTGTTGCTCCTGACATCATGGAGGAGAAACCAAACATAAAACATACCGCCTGTAACATTGCAACTATTGTTGCCGCAAGCATCTTTGAACCGAGAATAGCTGTTCTTGAAACAGGTGCGGAAAGGAGAGTTTCAAGAGTTTTATCAATCTTCTCGTTGGAAATACCGCTCATAAGTCCCTGTGATGTCATCATAATGAGCACAAATACAATAACAGGAAGTATCATATTCTGCATCATTACCTTGCTCATTACCATATCTGCGGAAACATCTGCGGATTTATCGCTGATAACCGTATGAGATTTTATGCTTACAGGATTATTTATAAGCTGAACGTCCTCCGGTGTAAGTCCTGCACTTGCGGAGAATACGTCAGAAACGCATCGGCTGATAAGAGATTCCGCGCCGCTGTTGGAGTTGGACATATTTGACATCATAGCCGCTGATTTCATTCTTGCTACGCTTATAATCTCAGGGGATTCACCGTTTTCAACAGCTTCTGAGAAGCCCTGTGGAATTATTACCAGACTTTCTTTGTCAGCGTTGGCAAGAAGCTGTGCGTAATCCTCGGATTCGTCTGTAATCTCAGTAACCTTTGCGCCATAGCCGCGGAGAGTTTCTATCATATCCGCTGTGAACTCTGTTTTATCTCTATCGCAGATAGTAACGGTGTATTCCTGCTTTACAGCGTCCTCAATGGTATCTGTCATTACATTTCCCATAATCATGAGAAGTCCCATTGCAACAACAAGGCTTATGAGTGTCTGAACGTTAAGAAGCTCTGCAAGCTCCTTTTTAAGAAGATTAAAGAACTTCATTATTATTCACCACCCTTTCGAATACTTCTTCAAGATTTGCCGCATTATAGCGCGCTTTCAACTCATCGGCAGTACCTGTTACATGGAGCTTTCCTTTGGAAATAATGCCCACACGGTCGGAAACAAACTCAATTTCAAGCATATTGTGAGAGCTTATAAGGAAAGACATTCCCTCCTCAGCGGCAAGCTTTTTTATCATCTTTCTGATTTCGATAGCGTTGAGAACATCAAGTCCGCTGGTTGGCTCATCGAGAATAGCCAGAGCAGGCTTTGTCATAACAGCACGGGAGAGAAGAAGCTTTCTTATCATACCGCGGCTGTATGAACCGATTTTATCGTTAAGTCTCTCTCCGAGACCGCACATTTTTTCAGCTCTTTCAATATAGCCGTTGATAGTGTCGATATCAGTCGAGAAAAGACCTGCCATGAATCTCAGATATTTTTTACCTGTCATATTCTTGTATGCGCCTGCTTCGTCGGGAAGATAGGTGATACACTGGCGAACCTTTTCAGGCTCTTTGAGTACGCTGTGGCCATTTACAACAGCGTCTCCGTCTGTGGGTGTGAGCAGAGTTGAAATCATACGTATTGTTGTAGTCTTTCCTGCTCCGTTAGGTCCGATAAGAGCGAATATTTCGCCCTTTCCGATTTCAAAGGACACCTTGTTTGCGGCAAGTACTTTTGTGTACTGCTTGGACAGTCCTTTGACTTCAAGAACATTTTCCATAATTTTTCCCTTTCTGCTCCATAGGGAGCAATATCATTTACAGTTTTTGACTGCAAATTAATTATACCACATTATCACAATAAAGTCAATCATTTCTAACATATTGAAAATATAAATTAAGGCGGCAAAACTGCCGCCAAAGTATGTTGAAAAAGTCGTTATTTCAATGTGGACCGCCAAAGGCGGCCCCTACGAAAAATAGCATAAAATATACCTTTTTGTCAATACGGCAATTTAAACTCGCTTACGCGCCATGTTCCGTTGGATTCCCTGACAATCACGAATTCCGTTTCCTTTATATATGACTCAATGCCGAAATTTTCGCCATTATAGTAGCTGACAACCTTAAAACGAATCTCTCCGTCACTCCGTCCTGTGATTTCCGTTATCTCAGAACTTTCATAGAAAATATCTGAGCCTCTTGCACCGTTAAGACAATATACTCTGCCGTCCTTTTCTCTGAAAAGCTCATCAAGGGTATCTTCATAACTTTCGCTGAAAACGCGGTGGAAATCAGCACGAACATCATCAAGGGAATTTATACCCTCATCTGTTACCAAACAGTACTGCCAATCGTATTCATTAGTGATATACTCCGATGTATCAAGGGAATAGGGCGAACCTACGGTGAATTTCCACTCTGTTTCGCAGGCTTTCTCAAATAAAACCTGCGCTGCCGCTATAACCTCATCGTCCAGCTTTTCCTCAAATTCGGGGTCATCTTCTGGGAATGTGAGTCCCTCAGATGTTTCAGCTGTTGTCTCTGTCTCAGTGGAATTTTCGGCTGCCGTGGTTGATACCGTGGTTTCCGCTGATTCTTCGGCTTTTGTTGTGATTTCGATGTTTTCCATATCTGCCGCATCAGTCACCGCAGGAGAAACGGGGGATTCCACACTTTCCGTGTCTTTTTTATTGCCACAAGCCGTTGCAGACAACATAAGTACCGCCGCAAATAATGCTGTTATTCGTCTCATCAAAGTTCCTCCTCGTCAATCACAAAATCAACAGTACCCTCGCTGACGTTTACCGCCGCGCAGAGTACCTGAACAGTATCGCCCAATTCGTAGGAAACTCCGCTGAATTTCTCCGTAAGTGCCACGGGCTCGCTGTAGTCATATTCGCCCTCAGGGAGCGTTCTGATGTGTACAAGTCCCTCTACAGAATTCGGAAGCTGTGCATAAAATCCGAACTCAGCAACGCTTGAAATCTTAGCTGTAAAGCTTTCGCCGATGTGCTGTTTCATATATTCTGCCTTGTAACAGTCCTCGCAGTCGCGCTCCGCAGATACAGCACGTATTTCCGCGGATGTAGCGGCTTCGGCGGCATTTACCGCAAATCCGCTGTAACGCTTGCTGAGCCATTTTTCGTCATATCCTGCAAGAATGTCTGTTATTATACGGTGTATTGCAAGGTCTGAATAACGTCTTATAGGCGATGTGAAATGTGCGTAATCCTCCAGAACAAGTCCGAAATGTCCGAGAGGTTCTTCCGAATACTTAGCCTTAGCCATGGAGCGCAGTACCATCATATTCACCGCCTCATACTTATCCGTACCCCTTGAATTTTCCAGAATAGCCGCCGCATGAGCAGGCTTGAACTCCTTAAAATGCGGATATTCCACATTCAGCTTTGTCAGCATTTCGCACAATGACGCTGTTTTCTCCTCGGGAGGTGCTTCGTGTATACGATACACAAAGGGAACTTTTTTCTCACGGGCAAGCTTTGCCGCCGCCTCGTTGGCGCAGAGCATGAATTCCTCGATAATACGCTCAGATTTGCCTCTTTCTCGGGGTACAACATCACAGCAAACACCATTTTCGTTGATTACAAGCTTGCTTTCAATTGTTTCAAGTTCGGGCGCATGACGCTGTTTTTTGCGCTCAATAAGAATATCCGCCAACTGATTTATAAGTGGGATTTCCTTTTCAACACAGACATATTTTGCCTTTATACCGTCGTCTGCACTGCCGTCAAGGATTTTGTTTATCTCCGAATATACACCTTTAACTCTTGAACGAATCACAGATTTGCAGAAACGATATGAAATCATTTCACCGTCCTCGCCCAGTTCCATAAATGCGGAAAGAGTGAGCCTGTCCTCGTCGGGATTAAGAGAGCATATGCCGTTGGAAAGCTCTTTCGGAAGCATGGGAACAACCTTATCGGCGTAGTACACGCTTGTACCACGGCGCATAGCCTCCTTATCAAGCGCGCTGTTGCCACGCACGTAATGGGAAACGTCAGCAATATGAACGCCCAGAAGCCAGCCTTTTTCCGTTTTTTCCACGGAAATCGCATCGTCAAGGTCCTTGGATTCACTGCTGTCAATGGTAAATATGGGAAGATGTCTTAAATCCTCGCGGTTGTTGAAGCAGTATTCCTGCACACCGCCCTCAGATATCCTGTAAGCCTCGCGCAGTGATTCATCAGAAAATTCCGTGATGATACCACTTGCAGTTATTATGGATTCGGCACAGGAAGCGGCAAGCTCCGCACTGCCGAATACTGACACTATTTTCACCTTATGCTCTGCGTGCCGCCTGCCGCGGTATACGATTTCTGCAAGCACCTTATCGCCCTCAACAAAAGGAACACTTTCTCCCTTTGAAATAATCATATGATTTCTTGACGCTATATCTGGCACGAGATACAGCGCACCCTCAGCATACTCAATAACGCCTGTAAGGGTACTGCTTCCAAAGCTGAGGATATCAATTACTTCTCCCTCAGGCTCTCCTGAACGTGAGGGAATATCCGTAATAAGCACGCGGTCACGGGGCATTGCGCCCATCATGCACTTGCCGGGGATAAAATATTCCGTACCATCCTCAGTTACAGCAAAGCCGAATGTACGGCTAAGACGTGTAATCTCAGCGGCTTTGAATCCCATGCGGGAACATAGAGCAACTTTCATGCCCTTGCGGACAGTAACAATACCCTCGTCGCGAAGCTCAGTAAAAGCCTGCACAAAATTTTCTCTGCCCGATTTCTTTGTACGGCATTTCGTTTCAAGCTCATTCAGGGGAATGAGCCTTTTTCCTGTATTGAGATAGGTTACAATTTTATTTTTATAGCTTTCAACTGTAACCTTATCCTTTGAATTCTTTTTATTTTTTTCTGCCATTTAATTTCTCCTTTTAATTAAAGCCATTAGCCGTTAGCCTTTAGCTTGATTACCAATAATTATCACAAAAAGCTATTGGTAAATTCTCAACTATTAAAGGGGGTCCCTAAATAAAAATCCCCATGACACAAAGTCACGGGGCGATTTCATTACTTATCGGTAAAAATCGGGATAATATTAACTGCAAGTGTAACAATAAAGAGAATTATACCTGCTGTTCTTGTTATCTTAGCGAGAACTGCCTCACGGCTTCTGCCCTCATTTTTTCCGTAGAACGAATCTGAACTTGCACCTGTAAAAGCAGATGTCATACTGTCCTGAGACTTTGATTCCTGTGCGAGACATAGAATAATGATTGCGATACAAGCAACGAGGAGAACAGCTCCTCCGATAGTTTCAACAATACCCATGATAAACCTCCGTAAATTTCATCAATATTTGTCAGCGATTGGCGCGCACCAAACCGCACTACATTCAATTAGCTTATTAATTATAACACATACCGCAGAATTTTGCAAGGGTTTTCCCGAAAAATCCCCGAAAATTTTTTCATCATTTTTTGTGCATATGTTACAATTTCTCAGCATATATATAATCATGGAAATTTTTACCGCAAATAAACGGAGGATTTTATGAAGGACAAGAATATTTTATCACAAACGAAAACAAATCATTCAGTAATTATGGAAAACCGTCGTACAATGACTATTTCAGGAATCACCGACGTTGACAGCTTCGATGAAAAGGTCATATGCCTTTATACTCAGCTTGGAGAACTCACAATAAAGGGCAGGGAGCTGCACATTGATTCTATGAGCGTTGAAACAGGGGATATGGTCATAACAGGCGATATATGGTCGGCGGTATACGGCGACCGCGATAAAAAGAGTCCTGTATCAGCATTGGGGAGACTTTTCAGATGATTGTACCTGAAACCTTTTTTTCCACAAGTGAAGAACTGCGGCTGTTTTTCCTCTCCTGTGCCGCCGGTGCTGTTTTCGGCATATATTACGACTTTTTCCGTACTCTGCGACTTACTATTCCCCACCACAGCTTTTTCGTTTTTGCAGAGGACATAATTTTTCTTGCTACATACGGCATATTCCTCTCGTCCTTTGCCTCAGCAGAGGCAAGGGGAGAACTGCGCGGCTATTACGTCATCGGAGGAATCATCGGTTTTACGCTGTATTTCTTTACTATAGGAAGATTTGTCATGCGATTCATGGGGAAAATTCTGTCCATATCAAAAGGCATTTTAAACACATTGCTTAAACCGATATTCAAATTATGGAGTAAAATTGTAGAAATCACCAAAAACGCTGTTAAATCAGCTAAAAATTCAGCTTCACCCTTGCAAAACAATGATGAAATGTAGTATAATATTTAGTATATATTAAGTAGAAAGTATGTGAATTAATGGCTGCGGAAAAACAGATCAAAAGCAAAAAAAATAACAAACAGAATAAGCAAAAAAAAGGTCTGTTTAACCGCGGACTTTCAAAGCTTGCGGCAGCGGCAGTAATCATAGGCTGTGTGGCTCTTGTGATATCCACCGAAACCGATTGCAGCAATAAGGAAGCAGAGCTTGATACAATTCAGGCTCAGATTGATGCGTATAAAATAGAAAACGCAGAGCTCCAGCGCACTCTTGAAAGCGACGATTTTTCCGCATATATGGAGCGTATCGCCCTTGAAGAAAGAGGCTATGCGTATCCCGATGAACGAAGATTCTACGATACCTCACGGGATTGACAGTACAGATTGGCAGAGACAGGAACAAAAGAACAATATTTAAGGATAATATTTGAGATTGTCGAAAAACTATAAATAAAATGGGATTCTAAAGGGCGAAGCCCTTTAGCAGAGTCCAGAG
>CALGTV010000123.1 GCA_937902395.1 uncultured Ruminococcus sp.
CAACAGGTATGGACGCGCTCACTCACGCAGTTGAGGCATACATAGGTCGCTCAACCACAAAAAAGACAAGAGCATATGCAAAAGAGGCTGTAAAGCTTATTTTTGAAAACATATATACTGCATACACGGAGCCTTATAATCACAGTGCAAGAAAGAATATGCTAAGTGCCGCTTACAAGGCGGGCATTGCGTTTACAACAAGCTATGTAGGCTATATTCACGCTGTAGCGCATTCGCTTGGCGGTCAGTATAATATTGCGCACGGGCTTGCAAACTCAGTTTTAATGCCTTACGTTTTAAAAAGCTACGGCAAAACAGTACATAAAAAGCTTTATGACCTGGCTTTGGTAGCAGGCGTTTGTGAAAAGAGCGACAGCTACAGCGAGGGCGCTGAAAAATTTATTGACTCTATTCAAAAACTAAACGAAAAGATGGGTATACCTGAAAAGCTGACAGGTATACAGCATAGCGATATTCCTCTGATGGCAAAGCATGCGGATAAAGAGGCTAATCCTCTTTATCCGGTGCCGAGGCTTTTTAATGCAAAGGAGCTTGAGCAGTTTTACTATATGGTAATGGAGAAGCAGAATGGATAAACTTGACATAAAAGAAATTTTAAAGGCGCAAAGAGCGTTTTATAATAGCGGCAAAACTCACGATGTAGCGTTCAGAATTGCCGCTCTCAAAAAGCTGTATCGTGCTGTAAAGGATAACGAGGAGCTTATTGCAAAGGCCTTGTATGAGGATTTAGGCAAGAGCCGATATGAAGCCTTTATGTGTGAAATCGGTATGGTTTTAAGCGAGATTTCTTATATGATAAAGCATACCAAGAGATTTGCTAAAAAGCATTACGTTTATACCCCGCTTGCACAGTTTGCCGCAACAAGCTACAAAAAGGCTACCCCTTATGGCAACGTTTTAGTTATGAGCCCTTGGAATTATCCTTTTTTGCTGACAATTGACCCGCTTTGTGACGCAATTGCCGCCGGCAATACGGTAGTTGTAAAACCGAGCGCATACTCCCTTGCTACCACAAAGGTTATAAAAGAGCTGATTGAAGGCTGTTTTGAGCCTGAATTTGTAGCGGTTGTAACAGGCGGCAGAAAGGAAAACGCAGAGCTTTTAAATCAGAAGTTTGATTTTGTTTTCTTTACGGGCAGTCAGAATGTAGGCAAAGAGGTTTTAAGGCATACAGCCGAAAACCTGACCCCTGCGGTTTTGGAGCTTGGCGGCAAAAGCCCTTGTATTGTTGACAGTACAGCAAAGCTTTCACTTGCGGCTAAGAGAATAGTATTCGGTAAATATCTAAACTGCGGTCAGACCTGTGTTGCGCCTGACTATGTTCTCTGCGAGCGTTCTGTAAAGGACGAGCTTTTGAAGAATATAAAAGAGCAGATTACAAAGCAGTATGGCGAAAATCCGCTTAAAAACAAAGACTTTGGCAAAATCATAAATGAGAAGCATTTTGAACGTATAAACTCACTCATTGACAAGAACAAAGTTGTAATGGGAGGAAATTCTGATAATGATACTTTACAGATTGAACCTACTGTTATGGATAATGTATCCTTTGATGATGCAGTTATGCAGGAAGAAATCTTCGGCCCCGTTATGCCGATTATTACATACGATAAGTTTGATGACGTTTTTGAAATTTTAAGAGATAAGCAAAAGCCGCTGGCACTTTATCTTTTCTCTGAAAATAAAAAGCATATCAGAGCAGTTACCGAGCGAATTTCTTACGGCGGTGGATGCGTAAACGATACTATCATCCACTTAGCGACAAGCGAAATGGGCTTTGGCGGTGTTGGTGAAAGCGGTATGGGCTCATATCACGGAAAAGAGGGCTTTGACGTTTTCTCTCACACTAAGAGTATTGTTGACAAAAAGACCTTTATGGATCTGCCTATGCGATATCAGCCTTATAAGTCAAAGCTTAATGAAAAGCTTTTGCATTTCTTTTTAAGATAGGAGTTTTAAAATGAGTATCAAAGCGATTTTATTTGATCTTGACGGAACGCTTTTACCTATGGATCAGGATGAGTTTGTAAATACATATTTCGGCTTTCTTGCAAAGAAGATGGCAGGCTATGGTTATGAGCCAAAAAGCCTTATTTCTGCTGTATGGGCAGGCACAAAAGCTATGATTTTAAATAATGGTCAGAAAACAAACGAAAATGCCTTCTGGGATAAATTCTGCTCTTTGATGGGTGATGACAAGAGAAATGATATTCCGCTTTTTGAAAGCTTTTATGAGGTTGAGTTTCAGCAGGCGCAGGCAGTATGCCCTAAAAACGAAAAGGCGGCTTTGACTGTAAATGCGCTAAAGGATATGGGCTTTAAGCTGGTGCTTGCAACAAACCCGATTTTCCCTCAGATCGCTACAAAAAGCAGAATTAAATGGGCAGGGCTATGTGAAGAAGATTTTGAATTTTATACAACATACGAAAACTCATTTTACAGCAAGCCAAGCCTTATGTACTACAAGGATATCTTATCACAGCTATCACTCAGCGCCGATGAATGCCTGATGGTAGGCAACGATGTAGGCGATGATATGGTTGCAAAAAAGCTTGGAATGAAGGTTTTCTTGCTCACAGACTGCCTTATCAATAAGGATGATGAAGATATCTCACAGTATCCAAACGGCAGCTTTGACGAGCTTTTGGAATATGTAAAGACGTTATAATTAAAACCGCTATAAAAAAGGACGGTAACCATAAAAAGTAAATCCAGAGAAGAATGTAATCTTCTCTGGATTTTTGTTTTATATTCAGTTTGATAAATTGGAATTTGGCGGTGTGTCGCCGTAGCCATTTTATTGCTGTTATATAATCTTTACAAGAGCAAGATTGCCTGGTCATTCATCGTTGTTTTCATTCTGAGCGGATATGGTTAACTCCATCATTCTTTGTGCATAAGTATCTCCATCAATTTCTTCATCAGCATATTGTCTCATTAACTCATCAATCTGTTTTTTCAGTTCTTCTCTGTTCATCATTTTACCTCCTATATTAGAACGGTGTATTGCAGTGTCTGCAATAATAAGCCTTACTATCTCTCATCTCATGGCAATGAGGACATTCAACTAAGTCATCTTCTCCATCAGACGTTCTTGTTCTATGAGTACATAGAAAACAGTAAATCGTATCCCCTTCATCCCACAGAGTATCATCATTTTCATTTCCGCAATTTGCACATTTCAAGACAATTTCCTCCTTTTATTTTTTGAAAGGGCGAGAGAAAACATTCCCACCTTCTGAAACAAGTTCTTCAGCATGGTCAGAAACAAACTCTGCCACACTATGCCATTCTTTCTTGAAGCAAAAAAATAACTTTCCATCTATCAATTTCGTAGGACAAGTATATTTTCGTCCACCAGAAATAATTTGACACCAATTCAAGATTTTGTTAATTCCCAATACAATCATTTTTCCCTCCGTCAAATTCTTATTTATCGGTCTGTCCGATTTCCTACATTATACCACATCAACCCAAGAAGTTCAATCATAGTAGCAATAAAAAAGCCGTACTCGGATTTTTCCGAATACGGCGGTACATATTAAAAATATAGCTGTTCTTCCAATCTCTCCACAAGACCGAAAGTTTATTTGATCAATATAATATCATCTGCCACTATCTCTAAAATTGTTTCTGGACCACCATCTGAATCATCAACAGTTAAAAATTTATATACTTTGTCATTAAAGATTATATCGCCAATTTCATCTATCAATTCAACATTATGAACTATTTTTCTACAATTCACGGTTTTCAATATGCGTATGTCTCCATTCCACATATTTATTTCAATGACATATTCATAGTTATCTCTATATATTTTCCCGATTTCATTATCATTGTATGCTATCCTATTTAACAATTCGTTTTTTGTACCAATATCCATAATGCATTTTTCCAAATATACAAATTGCAGTTCCTCGGATACTGCTTCCTCTTTGAAAATTTTATATCCCAATCTTTCATATAATCTTATGTTGCTAATACTTTTGGTACTGGTAAACAACTCATACCTGCAATTCGGAAATTCATTCTCCATTGCCAATAAAAGTTGCGTACCAATTCCCTGCTTTTGCATTTTAGGATGTACCATCAATTTGCCAATATAAACGGTTCCGTTCTCTTTATACGCCCTGACAGAACCAATAATATCTCCGCTGCCATCCACTACTTTTAAAACAGTACCATGTGCAAATTCTTCGCCCATTTCCTCTATCGTTTGCTTTAAAGGCGGAATATCCGTATCTCCAAAGAGTTTAGCTTCGCTTTGATAAGCCAAATATTGCAATTCAAGTATTTCCTTTAAATCTTCTTTCTGTGCTTTCTGTATCAAAATCACTTTCCTCCTAACGCAACATCATAACAGCAAATTCTTATTTGGTTTATCGAACAGATATCTGTTCTTAACATAAGCTAATTATACCATAAACACGTGAAAATTACAAGTGTTAAAAACGAAAGGAGTTTTTCTTTTATGAAAAAAATTATCACAACCCTCGCAGCCCTTTGTATTGTTTCGAGCTTAGGCATTACTGCTCACGCTTCCGAAATACTTGATAAAGACTACATAGAATCAGAAATCTGGGAGGAAATGTGGCTTGGAAGAAATGATGACGGAACAGAATTTCCCGAAGCATCTTTCAATCATCATATACTCAGCAAATGGGTTGACGAGAATTACGGCTCAGATGAGTATGATTGGACAGCATTAGGCGAACTCAAATATGAATACAAAGACTACTACAACCGACTTATTAAGGATTGGGACTTCAACGATGATAAAAGCGGTAATTGGACTATCGACACCGAGGATAACTCATACCATTTTCAACTCATAGGCGGTCAATGGAATATGATTGACAAGAATGGTGATACCGTTGAGATATTTCCTGTTTTCAGCACTCTTGAAGAAGATACAACGGAGCGTGTATATAACGAAGATACTGGAAATAACGATAGCGGTGCTGTCGGTATCGCAGGAAACAGAGCTGAAAAGCCGTCAGAGAGCCGTGATAAATCCGATAGAAAAGTATCTGCCGCAACCACAGAAAAAGCTACAGAGAGCGTTCCTGAGCATCCTGAAAGCAGCCCGTTACCGTTTGTAATCGGTGGAATTGCTATTGTAGGTATCGGTGGAGCAATTATGTACAAGAAAAGAAAGTGAGGAAGTTATGATTTTCAAAAGTGATAAGTGGGAACTTGATACAGAAAGAATTACTGTTACTAACCTTGAAAACGGTAGAATTACCGCTTTCCACGAGGATTTCATCCGATATCATCTGCATTATCGTGAAGAATATTCTCCCGAACTCTTGCAGAAAGTTGTTGACGAGGGCATTGTCCTGCAACACCTTGAAGATTTAGCAATCAATGTTAAAGATAAAATTGAGGAACAGAAAGAATTATTGTTGAATGAGGATAAAGCTTATCTTGTAGCACTTGAAAACGGAAATTTGCTTGAAGTTGGTAGAATAGCAAATGTATACAAAGAACTGGCTAAAGAAAGTGTTTATGCTTCTATGGTTTATGTTTAAGGGGTGCAGCTATGTTTTGTGAGATGTGCGATAAAGAAAGTAACTTTCATAACTTTAGTTCTGAAATAGAAATAAGGATTTAAACAATAAAACGGTCATAGTTTGTAAGCTAAGACCGTTTTATTATTAGTGAGAACGTATAACACAATTTTATGTTGTAGAATTTTGAAATTTATTTTTAATTTCAATATACATTCTTCGCCAAGATGCCATGGGCTCACCATATTTAGTATTATACGCCAAAATAATCTCATCAATTTTCTCGATTTCTTCTGCCGATATATCAATGTCTGAATTTGCAATTTCAAATATTAAAGAATTTATTTCCTGCCAGTAGATATGAATTTCGCCTTCGGCTGTAGTGCTGATGAGTTCAAGAGCGCTTTGTAGTTTTTGTAAATAGCTTCTTTCATTAGACAATTCGTGGATATCGATATTTTCTTCTGAATTTAAACATTGTTCAAATTTCAATAAATAATCAATACATTCGACTGTTTTATTTGCTCTATCAGAAAGTATTTTTATATCATCCAGATTCGATATATTATTCTTTTTACAGTACGAATCCGTTTCTCTGCATAATGCCTTCAGACAGGAAATTGCAGAAGTTGGTTTTTCTAAATTTAATTCCAACTCCTTTACAACACGTTCATAATATTTCTCTATCATCATAGAACAACTTTTTTTATTAAATACACTTTCGTTAAGATAGCTGTAATCAGGACTATAATCACCTAAAAAAGATATGTAACGTGTAATATCATTTAATCTATAGTATGTATAATGTTCTGCGAAAGAAACGAATTCATCTAAGCATTTTTGTCGGTTAATGAGTTTAGTATCTTTAAAATCATTATAAAATATTTCTAAAATAAAATTGTCGTTTTGGATATAATGAAAAAGTCTATTATCTGTCAAAACCATAACAGCATCATCAAAATTCATTTCATTTTTATATAGATTAATTGTTTGTAATAGATAGTCTTTTTTGTTGGAATCAGACGGGAATTTAGCATTAATTGTTTCTTTTAATACGTCAAGTAACGAAACACCATTAGGCCTGATATTATCTTTAATTGATGCTATATATTCTTCTTGTAAAGAAGTAAAACCCGTTGCTATTTTTGTTAATTCATCTGGAGTAGATAGTAAACATGATAAAAATCGCAATTTCTCATTGGTAATATAGGAATTATAATAACCGCTCCATTCCTCATATGCTAAAATATCAATTACACTATCTTCACAGTCATTTTCACTTAACTTTTTTTTGTATAGAAAATCAAATTTTCTAAAATATGATTCTATGCCCGCATCTTCTATTAATTCATATTGCTTAATATCAAATCCGTATAACAACGAAATTATGAAAATTTGTTTTTTATAATTGACTTTTTTTGTAAAGTCTTTGTATAATTCGTTTTGCATATTTGTATCTTTGTCTGCTAATTTGAGTAATTCTTTGTATTTTGTATAAGCTTTTATCAATTGTCTAGGATTTTGTATTTTTTCAGCAAATAGTTCGTAATTTTTTTGTTCTTGTGATACACGTTCTTCTTTGTATTGTTGCCGATTATCATACTTAATATATAAATACGATTGATTTTTTGCTTTTTCAATATTATTTGCAAATATCATTTTGCTTGAATTTATTAATTCTAAGAATTCTTTATCTTTGATAGATTTATGTAATATCTCTTGTGAGCTTACTGAGTGTAAATTCATTTTATAGTTAAAGAATTTTTCTAAGAAATCATCTTCTAATTCAGTTCGTTTCTTTAACTCGTCATAATCAGTCAAGAAAATTATAATGCATCTATTTAACATAGCTATTTCTTTGATGAAAAGGATAAATTCCACTGCTTTTTCCTTAGTGCAACGTTCTATATCATCAACAACAATGACTATTTTTTTGTTTTCGAGATGTGTTAAAATCAGTTGATTCAGGTTTGAAAGATTCTCTCTATAATCGGAATTTGAAGACAATTTACTTTTTATAATATCCATAGCTGTTTCAGTGGTTATTGTTCCTACTATAGAACTAATTAAATCTTGATATTCGCTATTAATACCAACATAGATATTACTTTCCTTCAATATGTCCTTTATTCTGTCAAACAAATAGTTAATCAAAGATGAAAGATTGTCTAGTTCCATTGCATTTATTCGTATTTCTGCAATAGAAAATTCTGTTTTTTTGCTATCATAGTTAATAGCAAGTTTATTCAATACACAATTTATAAACGACGTCTTACCACTACCCCATTTTGCGGAAATACATATAGAATATCCATAATTGTTTTCCTCATCGCTTATAATATTGATTAGATTATTTGCCTGATAGCGTCTTTCTGTATATAAATCTTTATATTGAAGTATAGGATTTAAAACATTTTGTTTTTGATTTTGTGTTTCTTCCTTGAATTCATCTACAAGCATATACGTTATTATAAATGATACAGAAAAAATAGTTAACCGCACTAACATATATTTTGTTCCAAAAGGAATGTTCTGTGTTGCAACAACAGAAAACATACAAAGATAGCATAAAATCATTTCTATGTTAGCAAAGACACGGTAATATGACAATTTATTTTTGAAAAAAATTCCTGATACACTCATAATTAGCAACAAGAAAAAAACAATAATATAATTGTTAATAATACATTCTGCAACGGGATATATTACAGTATTTTGTATTTCCAATGCTATAAAATCTGTAAGGTGCAATACCCAAATTAAAGCAATTAGTATAACTGGAAAGATTAGCTTTTGGCATATTTTCTTTATAGCCTGAATGTTTAGCTTTTGGCATATCTTCATATTTCACCTCTATTTCTGATTCGCTTAAGTAGCCTTAAGATAGACAGCTAAAACTTCAAAATATGAATGATAAAAAAACAGTATTGTGTATTTCAGCAATACTGCTTTTTTCATTAGTCACCGAGCAATCAATATGCATTAGTTTTATAAAACTTTCATATGACAATAGAACTTCCATTAATTTTACTTCATTACAATATTTAGAAGTGACTCGTAGCTATCAACTGCATCATACCTTACTTTGCTTGTGGAAATATCGTTAAACAACTTCTTTGCACAAGAAATTTTTGCCTGTTCAACAGGACGAAGATTTAAGCTATCCATAGTGCCTTTTGTTTCTGCAATGAAGAAAATATGCTTTACTGTGCCTTCGTGGAAAGCTATCGCCCAGTCGGGAGAATAGTTTCCTACCGGAGTCGGGATATGGAATCCTTTCGGAAGTTTTGCGTATACACATACTTCATCGGCGGTATCAAGCTTCTGCACAAACTTTCTTTCAATGCTTTGTTCTGCTGTGCCGTCCGTAAATACATAATCTTGAATTGCTCTTTCAGCTCTGAACGCCTTATCAAAGCTCTGTGAAGTCTTTTCAGCAGTAAAGATTGTGCTGTCATACGGTTCTTCGGAGCTTTCGGTATAGGAAATATGCTCAACAATCATTGTAGCTTTCTGCTCGTTTATCAACTTTACAACCTTTGAAATAAATTCTTCGGGATTGTTCTTGAACATATAAATCTTTTCAAGGTCAAGCCCTTTCAGAATTGCTACAACCGTTTTTCTTGTAAGAGTTGCATCTTTTGCAATCTTACCTACAAGGTCGTATTTGATTTTACTGGACTCGGCATGCTTTAGTACCTGAGTTCTTGTTTTTTCGCCGCTGAATGAAGCACCTCTGTCTACCTCGTGTTCATTCATATCTGTTTTTTGGCGACCTGTTGTTGTTGTATATTGAAGTTCAGATACATTCAGCTTTTCATTGATATATGCAGTTGCTTTTTCAATAAGTTCCTTGCTGTCAAACTCAACAGAATATGCGTATTTGTGATTGATGTAACTCCACAATTTCTGGAATTCAGCCTTATGGAAGTTATCGTTCAGAGGATTGTCCTTGATTTTTGTTTCGTGTCCGTCGGAAATCATATCCTTCAGTACACTTTCATCAAATACAGCCTGAACAAGCTTGTGCATACCCTCACAAATATCCTTGATTTCTTCGGGAACAGGGGCAAGAGTTCCGTTTGCAAGGTCGTTTCTGTATTCGTCGGTTACATTGTCATCATTGTCAATATAATCATTCTTGGCAAGATACTTATAAATGATTTTAGCCTGAGTTTTGTCAATAATAACTGGTTCTTCACCAACAATTACAGTCTTGCCCTCGAAGTATTCAATAGTAGCCTTAGAAGGTCTGTCGTAAAGCTCTTTCTTAATGTCAGACTGCAAATCTTTTACAAAATCCTTGTAACTTTCGCTTGCGATAACTGTAAGCATATTGACATTATGAACGGTATCTCCGAGCGTTTCCTTATCCATTCTGTTGCCTTCCTGATTTACGCAAAGACGAAGTCCTCGTCCGACTTCCTGACGTTTTGCCGTCTGGCTGTCGGAATGTTTAAGAGTACAAATCTGGAACACATTAGGGTTGTCCCAGCCTTCACGGAGAGCAGAGTGAGAGAAGATAAAGCGTGTAGGCTCATCAAAGCTCAGCAGACGTTCTTTGTTTTTCAGAATAAGGTCATAAGCTGAAATATCATCGGAGAACTCGCTGCCACGTTTAAGCTGACTATCAACGCTTCTGCCCGTTTTCTTATCAATGCTGAAATATCCCTTGTGAATATCAGTAACATCACTACAAGTTTCTCTGAGATATTTCTGATATGGAGTATCTTCAAGTGTGAGATACTCATTGAGAATATTTATGTATTCTTGCTCAAATACAACACCATATTCGCCGAGAACTTCATCGCCATTTTCATCATAGTTGCGGTATTTTGCAACCTCATCTATGAAGAAAAGCGACAGAGTTTTGATACCCATATTGAACAGTTTTTCTTCCTTTTCAAAATGAGAAAGAATTGTTTCTCTTATCTGAATACGACGCATATCTTTTTCGGAAACATCACCGGAAACAACGCTTACGCTGATAACTTCACCGTTTGTAAAAGTAACTGTTCTTGCGATAGGATCAATCTGCGAAACTGTAAAGCCTTTGTACTGCTCCATTTCCTGCGAAATGTAGTACAAATCATCTCCGACACCTACAAGTCTTGTTTCACGGTTAATTGACTTGTTATAGCCGATTTCAAGCTCAATTCTTGCCATAGGCGGCTTCTTGGAGCTTAAAACAATTTCTTCAAGATAAAGATAACTATCTGTTCCTCGGAAATTCTTAACTTCGAAGCCTTTAACCTCAATTTTCTTTACAAGTCGCTGATTGTATGCTTCAAGAGCATCGAGAACATAAATCATATTATGCTCGTTCTTGTGTGTAGCTGAATAATTCAGCGTAAATAGAGGATTAAAGTTTTTAAGTGCCTTTTGAGTAACAGCACCGCCCATTTTCTGTGGCTCGTCAAGAATGATAATAGGTCTATTTGCCTTGATTACATCAATAGGCTTACGAGAGCCGAATTCATCACGCTTGGAGTAAATGATTCTCGCTTCCTTGCTCCTGCCATCCTCTTTCATTGACGATGCAAAAGCCTGAGTATTGATAATCATTACATTTATTCCACCGTCAGAAGAAAAGCTGTCAAGCTGAGTAAGGTTAGAACTGTTATAAACGAAAAATCTTGCACGCTTACCGTAATGCTCCATAAAGTGGTCTGAGGTAATCTCAAAGGATTTCTTCACACCCTCACGGATAGCAATAGAGGGAACAACGACAATAAACTTTGTCCAGCCGTAACGTTTGTTAAGCTCGAACATTGTCTTTATGTAAACATAGGTCTTACCAGTACCTGTTTCCATTTCAATATCAAGGCTGCATCTGCCCAAATCCTTTACAAGAGAGGGCGAAACCTTGATATTATTGTCCTTCTGGAGCTTCTGAATATTTGCAAGGAGCTGTGAGTCGGCAATATCAAGCTCATCATTCTTAAAGCCAGTATCGTCATAAATATCTACTTCGTCTTCGTTGATAAGAGACATCTGCACATTAACAGGTTTTTCAAGGCTACCGAGGTCACGGATATATCCCGTGTTTTTGTGATAACCCTGACCGTTAAAGACTTTTATAACTGCATCAACAGCATCGGTCTGGTACTGTTGTATTTTAAAATTGAATTTCAACGTAGTCCTCCTTTTGCATTTGCAATAGTGTGTATGCTTCAAATAGTTCATCGTCCGTTTCGTTACTATCATCTCTGCATTTTGCAACAAAGGAAATTGCATACATTAATTCCATAATTATCTTAGGCTCACTTTGTGTACTACTTTCCTCAAATGCATATCTTAAATATATAAATGTATTTGAAAGCCTTTCTATACTTTTTTCTATAAAGTCAGTAGTATAGTTCTTGTTACCACATCTATCAACCAAGAAAAAAATGATACAATTTTTATATCTTATATTCAACTTATTCCAGTAATCTATCCACTCGTGTCCTTTATCATATTCTTTATTATCATATCCGACAAGGAACTTCAAGCCAACTTCAATTGAGAAAGCTGCATTCACGAGCATAGCATCTATATAACCATATTTTCCTTTTTTATAATAATTCTCATAAGTGTCTATACTAACCTGCTTAAAAGTATTTATTGCAATCAGCATTCCTGTTTTATCATTAAACTGCATTGTTTTCATCTGTAGAATCCTCCAAGTAATTTATACTTTATAATATGACACATAATCACATATTATATGCCTTACAATTCCTTGAAATTTTTCCTCTGCAAACTCTAATAATGAAAAACACAGCCATTTCATCGTATTTTTCAAATTTTTCAAATCACATAGATATGTACATTCTTGGCATTTCACAGCACCTTCCTTACTGTATCAGGGCTGTATGTAGCAAAAATCTGCTCAAAGTTTGTAGCAACGCTATCTGTTGCCATTGAGCTGTCACGCATAACGAAATAATAAGGCTTCTGCTTTGCAATAGCTGTGATTGTTTCATCAGTTACATTTTCATCAAAGCAAGCAATAAGGTAATTATCCTCAACATTAAACACCTTTTTGCCGTCAATAACGCTTTCTTCAATCTTGCTTGAAAGAAGAATACCAAGGTCAAGCATAATCTGGAACAGTAAATCTTCGGGAGTTCTGTCCTCTTTGATATTATCTTCAAGGCTGTCGAGGAAAGACGGCATAAATTCGGAGGGGTTATAGTAAACATCCTTCATATTTGTGCTGTCGAGTTTGAGGACACGGAAGCCGGTATCGAAATCTTCATCTTTGGGATAATAGTCATAATTAATCCATTCTTTAACTTGTTTTGCTGAGCGACGGATTCTCTCTTTCCCTATTTCACAGATATTATGTGGCCTATCTAAACTATCAAGAAGAGAAATTGCATTTCTTGCAACTTTCTTACTCTTTTCAGATGAAGAATTCTTTTCTGATATTTCTTCTGGCAGTTGAACTAAAATAAATCTACGATTCAACACTTGTTCAACATTTGCTAAAAATAATGCGTGTGCTGTTGTAGCTGAACCTGAAAAGAAATCCAATATAATATCACCATTAGATGTACTGCAAAACTGTATCAACTGAGAAATTATATACTCGTCTTTTGGATTCTCAAACACCTTATCTCCCATTAAAGAAGCGAGTCTTTTTGAAGAAGCTCTTCCATCTTGATAAAAAACGCTATATGGTACACCAAATTGATGTTCATGAAGATAAGATTTAATTTTCGGAACAGAGTTTTCGTCTTTGTCAAAATAAACTTTGCCTTCTTCAATCCATGTTTTCATTGTTTTTTCATTTGTAATCCAACCACGTGACGGTATTTTTACAGGCTTTCCAGTAATAGGGTGTATAATATCATATTTAGGTCCGCCTCCACCCGGCCATGATATATCAGAAGGAAAGAATATTCCATTTTGATCAACATGATTATAGTGAGAATGCTCCTTTGAAGGGTGACCCTCCGGAAGAGTTCTATACCATAATCTAAGTTCTTTTGCTATTTCTTCATAATCATCATTATTTCCTGTCAAAAGAGATTCATATTTACTAAATATATCTGACAATCCTTTTTTCTTTTCTCTCCATGTAATCTTATTTTCTTTGATATATTCCATATTTCTAAAATAACAAAGAATATATTCATGTGACACAGAAATGTGTTTAGAATCGTTTTTTCTGCCTGCAGCCCATATCAACTCAGCTATGAAATTACGATGTCCAAATATTTCATCACAAACTGATTTAAGAGTATTCACCTCATTTTCGTCAATCGAAATAAAAATAACGCCGTCATCGGTCAGCAGGTCTTTAGCAAGGCGCAGACGGGGATATATCATATTCAGCCAGTCTGTATGGAAACGGCCGTTGCTTTCTGTGTTCTGAACAAGGCGGTTGCCCTCCTCGTCGAATTGTCCGCTGTTTGCGAGGTATTCCTCTGTGCTTTCAGCAAAGTCATCATTGTAAACGAAGTCGTTGCCTGTGTTATAAGGCGGGTCTATGTAAATCATTTTTATCTTGCCGAGATAGGTTTCCTGTAAAAGCTTGAGAACATCGAGGTTGTCGCCCTCGATATAGAGGTTTTCGGTATTATCAAAATCAACACTTTCCTCACGGCAAGGACGGAGCGTCTTTGAAATAGGGGAGTTAGCAAGAAGAATAGCCTTTTTCTTATCAGGCCAGGTGAACTGATAGCGTTCATCTTTGCCCTCAACAACAGTTGTGCTGATTTCCTGCATAAGCACATCCTTATCTATAGCACGGACAACTTCGCCTGTTGTCTCGTCAATAGTTTCGGTTACTGCGTTAGGGAAAAGTGCGGCGAGCTTCTGATAATTCTCGTCGGCTTTGTTAGGGGTGTGCATTTTGAGTTTGTCCATTTTTGTTTACTCCTTTATCCAACAATCATAATTGAGCTTTCTAATGAATCCAATTTATCGCATACATCAGATAAGCTATTGTAAAGTCCATCACCCTTTATAGCATCCAGTTTGTCACAGACATCACTTAAACTATCATAAACTCCTGTTCCTTTAACTGAGCTGATTTCGCTTGAAATATCATCAAGTTTATCATTCATTTCAGAAAGTAAATCTCTTATTTCTTCCATTACATTAATTAATTCGCCCATAAAATTTCCTCCTAAATATTATTTTTAGCGTGTAATGCCTTTATCTGCTGAACAAGTTCAAACTTCTTTTTAGGCTGCTTTTCAGCACGGGCAAGTTTCTCAAGCTTTGCAATTTCTTTTTCAAGCTTTTCACAGTATTCCCTATCGGCAATTTGTTCGCCAAGAGCTTGATTGCCCTTTTCGATACCACCAATCTGACGGACAAGGTTAGCGTAGATACTATCCATATCAAGACCGTCAATTTTAATCTGTAAGTCCTGTTCGGCAAGCCATTCAGTATGGTAATATTTGTTTACCTTAAAGGCATTATCACCGCTTGATGCTTCTTTATAACCTATCCATACCTGATATTTTTCGTTATATTCAAGCACAAAAAGTATGTGATAGGGTATCTGCTTGTCCATTTGTCTTAATGCTGACTCGTCAAGGGTTCCTGCATTAAGGCATATTCTGAAAACCTCTATTTCAGTAACTTCTTTACCCTCTGACACGAATATTGTAGTAGGTGCGATTTTATTTGTCCAAATCACATTATGTATTTGCTCTACAAATACACGTTTAAGTGCAGGCGTTACAGAAAGATTTTCATAGAATTTCTGCTTTGGAATTCGCTTGTTGTACTCTGTTGTTGATGGTAAACCAAGCATCAAATCACCTCACAATGTATCTTTAAAGTATTTTTTCAACCTGATATTGCATACATTACCGATTTCTTCCACTTCATCAAGTGTAAGACCGTCATAGATGTCATTTGAAAAAGAAAAGATTTTATTTTCGGCATCATATTCAAAAAAGCCACTATGACATAATGCGTCAATAGGATTGTGTATCAGATTATAGTGGATAGCTTTTAAATTATCAGGTTCATCAGCATATATGCAATTGCCTACTTCGGGTTTCAAACCTGATAATTTTCTATTCTGATAGAACTTTACAAAGAAATACGCTGCTTGTTCAACAGTAATCGAGCCACCAGCATGCAAAGTTGCAAGTATCAGAACTGGCTTATACGAACGAGACATTTTCATTGTTCGGAAATAGTGCATAAATGCACTACATTCTTCAATCTGTTTAGATTTAACTATTTTTCTGTTCCGCTTTTCTTCAACTTGTTCTTTCAAACTGGAGTAAATACTGTCTATTGTAGTTCCATTAAATGAGAAATCAAATTCCTTTTCGTTAAGCCACAAGGTGCGAAAGTAGTTTTCGACTTTAATTTTGCCATTATAGTTTCTTTTGTTTGCTATCCATGCCTGATATCTTCCATCGTAATTTAAAACGTGAAATATGTAATAGGGTATACCTTTATCCATTTGGTGAAGCAAACGTTTGTCAAAAGAGCGACTTTTTAATGAAATATCGAAAACTTCAAGTTCATTAAATCCGCTGTTTGCAATAACATTTATAGTATCTGGGGATAATTTATTACGCCAAATCACTTTTTCAATTTGTTCATCGTATATATCTCGTAATGTAGGAGCAGTAATCGTATGAACAAAAAACTTCCTTTTTGGTATAAGCCTATTAAACTCTGTTGTTTCAGGCAAATTAAGATTATACATATTTTATCCTCATTTTATAACAAGGAAACAGATAAGCTCAAAGTCATCAAGTCCCTTTATTTCTGACATCAGTACAGAAGTTCCACCGGGTTTAAACAGACTGTCAATATCGCTTTCTTCCTTAACTTCTATGATAGAGGAAATTGCTTCACCAAGAAGTTGTGAAAAGACAGTCATATTTCTTCCGTCATGAGTTTCCTTATTGAATTGTTTATATAAATCTGGTATAGGCTCTGTCTTACCCTTGCATATATAACGCATTTTGTCAAGCATAGCCTTAGGAGATAAATGGTCGCATACTACATCACCATTGTTTGCAATATAGACCATATAGAATGGATGCAAGCGGTTCTGGTTGTCAATATTAACGCTATTAGAACGATTTTTCAGAACATAGATAACACCTGCGGGAGTATCTTCGGTTGCTGGAGCAACAGCGTGTAATCCAAAAGGTGTTTTTTCAATGTCAGGGTGTTTCTTTATGTAATCAAGGAGGTCAAGTCTGAATTCGTTAAGTCCTAAATCCATAATAGAAATACCACTTGACATATCTTCAATATCGACAACTTCTTCCTGTAAGCGTTTGAGTTGTGCTTTACGATATTCAAGGTCTGTTTTTTCCTCATCGCTGAGTACATTATCGTCACCTGTTGCTGTCATATCAACAATTTTCATACGAGTTTCAACAGTTGCTTTGAGGTTGATATACTCGTCAAGGGTAACATCAGGCCAGAAATTAACGAGCTGTATTCGTTCATTTCTGCTGCCAATACGGTCAATTCTACCAAAACGCTGAATAATACGGACAGGATTCCAATGAATATCATAGTTTATAAGATAATCACAATCCTGCAAGTTCTGACCTTCTGAAATACAGTCTGTTGCAATTAAAATATCTATAGTTGTATTATCATCAGGCATCAAAAGCTTCTTATCCTTTGAAATTGGAGAAAAACAGGTGAGAACAGTATTCAAGTCACGTTTTTTGAGTTTTGCAGTTGTTTTACCTTCAATCGAACCGGTTATCATTGCAGTATGCAAGCCGAATTTTTCGAGCATAAATTCGCTTACATTGGAATACAAATACTCAGCTGTATCAGCAAAAGCCGTAAAGACAATTACTTTTTTGTTACCGTCATTTATAGGGTTTTTAACTTTATCGGTAAGAACATTGAAAAGTTCCTGTAACTTACTGTCGTGCTTTGGTGTAATATCTCCCACCATAAGCGTAAGAAGTTCAAGCACTTCGCTATCCTTTGCAAGACTGTTACGCCAAGAAACATAATCCATATCAGCAAGGTCGATTTTAACTTTACGTCCGAAAGAAAACATTTCATCACTATTCTGTTCTTCTGTATCCAAATCTTCATTTGCTGATATATCCATAAGGTCAATATTGCAGGCTGAGCTTTTATCAAATTTGTCTATAATCAAAATTGTGCTTTCGATAAGTTCTTTAATTCTTGTCAAAGTAAGATTAAATGAGTAGACCGAACTCTCCATACGCTTCATAAGGTTAATTGCCATTAAGCGACGAATACCTTGTTCACGACCTACTTGTGTAAGACTTCCGTCATCGCCGAAAAGTTCAGCATACTTACTGATTTTGCTTGCCAGAATATAATGAGATGGTCTATATATGTCGAGGTTAAGGAGCATAAGCTGCTCAAAAATCTCATTGTAGTTTATTGCTGTTTTTAAATTCGTTAATGGAGGGCGTTTTGATATAGGAAGAAGTCTTGTTGGAAACTTTCCGATATCTGCGGTATCATAATACTTTTCAATATGTTTTCTTGAACGGGCAATAGTAACAGAGTCAAGAACTTCAAAGAAATCGAAGTCCAACATTTTCAGAAGATTATCTGTCGTTCTATCTACAACATCCCACTTGCTCCAAGTATTGAATGCTCTTTGTGCGTTTTTAAAGATGTCATCAATAGAACGAGTCGTATTGAGTTTTTCGTCAATTATATCCGTGTTACCTTCATAAGCAAGTGCAAGCTGATTTTTAAGGTCATTAAAACGATTATTTACAGGTGTAGCAGAAAGCATAAGAACCTTTGTTTTTACACCTTTTCTTATTACCTTGTTAAGAAGCTTCAGATATCTGTTTTCCTTTTCATCGTCTTTACCTGATACTTTACCACCATTACGGAAATTATGTGATTCATCAATAACAACGAGGTCATAGTTCCCCCAGTTGAGTCTATCCAAATCCAATCCATTAGACTTGCCGCTTGTTCGATTTAAGTCAGTATGATATAACACATCATAACGCAGACGGTCTGACGCAATAGGGTTATTGATATAATTATCCTTATATGTATTCCAGTTGTTTGTCAGCTTTTTGGGACAAAGAACCAACACTGACTTATTTCTGTTCTCATAATATTTGATAACTGATAATGCAGTAAATGTCTTGCCAAGGCCTACGCTATCAGCAAGTATACAACCATTATACTTTTCAAGTTTGTTGATAATAGCAAGGGCAGCATCCTTCTGGAAGTTGTATAGCATACTCCATATCTTGCTTTCTTTAAAGCCTGTTGCTTCGTTTGGAAGAAAATCCTCTGATATATCTTCAAGGAATTCATTGAAAATATTATATAAGGTTACAAAATAGATAAAATCAGGTGAATTCTCGTTATATGCCGCAGTTATATTTTCAATTACCATATCAGTAACATCTTGCATTTTTTCGCTATTGTTCCACAATTTATCAAAAGTTGCAAGAAACTCAGTTGATATAGGCGAACCATTTTTAAATATTGCACTATACGCATTATTTCCACGCTCGCAGCCAAGTTCAACTGTTGTAAATCCATTTACTGGCATATAATTTGTTTCATCAACATTCATAAATCCCTGAATATATTCTGAGGAAGTGTTGGATTTAAATGTAACCTTCTTTTGTATCCAATCAGCACATTCCTTTGCAATGGCTTTTTGTGTCATTTCATTTCTAAGTTTAACTTCAAACTCTGTACCATATAAACTACGTTCTCTGTCTATACGAGGAATATAAAACTCACGCTTTTCCTTCTTGGATTTTTCAGTAGTAAAAGTGGGAGATGTAAAGATAAATCTTAGTTCATCAATATTTTCAAGAATATCCTTTAATTCCTCAAAGGCATAAATTGAAAAGCAAGCAGCAGCAATAGAAATTTTACTATCTTTTTTTATTTCTTCTGTCAAACTATCCTTTAGTAACTTTGTACGATTATCAATTAATTCCAAAGTAAGACCTCCTTTAGAAAAACATCTTTATATATTATATCACAAAAATAGACAAATTTCAATAGTTTTTCTATATTTTTAACAAAAATCTTGTTAAATAAATATATATGTATATAAAAAGTAGATTGCATTTTCTCTATAAGTCATTGTGTTGTGTTTAACCTCCGTTCTGAAATAAATGAGCCGTCTGTGATTGTAAGTCACAAACGGCTTTGTAAATGCTCAACTTATATTTTAAAATAGGATGTAAGAAGAGACAAGATTTCATTATGATTTTTTGTGTAGTCATCATATGTCCACGTTTGATAAGTCATATATATTTTACATGAAAGAGCAAAGCATCCAACATTCTTATCAAAATAACGCTTCTTTTTGATTTCAAAATCATAATTACCAAGAGACGAATTTTTTCTTCTTGAAATCAGCATAAGGTTACCGAGTTTATTTGTACATTCTTCTCGCTGTTCTTCAGTAAATGTCTTTGTCCATTCACTATTTGCATCTGGAGTTTGGGGAAGAATATGCTCAATTGAAACGATATCCGGTAGATTTGATGTTTCGTTTCCACTTAAAATCACACTGATGAGTAATAAGAGATAGCGACAATATTTTTTACCATAAAGTTGAGAATCGAATTGCGCAGATGTAAGAGTAAAATCATATCGAAAGGCATCATCTTCAATTACATATTCAGCAACTTCAATCTTATCAATTGCTTCTATGATTTTACAAGTATTCTCTATTCTTTTTGTGAAGTAAAGTTCATTAACCCAGTCTGACGTGAATTTCTTGTTAAGAGCAATTAAGAATGATTCAAAATTATTTTCTCCAAATTTAATATAATAGTGTAGAACTGCAGCTTTCCAGAAATCTGCTTCAATGCCAAAATCCATTGCATTAAGCAAGTTCAATACAGAAACCGGAAATGATTTATTATCAAATACCGCTTGATATGCCTCAAAATATCGAAGTATGCACTCAAGCGTTGACTTGCCTTCGGTTAGCAATGGTTCAAGCACCCTAGTCTTTTTAGTGTTTCTGTCATATTCGGTTGGGTGATAAATGTTTTCTTCAAATTCTTTCAGCAAAGAAACTGCTGCTTTCTTTTTTACGACGCAAAGACGAATAAACTCAAGAAATTGATCAAAATCTTCTCCGAAATAGTTTTCCATCTGTTCCCACTGCGAAGCATATGTGAGTCGTTCTTTCTCATTAAGAATATGAGAAAGGTTTTTGGCTTTTAAAATGTCACTATTTCTGAGCTTAATTCCTCTGTTGTTCATGACATTGAACAGATGAAACGCATCTTCAAGCTCGGTTGAGGATATATAGATAATCTTGGTATTCAAGCGAAAAAATCCAAAGAACGTATCTATTTTTTCTTGTGTATCAACAGAAAAATAATCATGAATAGCAAGAATCACTTCTGCCATATGGCTACAGTTCACATCTGTTTCATCATTTAATATCTTTGTGAGCTTTTCATGTTCCAAAGTACCTTTATCAGTTTTAACATATGTGTCAACGAATTTATGTACATTACCTCTAATGCCGAAAATCACACGTAAACGTTCGGGAATGCCATCGTCTGGATCTGCTTCTTGATAAATTGCTGCCTCACAGTTCTCCTTTCTTTTGGACGTAGTAGTCAAGTCACGGATAACTGCATGAATAAGTAACATAGTTGTAAGACGCTGTTGCCCATCAAGGACTTCAAACTCTTCATAATTCGATATACCATCATTACGAATTGTAGTTTTCCAAACCAAAGAGCCAAGGAAGTATTCTCTTTTTGCTGTTGGATCAACTTTTTTCAGTTCTTTAAGCTTTTCTGCCTCATTCATTATATCTTCAAGAAGTTCCTGAACTTGTTCTTTGCCCCACACATAGGGACGCTGATACTCAGGAATCTTGTACCATTTGTTTAAAAAAACATCCTTTATTGGTATAAATCCATGTTTGATTTCTTCAGACATAATCAACAACTCCTTCACTAAGTATATTTGTGCTTATATTTATAAATCAAATTGTATCCTTTATATTATACCATATATTCATAGAAAAATCAATATTCTGAATATTAAATATATCAATAATTGCTAATTATTGCATACATATATTTTTTCTTACCAAAAAGTACGGACAGCACATTAGAAATGCCATCCGCCTTCTTTTTTTAATCTATACTTTCACCATTACGTTTCTTGGACTTATCATTACACTTATCAGACTTTTTCTGAGAAAGACGCATAGCCTCTTTTTTCAGCTTCGCACGTTCAAAGTAACAAGTCTTTTCTTTTTTAGGAGAGTTTTTCTTTGCTTCAATAGCAGCCTGATTGAGTTCTTCAGTAAGTGTTTTTAAGCGAAATTCCTTTGTGTCAAGTTCGTCAGCTTGCGGAAAAGGTTCTGAAACAATCTTTTGTGCTTCGTTGAAGTCTACACGCAGTTTGGTGAGGTTTGTATTTGTATCGCTGATTTTACGGTCAATATTGTACAGAGTGCCTTCAAGTCGTTTAAGGTTGTGAGCAAAACTCTCAATTAGTTTCGTTGAATGTAGATATGCACCTTTTATTGTTGCAGTAACATCACCGCCCATTGCCGGACTGTTCATAGTAACAGATAAAGGAAATCCTTGAAACTCACCGATTTGAACTGAATTATCAGCTACCCTTATACTCAACACAGCATCTTCAAATGCCTTAGCTGCTTCTTTTCTGTCCGTATATTCAGTTTCACCTATAGTGATTCTGAACACGGGCAGTTTTGTTTCTTCATCAATCGGAAGCTTACGCAGATATTCTCTGTCAGAACGGAGATTTTCAAGTGCATTATTTAAGCGTTCTTCACGCTCTGGAAACACCTTGATTTTATCTTCCATTTCATAAACGGTATTATTGTATTCAGCTTCAAGTGCTTTGAGTTCCTTAACATCGTTATCAAGCATTAGTTTTTCCTTGATACGTTCATCACCTGTGCAGAGAGCCTTGATTTCTGAATATGTAAGTGCCTGTTGGTCAACATCTTCACATTTTCTTGCAGGCTCTTTTGAAGTCATAATCTGCGAAATAAACTTCTGCTTGTTCTCCAAGGTCTGATAGCTGTATGCATCGAATGTACCCTTGGTCACATAACGGTAAATCTCAACATTCTTGTTCTCGTTGCCCTGTCGGATTATTCTTCCTGCACGTTGTTCGAGGTCAGCAGGTCTCCACGGAATATCTAAATCGTGAACAGCAATAAGCTTTTTCTGTACGTTTGTACCTGTACCCATTTTCGCTGTACTACCGAGCAAAACACGCACTTCACCTGAACGAACTTTATCGAATAATTCTGATTTCTGTTTCTCAGTTTTTGCATTATGAATGTAGGCAATTTCATTTTCCGGAATACCTTTATCAATAAGTTTCGCCTTAATATCATCATAAACGCAGAAGTCGCATTCTTCTTCAAGTGAATCACGCTCCGCAGAAGATATTTCATCATTAGAATTATCATCAGCTTTTTCTGCGTCAGTTGTATTCTTATGAGGAACACCAAGGTCACAGAAAATAATCTGTGTTAGCTTTTCCTCTGATGTTTCAGCGTGAATGCGAACTACATTTTCTACGCATTGATTTAACTTAGTATTAGGGTTATCCTCAAATGATGGGTCAATCAGACGAGGGTCAAGACCGAGTTTACGTCCATCCGAGGTGATTTTAAGCATATTATCGATACTGGGGTCTACATTGCCCGAATTGATTGCATCTGCTCTTTCAGAAAGTTCATCAACGAGTTCTTTTTGAAACGGTGTTGCTTCAACATTGACTACTTTGTATTCACAATCGGGAACATCAAGTTTAAGAGAATCAGAAGTACGAATATCTGCAATCTGCTTGAACATAGACATAAGTTCAGGCAAGCCAGTATAGTTGGCAATACGTGTTCTTTCCTTAAAGCCATTGCCTGCCGGTTTAAGTTCCCAATCTGTCTTTTGTTCTCCGAAAACATCTACCACACTATATGGTAGAACTGAATTCAAATTTATGTTAAAAGTGGCTGTATATCGGTATAAATTATTTCAATCTCCGGTAAATAAATTATCGGGGATTTTTTCTTTTGATATTATAATTATTAGTTGGTGTGGTACAATGAGTCATAAAAATTTGTAAATTATCAATCTATTGACAAATGTTCATTCCGTCTGTTCGCATTTATTCCACAGTCCACTTGACAGCAAGCCTCTATGAGCGCGGTAGTCCGGCAGCACGAGTATGCAGCCATGAAGGCAGCTGCCCGGTCACCAGCCTACCACACTCATACTCACTTATTCTCAAAAGAACCAAAATTACTTTCAGACAAGTGCGGTTTAACAGCGGCAAGCGTGCGGTTTTATAACCGTTACTGTTCGGTTTCAAGTCCGTGCAGTTGCGGTTTTGCGGTCGATATATACAATGTTAAATGCTTACAATAAGAAAGGAGTTGTGAAATTATGAATATTGCAATTTGCGACGATAACGAACCAGATATTAAATACATAAAGAAAATAATAAAAAATGAATTCGACTCACACAATATTAAATACGAACTGAAATTGTATAATAATGCCCAAAGCTTTCAGGCGGACAGCGACAGAGAGCCGCAATTGCAAGAGCCATGATAAATGATCCAAATGTACTTTTTGCCGATGAACCTACTGCTGCTCTGGGTCACGAAAATGCTTTTGCAGTAATGAAAATTCTCAAAGAATATTCAAAGGAAAACCTTGTATTTGTTATCACACATGACCGTTCTATCCTCAGCGATGCAGACAGCATTATTGAAATGTAGGACGGAAATATAAGTGCTATAAAAGGCGGTGAGGAAGAATGAATCCGCTTTCACAGCTGTACTTTATAAAAGAGAACAAATTAAGATGTATCCTCTTAATGTTTATGATTTTCCTGAGTTTCGGAGCATATCTCGGAGGCATTTATATCTACACTCCGCAGGAAAACTGGGATTATCCATGCGAACTAAATGAAAAAATGGTTTGCCTATACGCCCAGAACAATGACAAAAATTATGAGAATTACTACAACTTCATTGAAGAAATAAATAAGATTGATAATATTCATGTTATTGAACGTGGGTGGTATAATGAGATTGAACGTAAAACTGTAATGGGGTTTACGGACGGAAGTTTCTATATCACATTCCGTACAGTTGATGATTTCCGCTATTTCTGTGAATATAATGACATTGACTGTGATTTTACAAATATAAAGCCGAAAACAATGGTAATGAATAAGCGTATGGCTGCTTTAAAAGGATATGAAATCGGAGATGTAGTCACTCCTGATGACCCAAACTATTTAGTTTATGATTTCACAATAGCTGCATTGACCGATGAACCCGGATATACGCAGTATTTCATTGGAGAAGAAACTGAAATAAACTGTAATGCTATGCTCTTTGGCGAGGGTATTTCTGCTCAGGAAGTCAGAAAGCAGGCAGAAGCTCTTGCAAAAAAATACCCTGTTAATTTTTTTAAATCTCAAAGAGAGCAAATGGAAGAAATGTACAATATTTTCAATACGATATTTATGCTTGTAATCGTATTCCTTGCACTTATTCTTTCAGTAACGGTAAATGCTGCATTTGTGGGAATGTATCAACGCCGTGAATTTGAGTTTGCAGTTTACAGAGCCATTGGTATTCCGAAAAGTAAGCTTAAAAGAAAAATTGCAGGAGAGATTATCACTATGGATCTGATAGTACTTATTATCGGCGGAGTAATATTCTTCCTCGGACTATACCTTTTCAATGAACTTGTTCTTAAACCTAACGGACTTTACCTTGTGTACTATGCACCATTAGCAATTATTGCCCTTATCCTGTGCAATATTATGACGGTAATTCCTCTGATAATCACACGAAGCAGAGTTCTTCTCAAAGCCAATGTATGCGATTACTGATAATATGCGAAAAAGCGGTATCTGAAAAGAGACCGCTTTTTTATAAAACTAACTCGCCGCTTATAAGATATATGCAGCTGAAAATATTTTCGTTGGAAATTAAAACAGACGGAACAGCAAGTATAAACAGCGAAATTCCCATAGCTGTTGTTGTATCCGAGGAAAATCGGCTTATTAATGTGCAAATAATTCCTATTAAACAAGCCGCCGATACTCTGACAGCAAAAAGCAGAATTAAATATTCAGATATGCTGATGTATGGCTTAAAGTCACGCATAAACATAAGGCTTTGCACAGGTACATCCAAATTATTATATCCAAGCAAATTTCCTATCTGCACAAACTGAATAAGATGAATTGAAATACATATAACTGTACATACAATACAGACAAGTCCTATTTTTGTCAATGTCAGCATTTTTCTGCCCCGATATATACAACGCTGTGTACTGAACATATTATTTTGCCTGTCATATGCAAAAACTCCAGATACAGCTCCTATAATGCCTATCAATATAAATAATGATGCACGGTTTCTTGTTTGCTTGTCATGCTGAATAAGCAAATCATAGGAATATGGCTCTATAAGATTTACAGCATTTCCTGTTCGTGCAGTATATTCACAGCCGTCGCTGATATTTTCATATACAGGCATAAGCGAATCTATTTCTTCATTAATCTTTTCAAGTTTCAGATATAACCTGTCCAACGACTCCTGACTGTAAGTTTCACGACTTACCAAATCACGTATTTCGTCCTGAAGATTATACATTTTATCTTCAAGTATTATCAGTTCATTTTCTGCTTTCAAAAAAACTTCTTCTGTTATAACTCCTTTAAATCTATCATACCATAATTGTTCTTTTGGATTTATTTTGTATATATAATCATATTTCAAAGCGGACGATAATGCCAGTAAAAAAGCTGCTGTCGCAAATATCAGACCGCCCTGCTTAATAAGCAGTTTAAAGCTTTCCCAGCCAAAAAGTGTTTTCTGTAAGGAATTTTTTTCAAGCAGCTTTCTAATCTTTTCTGACATATTCCTTAAAAGATTCTTCTTTCCTACATACATTTTCCCGTGAATAAAATAACCTACAGACACAAGTGCAACGCACATACAGCAAATAAAAACAATATTGCAGTTTAATGCAGGAACAGCTTTTCCGAATACATTTATATTTCTGCATACAGAAAGAAATCCTTCACAGTTTATAAGTGCAAAAATGTTTATGTATTTTAATGAGTTAATCGTTGATACGGGTATTATAAGGCTGTAAAGCAGTAATTCTGCAATTGCAAATACCGCTGAAACTGTATATGAAAATCCGGTTCCGAAAACACTTATCAGAATAAAAAATGCAAGCGAACAAAGAAAACAAGCTATTACTTTAAGTGAAACCGATATAAAAATATATTCAGCTATTGTTATACCGTAATGACATTGCATAAACTCAGGTAAAGACTGTATACTCCGTGAAAAGTCTATATCCCCCGATTGAATCAGCATAGCAAGTAAATTACTGCCATACAGTATAACTCCTGCAATTACAGCGGAAACTGCCAGTATGCCCACACGCTGAAAATACAGCACTCCTCGCCCTTTAAGCGTACTCCTTACAAGATTTACAGTACCTTTCCTGCGTTCCTGTAAAAATCTGATTGAAATTATCATAAGAAAGCTGAGCATTATAACATCGGAAAGCTTATATTGAAGAAAAAGTACTATTCCACGATTATCTCCCGATTTTACTGTTATATCTTCAAGCTTTCCATACGCCAGAGCCGTTTTTTCTATGTTGTCAGCTGCAAAGCCGTCCTTATATATATTTAGCATTGACAGGTTTTCTTTGTTTTCCTTTGTATTTCTCAAAAATTCAGGGTAGTCTGAAATATAGCTTTCAAGCTCGTTCCCTGTAAGAGTAATATCCTTTTCAGTTGCAAAGGACATCATGAAAAGTCCGACATTTATTATAACAAGCGCTAAAAGCATGAAAACTGTTTTTCTGCCAAAAAGCCTTTTGAATTCACTCATGCCCGTCCCTCCGCATAAAAAAGATATACGTCCTCAAGTGTTATGTTATCCACTCTTTCAAAGCAGTCAGGCAGGTTTTCCTCTGCGGCACGAAATACAAAACCCTCACTTCTTCTGATAGTCTGACCTTTGCCGTATTTCTCTTTCATTTTGCTGACTTCCTCAAATGAACCGTAAAATTCTCCGACTTTTCCAGAAATTTCCTTTATAAGCTCTGTCGGAGAGGCAAATCTCAGAAGTTCACCCTTTTTCATGAGAATTACCTTTTCCGCAATACACTCAATATCGTCAACAACGTGAGTTGCAAGCAGTACCATTCTGTTGACGGATATTTCAGCGATGTGATTTCGAAGTCTTATTCTTTCTTCAGGGTCAAGACCTGATGTAGGCTCATCAAGAATAAGTATTTCAGGATTATCAAGCATTGCCGCCGCAAGGAGAACCCTCTGTCTCATTCCTCCGGAAAATGAGCCAAGATTTTTATGTGCAGCTTTATCAAGCCCCACAAGTGCAAGCAGTTCTCGGGTTTGCGTCTTACATTCCCTATGCTTCATTCCTTTCAGAGAACCTATGTATCTCATAAACTGTCCCGCTGAAAACTCCTCATACATTCCCTGTAGTTGCGGTGTATAACCGACTTTTTTTCGGAATTTTACACCAAGTGAAAGAATATCCTTATCATTATAAAGAATTTCACCTGATGTACGCTTTATATTGTCTGTAATCAGATTGAGAAAGGTTGATTTGCCTGCTCCATTAGCACCAAGTATACCATAAACTCCGCTGCCAAGTGAAAGTGAAATATTGTTTAACGCTGTGAAATCTCCATATTTTTTTGTCAGATTTTTTATTTCAAGCATACTCATTCACCTTCTTCCGTCTGAAGTGATTTCATTATAGGGTCTTCGTCCCAGTATTCGCTCCAGCTATTCTTTGTATATGCTTTTTTCCATTTGGCATTTCCGCTTAAAATATCATCAATATTACAACAGTAAATCTCACTGCTCTCTGAACACATTTCATCTCCTGCAAGACTTACACTTATATAAAGCTTATTATCTGAAATATCAAAAATATCATTGCTGCTGTAAATGTAATTTTCAACAGGAGTATCGCTGAATTTTCCGAGCAATTCTCCCTCTTTGCTGAGTATCTTTATATCTTTATCTCCCCAGAAGAAAAATTTATCCTCATAATAAAGAATGTCACTGCGGGTTATCCTTTCCCCTGTATTAATTTCAATACCATTTGGCTCAAGGGTTTCAATATCATAGCCCTTTAATATAACAACTTCGTTTTCACGGTTGAAATACTTATAATATACAGTTTTCTCGTCAAAGCAAGCTATCGTCAATGTACTGTTGTCCTCTGATATAACCCTTTCACTTTCGCCTGTTTTGATGTTATATCTGTAATTTTCTGGTGCGTCTCCACTTCCGGAAGATTCAACCACGTTATAAAAAACATAATCCCCACTACCTGCGTAAACGCTGTATTCTGACGATTTTACAAAATCGTCATGACTGAATATCAGTTCGGTTTCGCCTGTCTGGATATTAACCTTGGCAAGTCCTGACTGAATAAAGTCAATAGCTGTAGGACAACCTATAACATACGACACATAGACATATCCTTTGTGAATGATAAAGTTGATATGTAATCCCATACAAGGTTCATACTGCGGCGGCTTTTTTTCTTCCGCAATATCTGCTATCTTGTCAAGAGAAGAACCATCCGGCGCAGCTTTATAAAGCGTATAACCAACCGTTTCCTTAGTGCTGATTCCACCCACAAAGTAAATATAGCCGTTATACAAAACAGGTTCAGACACAATAAGGTTGTTGTAAGTCGCTGTGCAAGCTTCATTTCCGTCGTGCATACACTCAGGCTTTGCACAAAGGAAAATATCGTTTCCTGATGCTTTTTCAGTATAACGCAAAGATAAAGTCCTCGTCACATTGTAATAGTAACCGCTTTCCGTTTCCATTACATTTCTGCAATAGGGAGTATCGGGCGGAAGCTTTGACGGTTCAGTTTTTACATCGCCTTTACTGCATCCGCAAAGTGCAATTGCCGACACAAGAATTACTGCAAGTTTTCTGAATTTCATAATTTTTCTCCTTCAAAAAGTTTACCATAGCATTATTATAAACTGAAAATTACAAAAAAACAACCACTTTTGCAGAAGTGGTCGTTTTTTACGCAGAAGCGGTCAATTTTTATTCAAATTCAGTAATATTGATAACTTGAATGTTTCATTTTCGAGATTTATATCAAGAGTTCCGTCATACTTTTCAGCAATACGCTTTATACTGTTAAGTCCTAATCCGTGATGTTTTTTATCCTGTTTCTGGGTGGAAAGGTCCTTATTTATATCCTTGTATTTATTTTCACAGAAGATACAAAGCATATCCATTTGGTTTCTGACAGTCAGAGTTGCTTTCCTATCCTCAGCGGCAAGCTTGCTGCAAGCCTCGCATACATTATCAAGTATATTTCCGAATATACTGCACAAGTCATATTCTGATATTCCTGTTTCTAACAGATTTACTGCAAGAGTAAAATCAAGTTCAATTCCGCTTTTTTTCATTATGCCGATTTTTTTAAAAAGAAGTGCATCAAGTACAGGCACTCCTGTTTTCACGGGAAGTTTTGAACCTTCCATTTCAGAATTTATTTCTTTAAGATACATTCGTGCGTCAGATATTTTTCCGTCATCTAAAAGCATTGCTATAGCTGTAAGATGATTTTTCATATCATGACGAATCATCTGCGTTTCACTATACTTAGTATTAATTTCATCATAGTATTTCTTTTCTGCCTGCTCCTTTGCAGTTATAAGTGTATTTTCAATTTCCTTTTTAGAAATTATAACTGCAATCAAAAGCAATATTATGCACAGCACAGAAATAATCACAGAAGTATTTACATATTCGCCAAAAACAGATACATTTTTATATTTTCCAAATATATCCTCAGTTCTGAAAAGAGCTGTAAGACTGATTGGCGATTTCAAATAATGCAGCAGCAACTCCAATGCAACAGGTAAAACTATACAGATAACCTTAACTGTTTTCCTGTCTGTCAGCAAAATTTTCGTGCAGAAAAAATATACTATTATACACGCTGAAATCTTAAAAACAGTTCTTATAGCAACCATAGTTCCTACTGAAATTGCATAAGGACAGGAACGATATTCGGAAACAGACTGAATTGAACGGCTTAAATCTCCAAGTCCTGCACCTGAATTTATGATATAAACATTCGACAAATACATAGCTGAAATTCCAATTATTATCACTCCTGAAAATAACAATGCCCTGCTTTTTCCAGCTGTAAAATCATTCACATCAGTACGGCATTTAACCGAGTAAAACACAGCACATACAATTGCCAATATAGCAGCAAGAATATCTGTAACCCTATCAGAAAAAAGCAAATTAACACCTATGTCAGGTTCAGCACTTATATTAATACTGTCAAAACCGTAATAATCATTTTTTGCCTTTACGGCTTGCTTTTTTACATTGTTATCAAAAATTCCGATACTGGAAATATTTGATATATTGGCATTAAGAGATGATATATAATCAGAATAGCCGACTGAATAGTTGAGTCGTTCAATGCATAAATCAAGAATTTCCGCCTGCGTCTGTGCATAACTTTCTGTGATATTACGCTTACTTACGACTTCCTCTGCATTTTTTCTGATAGGATTGTTTTCAGAATAAACTCGCAGTTTTTTACCATTCAGAATTTTTAGGGCATCAATATATTCCAAATAGAAGTTACGTTCATTCTGCAATTCTTCCATTGCTTGCAGATATTCGTTATAATCATAATCAGACAAAACTTCATTGACGCTGTTCAGCACACTTTTCCGTATTGATACCGAGCCATACGACACATATTCCTGTGAACTGATATTGATATAGCCTATCAATGCATTTAAAGCGGCTATTATTAAAAAAACAAAACTGCCATAATACTTATATTTGTTCATTTCTCGCCGCCTTTCACAGCAGCCATTACAGCTGATAAAACCTGTTTTCGCTTTCTTCGGCTGAGAGGAAGTAATTTTTCATTGCACATTAAAACATTATCACTTCCAATGCGTTTTATTTTTGTTACCATTACAAATACAGATTTATGAATTTCTACAAAATTGTCCTGCGGCAAAAGCTGATAAACCTTGTTTACAGATAATGAAGTTCTGATAATGCTATTCATTGTAGAAATTGCTGTACCTCTGCCGTCAGATTCAATATACAAAATATCGTTACAGAGAATTATTTCAGTTTCTCCGTTCAGAGTTGTAACAGTCAGGAACTTCGCTTTATTAACCTGCATAAACCTGTCAAGAACATCAGACAATCTGTCGTCAAGAGAAGATTTGATTATATAATCAAAAGCCGATACGGCATATCCCTCAACAGCTCTGTTTTCAAGTCCCGTCACAAAAATAATTGCAGCTTCTTTGTCAAACTCTCTTAACTGAGCCGCTACATTTACTCCGTCAGAAATTTCAAGCTGTATATCAAGAAAAATCAAATCATACTTTATTCCGCATTTATATTCGTCAATTAACGGAATACCGTCTGTAAATACGGAAATCTCAAGTATTTGATTATGCTTTTGAAAATAACCATTCAGCAAATCTAAAAGCTTATCTGAAAATATCTTTTCATCTTCACATATTGCAATTTTCAAATTATCACCTAATCATAATAAAAGTTTTTTATACCAATTCCTAAAATGTTAGTAGACAAAGATGATGAGCAGAAATGCTGTATGTCAAGGCGGACGACGAAAGCATACTTTCGACGACATACTGCATTTCAGCCATTAGATTTGTCTATTGTTGATTTATGGATTGGTATTAATTATAACATGACAAAGCTGTATATGTCAAGCCTATGCCGTGACAGCCTTGATAATGCCGTTACGCACCTCATACTCACGAACACGACGATAAAAAGTGTTAGCTGTCAAGTCCATTTTCTTCATAAAATCCCTTGCAGTTATTTTCTTCAACTTCCATTCCCCGTAAAGTTGCCAGAACTTCGTCCAATCAATTGGAATAGGCTTTCTGCCTGTATACTTGCCTTGAACCTTAGCTATCTCAATACCTTCACGTTGTCGCTGTCTGAGCTGCTCTCTTTCAAGCTGAGATAAGGCAGCGAACACGGTGAGCATAAATTTCCCCGTAGGAGAATTTGTGTCGATATTTTCTTTGTTGCTGATAAGCGTTACTCCCTTTGCGGTAAGGCTGTCAATGATATTAAGTAAATCCTTTGTAGAACGTCCCAGACGGCTTATACTCTCAACATACAGCGTATCACCCTCACGCACATAATCAAGCATAGCTTTCAGCTGAGGACGGTCGGTGTTTGCTCCTGAAATCTTCTCAGAGAAAATGCGTTCAACTTCATAATTGCCCATAATCTCCTGTTGTCTTGCAGTTTCCTGATGCTCCGTAGAAACACGGATATATCCAATTTTACTCATAAATATCCCCTTTCTCATTCGATAATATCTCTCTTTTTCTGTTGTGAATGTGTCCTCTGATAGCCTTTCTTAGTTTCACGTTTCATATACTGTTCATCAAGATATTTTTTACTCATTTCGTATATTTGAAAACTTTATCACGTTTAGCAATAAAGTAATAATATTTAGTTGCAACTGTAAGATAATATTGATGCTCATTTCCAAGAAACTCAAGACATAATTCAATGCCAACCTGCAAGGCATTTTCACGAGTAATTTCACTCGGTGAAAATCGCTGAATGAAGTGATGAAAAAGTATCTGATTTACATTGGCAGCAACGCTTGATATATCTCAAATTACTTTCTCATATTTTTTCTTATCAAGACGAATTACAAGTCCATACAACATTAATTTTC
>CALGTV010000124.1 GCA_937902395.1 uncultured Ruminococcus sp.
ACCCACGTAACCAGCTTGGAAGGCTGGAATTCTACCATTGAACTACACCCGCATTCTGTGTTTTTCAACGATAATTATTATACCACAGCTATACAGAAATGTCAAGGGAGTTTTAAAATTTTGGCGATATGCACAATTTATATTTCCGTCAAGAAATAATTTTGCAGTATATTTTAAAGAAAACATTCATAAGAAAAAATTAAGAATTATATCCGACTTTTTTAAATAAGGGGTTGTATAATTTTTACATAGAGATATTAAAAAATATATCATTGTTTGTGAAGTGTTTTTCAAAAAAACTATTGACAAACACGCTTTAATGTGGTATCATAATATCGTAGGAACTGTATTATTATATTTAGTACGGTTTACAAAAAAACTTTCACAATTTGTAAACTTATTGTTACAGATTATCACAAAAATTTTAAGTATTATTTTTTACAATCTATTTTATTTTTGCCTGAAAAATAAATCAAAACAGATTTTGGTGGTATTTAAAATTACCTTTAATATAGCCAAAAATCGCTTGTAATATGTTTTAAAAAACGACGATTTGAAAGCCTGAAAAAAGCCTTGAAAAACAGCTTGTTTTTGTTAAAATAAAAAAATTTCTAAAAGCTTCGTTTTTTTGGCGTTTTTAAAACACTTATTATATAGAGGGCAAAATTATAGATTCAAAAAGGAGATGTTGTATTTGAAAAAGCGCAAAGACCAATGCGGTCGGCGGGGAGAAAAAATATTCAGTAATATCTGCGTTATGCCAAGCCTTATCGGTGTACTGATATTCTTTCTTATACCATTTGGAATAGTTGTCTATTATTCTGTAATCAACAATCCCATTATGAATGATTTCGTGGGAATTGAAAACTATAAAAAGCTTATTGAGACGGTGGCTTTCAAAAAAGCGACTGCAAATACAGTAACATTTTCCTGTATAGCCGTACCTCTTGCAGTAATTCTCTCATTGTGGTTCGCTGTACTGCTTGAAAGGAATATCCCGGGAAAAAGTCTGGTACGAACATTATTCCTCAGTCCCCTTATGGTTCCGACTGCATCGGTTGTACTGGTGTGGCAGGTTCTTTTCCACAACAATGGTACACTGAATCAGATAATCGAAATGTTCGGCGGAAATTCAATCGACTGGCTGAAATCCTCATACGGACAAGTGGTTATAATTGTCATGTTCTTGTGGAAGAATATGGGATATAATATGATACTTTTCATGTCAGCCCTTGCAGGAATTCCCCGTGATATCATCGAGGTTGCAAAGCTGGAGGGTGCAAGCGGCTGGTATCAGTTTGTACATATTAAATTAAGATATCTTTCACCTACTATTCTCTTTGTGCTGATACTTTCCCTTATAAACTCGTTCAAGATATTCCGCGAGGTATACCTCCTTACAGGCGATTATCCCTACGAGCTGTATATGCTCCAGCACTTCATGAACAACACTTTCAACAGCCTTGATTACCAGAAGCTTTCAGCGGCGGCTGTACTGTTCTCTCTTGTAATGATAGTGATTATTGCCATACTCCTTGCTGTAGAAGACTATTTCGGGAAGGATGTGGAATAATGAATATAAAAAGAAAAGAAAAGTTTCTGAACATTGCCGTTATGATATTTGCATTTATTGCGGCACTGATGTTCGTAATGCCCACAGTGCTGACAATTGCCAATTCCTTTATGACATCGTCGGAGATTTCCGCAAACTACGGTGTTATGCTGGAAAATATGACAGAAGATAAAAAGACTTATATATCGGAGAATCTCAATCTGAAATTTATTCCCGATAAGGTTACATTTGACCAGTACAGAGATGTACTGCTGAAAAATCCCGATTATCTGCTGAAATTCTGGAATTCAGTTGCGCTGACAGTTCCAATAACAGTATTCCAGATGATACTTGCAATAATCACTTCATACGGATTTTCAAGATATCCCAACAAATTCAAGAGTATCATATTCTTTGCCTATATCATACTTATGATAATGCCCTATCAGGTAACACTTGTACCAAACTTTCTTGTTGCGGAAAAGTTCAATATTCTCGATACAAGGTGGGCGATAATCCTGCCGGGAATATTCTCACCGTTCAGCGTTTTCCTGCTTAGCAAGGTAATGCGGCGAATCCCTGTCTCTTACGTTGAGGCGGCAAAGCTTGACGGCGCAAACGAATTTCAGATACTTACAAAGATACATATGCCGCTGTGCAAAGGCGCAATTGTATCAATTGCAATGCTTGTATTCATTGACTACTGGAACATGGTTGAACAGCCTCTCGTACTTATGAAAGACAGCGCAATGCACCCCCTGTCCGTATTCCTCTCACAGATTAATACGGGAGATATCGGACTTGCCTTTGCGGTAGGTACGGTATATATGGTGCCGACAATACTCATGTTCCTCTATGGCGAAGATTATCTCATAGAAGGTATCACCTATTCAGGCGGTATAAAGGGATAAGCGTTAGAGAACCCCATTAATAATTTCAAAAATAATGAAAGGATACAGTTAATATGGCTGATGCAAAAGAAATCAAAGATCCCAAAGATATAAAGGGCGATAAGGAAGATTACGACCCCCGCAGAAAGCGCGAGGTTATCAAAACCATACTTATTATATTCCTTGCAGGACTTCTTGTACTTACATTTTTCTCAAATACAATTATGAACAAGTCACTTTCCCAGATTACTACAGAGCGTACAACCAGCGGAAAGCTGACAGAAAGAATACGCGGAAGCGGTATGGTTATGTCAAATCAGAGCTATGGCGTAACAGTTGACGGAAATAAAGTCATTGACACAATTATGGTTAAAACAGGTCAGGAGGTTGAAAAGGGCGATGTGCTCATGACAGTGGGTACAGGCGAAAGTGAGGCACTCAATGCCGCTGTAGAAGCCCTTGAAACTCTTGAACTTGAATATAACAAGGCGCTCCTTGCTCCCGGAGCAGATTATACTGCTGAAAATCAGGCTATAAAAAATGCCCGTGAGGATTTGGCTGAGGCTATCAGAAAAAGAGATGATGCCGCCGCTAATCAGGGAAATATTCAGGCTGAAAAGGATTCCTACAAGGAAAACAAATCACAGCTCAGCTACTATACAAAACAGCAGACAAAGCTTACCGCTATAATCTCCGCCATTGATATGGACGATTATATGAGCGCTCCTGCTGAGTATTCGGGAGAGCTTATAAGCCTTAAATCTGACGCGGAGGACGCTGAAAAGATATATCAGGAAAAGCTTGCGGTATATACTGCAATATTCGGCGCTTCCAAGGAGGAAGAAACAGAGGACGAAACAGAGGAAGAATCCACAGATACTGCTCCTGCCGCTGTTTCACCTGATGAAATTTCAGCCGCAAAAACAGCTATGGAAGAAGCTGAAACTGCAAGAAATGCCGCTTCTGACGCTTACGAAACAAGAAAAACCGAACTGAGAAGCGAATATTCCACACAGCTTGCAGAGGCAGAAAGCAATATCGAATACTACACTGCACTTATTGAAGAATACGAATCAGGCATGAGCGGCGAAGGAATGACTCTTGAAATGCTCAATGAGGACGTAAAGGCTAAACAGCGCGCTCTTGAGGACCTTATTGCACAGCTTGACAAAACTCAGAAAGACAACGCAAATCAGGATAAGCTTGAAAGTCTTGACCTTGCCGCTATGAAAAAGAATATCGATAAGGCAAAGGAAAAGGTTGAAAAGCTGAAGAAGGAAAACGAAACAACTGAGATTATCTCAAAATACAGCGGTGTTGTAAGCTCTGTAAATGCCAAGGCAGGAGATGAGACTATTCCCGATATGGAAATTATTACAATTGATATTTCCTCCGAGGGCTATACAGTTGAAATTGTTGTCGAGGGCGAAAAGACAAAGAAAATCAAAAAAGGCGTTGCCGCTGAGGTTCTCAACAACTGGAGCGGAAATGTTGAAGCAGTCCTCACAAATATTAAGAACGATACAACACCCAATTCCAAGAATCGTATACTCGTTTTCACTGTAACAGGTGATGTTGAATCAAATACAAACCTTGACCTTTCAATTCCCTGCGGAAGCGGAAACTATGACACTATAGTTCCAAAAAGCTCTGTATACAGCGATAACAAGGGTTCATTCGTGCTTACAGTTCAGTCAAAGAGCTCACCTCTTGGCAACCGTTACTATGCACAGCGCGTGCCCGTTGAGGTTATTGCATCAGATGAAATGTCAAGTGCCGTAAGCGGCAGTATAAACTATGGCGATTATGTTATTATCGCCGCAAGCAAGCCGGTTTCTCCCGGAGATCAGGTTCGTATGAAAGACGAATAAGGCGGTGGGCTGATGAAAATCAAAAAGGTTTTAATTGCCGCCCTTGCAGCCGCTAACGTCGTCTCTATAGGAGCGTGGGGGATTCTCACCGCTGTGGGAAGCTCTGGGGCTCATTCCCAAAGCGGCAACTATGCCGCACAGCGTTGGGATTCCGAGGGCGGACATACTCAGCTCAGTTGTTTCTTCACGGAAGATTCGGGATTCAATACCGATTCCGTGCCATTTATAAAACAGTCGCTTACAGATAAGCTGAAAAATGTGGGAATTGTTGCCGAAAACGGACAAAAGCTGATTCCCGAAGCCTACAGCGCAGAGGCAGGACAAATGTCCATACGCTGTGACAGGACAGGGCGCTCCGAGGCATTGGTTACGGCTGTGGGAGGAGATTTCTTCCTGTTCCGTGATTTCAAGCTTCTTGACGGCTCATTCTTTTCCGACGATGACTTAATGCAGGACGGCGCGGTTATTGACAGAAATCTTGCGTGGGAGCTTTACGGCTCTGAGGATATCGCAGGAATGAATATCTACATCAACGGCGTGAAATTCTATATTTCGGGCGTAATACAGCTTCCCGATACAAAGCAGGAGAAAAAGACAGCAGGAGATTTTTCCCGCGCCTACATCTCCTATGACGGTCTGGAGCTTATCAAAGGCAGTGCGTATGAGGAGAGTGACAATTCTCTGAAAAAAGTCAGCTGCTATGAGTGTATTGTTCCGAATCCTGTTGAAAATTTCGCATACAACGCACTTAACGAATATTTCGGCGGAGGCTATAGCTATTCAAGCGCTCTTGTGAATAATACGGAGCGATTTGAACCCTCAAAGCTTGCAAAGAAGTACAAAAAGCTGTCGGAATATGCCATATCTGATAAGCCTATGGTATATCCCTACTGGGAAAATGCTTCCCGTATAACAGAATTCAGACTTGCAGGAGTATACTACTTCCGCAGGCTGACATATATCATTCCAATACTGACATTATTATTCCTGATTGCTGTCGGCTGGCGTGCCGGAGGCAGACTCAGAAAAAAAGTGACATCAAAATTAGGGGATAGTGTAACAAAAGTCCTCTACAGACGGAGTATATTAAGGGAACAGAAAAAAGAACAAAAGGAACAGCAGAAAAATTCAAAACAATTCAAGGAATGACATACTAATAATTATATTTTTAAGGAGAAAATTAAAATGAACAAATTAAAAAGAGTACTTGCAGGCGCTATGGCATTAACATGCATGATTTCAGCTGTATCATGCGGCGAAAAAAAGGAAAGCAGCAAGAAAGATACAAATTCTGCACAGGTACAGGAGATGATGGAGAAATCATATAAGGCTATCGAACTTGATGCAGAGTTTCCCTTTACAGAAGTGCGCTCCATTACACCTGTCGGAGATACAGGAAAGATTCTTGCTTCCGGCTATGTTGATACTGACGGTATGTTTACTCAAAAGGCATTTATTACAGATTCCGAATTTCTCACCTTTGAGGAAATTAACCTTGGTTTCGACAATAGTGCAAACATTACCCCCGATATTAAATTCGTAGTTACAAACAGCGGAAGTATTTTCGCAATTGCTACTGTTATAGATTACGGCGATTTTGAATTGCCTGATTATAACGACCCTGACTTTGACTACGAAAACTTTGATTTCGAGGCAATGGAAGAGGCTGCAACAGTTACAAATACAATTTATACTCTCGATGAGACAGGTGCAGTAATCACTCAGAACGAAGTAAAGGGACTTGAAAAATACGCAGATGAAGAATTCAGCCCCAACGGTCAGGTTCATATCAGTGAGTGCTTCCCCATAGGCGCAGATAATGTAGGATGTTCTATCAGCACTTCAAATGGTATGACATATATTACAATTGATGCTGAGGGAAATGTTTCAGAACCTCTTGATTTCGGCGATGAGGATTATATCTATCCTTACGGAACAGATACAAACGGCAACTTTGTATTTGTTACATATGACGGTTCAAAAAATGTGTTAAAGACCTTTGACGCTGCAACAATGGCAATATCTCCTGATGTTGTTGAATTCGAAGATAGTATTCCTTATTTCAATACTATAATCACAGGTTCAGGTGATTACAGAGTATATCTTTCAAGTTCCACTTCCCTTTACGGCTTAAAGGAGGACGGCACTCTTGACGAGATTATCAACTGGGTAGATTCCGACCTTACAGGCGATTATATCACAGGTATGCTTCCTGTTGAAAACGGCGAATTTATTATTACAGAAAACAACTGGACAGACGGCTCTATGAATCTCTATCGCCTTACAAAGCGTGACGCTTCAGAGATTGAAAATGTACAGCTTATCAACATGGTTGTTGAATACGGCGACCAGGACATACTTGAACGAGTAAAAGATTTCAACAAGACAAACAGCGAATATCGTATAAAGGTAGAGGATTACAACCAATACTATGAATGGGACGAAGAAAAACAGACATCTTTGAACACTCCCGATAAGCAGCTGAAACAGGACCTTGCAACAGGAAAAGATGTAGATATCATTTGTATGTCAGGTTCATCATCAATTTTCAGCAATCTCTCAAGAAAAAATGCACTTGTTGACCTTTATCAGTTCCTTGACAGCGATGAAGAACTTTCAAGAGATGCTTTTGTTCCCTCAGTTCTTGCAGCAGGCGAACATGACGGTAAGCTTACAACTTTATCTCCCACATTCTATATCAACACTCTTGCCTGCAAAACAAAATATTTTGACAAGCAGAACTGGACAGTTGATGAATTTATCGAGACCTGCAACAACCTCCCCGAAGGTATGAAGCCTTTCTCAATGGGCAATTCAAAGCAAGATATGTTCGGCAGATTCATTTATGGAAGCAACGATTTCATCAATTACGATGAAGCAACCTGCAACTTTAATTCTCCCGAATTTATAAAGATTCTGGAATTCTGCAATCAGTTTGATAATCCCGGCGAGGGCGATGAAATTGACTGGGAGAACGCTACAGATGAAGAAATGAACGCATACTGGGAAGAATCTGAGGTTGCTCTCCGCAATGATAAGGCGCTCCTTTCCGAATTATATATGTCTAATTTCAGAGATTATGCCCGTGCAAAACAGGCTGAATTCGGCGATGATATTACTCTTGTAGGAAATCCCTCTGCTGACGGAACAGGCGCAAGAATGTACACCTCAATGTCATATGCTATTCTTGAAACTTCCGATTGTAAGGACGTTTGCTGGGATATCATCAAGGATGTATTCAGTGAAGAGAATCAGACTTCCGAATATATGTATGAATTCCCTGCTACCAAGACAGCACTTAATAAATTGCTTGATGAATCAATGGAAAAGCCATACTACACTGACGAAAATGGCAAAAAGCATGAGTATGACGACACCTACTACATGGGCGGCGAGGAAATAACAGTAAAGCCTCTTACACAGGAGGAAAGAGACTTTATGGAAGAATATATCAGCAATGTAAAGCCCGGTGCATATTACTACGATGATGATATTGACAGCATAGTAATGGAAGAAATTGAAGCATACTTCAAGGGTGACAAAACAGCAGAGGCAGCAGCTGAGACAATCCAGAACCGCGTATCTATCCTTATAAGCGAACAGTCCTGATAACAGGTTAAGTTCTATATCGACAGCTTGAATTGACATTTTAATCAGACATCTTGTTCAGACATTTTATTGAGACATCTTGTATGACATTTTTAACTGACATTTATATCCGACAGCCTGCGCGACAATAAAGCGGCTTCGGGTTTATCCCGAAGCCTGACATAACAATTATTACTTATGAAAACTTCTACAAACATATACTCCACCTCCTTATGAGAAACGAGCCCCTACTCCAAGGGCTCGTTTCCTTTTTGGTGAAGCAGAAACGGCGCACTCGAAGATACGCCGTTATCTGAAATGGTTATATTATTTATCTTTTTCAACCAGCTTTTCTCTCATAAGACAAGCATCATATACATCAAGCTTGCCGTCAGGGTATAAATCAGCCCTTGTCCAGTCTGTCATATCAACATCCTTACTTCCGAGCAGCCATTTCTGCATTGTAACTACATCTGCGATACCAAACTTTCCATCACGGTTTATATCTCCGTCTGGGTCGGGCAGGGGAAATCCACCCATAATCGGAGGAATTTCTTCAGTTGTAGTTTCGATATAGCTGTCAGGGGGCATTGGAACTCCTGCTGTTGGCGGAAGTTCTTCTACTGTTGTTGTGGTTGTTGATATTGTTGTAGTAGGTGTGGTATAAGTTCCCTCAAGAGGCGGAATTTCTTCTGTTGTATCTTCAATATACTCATCAGGAGGCATAGGCTCACCTGCTAATGGCGGTATAGTTGTCGTTGTTGTGCATGTAGTATAAGTGCCGATAAGGGTAGTTGTGGTTAAATTCTCTGTTGTTGTTACCGTTGTTGTAGCTTGGCTTGTGGTATAAGTGCCCATAAGGGGCGGAATTGTGGTTGTCGTTGTGGTAGTAGTGTAAGTGCCCATAAGAGCTGTAGTTGTCGGCTGCTCAATGTAATCGTCAGGGGGCATCATACCGCCGTCTACAGCCGGATATTCTTCTGTAGGAGCAACTATATCACCTACAGTTGCTTCGATTTCTTCCGATGACGCTGTAATTGCACCGGAAGAAGCACTGACAGTCGCCGCAGCCAGAAGCGCTGTTATCTCTTTTGTGAATTTTCTCATGATTCCTTACCTCCGTTTTCTTTATTTTCTTTGGCGATTATTTCAAGTGCAGTAAGAATATGCACTTGTTCTTCCATGCAGGCGGCTTCTGAAATATCTCTTACAGTGCCTGTTGTTGCCATTTTTCTGCATGCGCAGGAATTATGGCAATAATTCAATATTTCACAGCCATTGCATCTCTCCGATACCATTGAATAATCGGGATGCGCTTTTCTCGCTTCTTCCGCTTTGATACCAACGAAAATATCTCCGCAGCGATATTCGGCTATATTTTGAAACTGAACACAGGGATAAAAATTTCCGTCCCAGTTTATGAATACTTTCTTTTTACAGATTTCGCAGATGCCCCGTATATTTTCCTTGATGTTTTTCTTTTTTACAGCAAGCTCGTACATATATAAATCTTCGATTTCAGCAATTTTACGCCACTGCTCCCGTAAAATATCGCCGAAGCTGTCGGGATTTTCGGGATTAAGAAACGCGTCCATTGCCGCTGATACCTTTTTTACTCCGAGATTTTTCAGGTATAATACATTATTGTAAAGCTCAGAGAGTGTTTCTTCCGTATACACAAGCTGTACAAGAGTTTCAGGCTGATATTTCAGCAGCATTTTCAGATTTGCGTCAAGAATTGCTGTATCAACGCCCCGTTCAGTGCATTTTATGCCGTCATGGGACATATTTATAATAACTTTTCTCTCAGCACACCATTTTATGAATTCTTCATCAAGAAGCGTTCCATTTGTTGTGATTACAAATTTTTTCGCTTTGACATTTTCGCAGTAATATTTTACGATATCTTTATAGAGCAGAGGTTCGCCGCCGAAAAGATAAACAATACCTGCGTCGCCCTGACGATTTATGAAATCTGCAATTTTCACCTTTGTTTCTTCATTTATATTTCCGTATTCTGTATTCAGGTGCCTTTCATAGCAGTAACTGCATTTCAGATTGCATTTATTTGTTATGCTTATAGTGTAATCCAAAAAATCACCTCTTTCCCCTCAATTCAACTTTATTATAACATACATCTCTATAGATTTCAATATGAATCTGTAAAATGTCAGCAAACAAAGATAATAAACAGAAATTTTGGTTAAATCGCTGTATTATTAACTTTTACATTGTGCAGGTTGTACATTTAATCAAAAAATATCAAATACCCCTTGAAAAAATCCCCGTTTTATAGTATAATTAAGAAGATAATATAATAGGGAATTATGGCTTTTTATTGCTGCACCAATAATTTACCATATCCCGAAAAGGAGGAACAACATTGATAAAAGCAAACGCCGTCAGCAAAAAGCCTGCGTATGCCTGCGCTTATGAGCCTGCGCGCTATGTCAAGTTCAAGCCGCTTTATTATTTAGCCGCTTTCTTGATTCCGGCTCTGCTGACATTCATCGCTTACGTTATCTTCGGAGTTTATCCCTTCGGAGAGCGTTCTGTACTGACACTTGACCTTAACGGTCAGTACGTCTACTATTTCGAAAATATCCGCCGCTGCTTCTGGGAGGGCGAAAGCATCCTCTACAGCTGGGCACGAAATCTTTCAGGCGGCTATCAGGGAGTTATCGGCTACTATCTCGCCAGTCCCTTTACTTTTATAGTCATACTGATGCCCCGAAGTCTCATTATCGAAGCATTGATGATAATGCAGATTTGCAAAGTGGGCGCATGTGGTGTGGCATTCTGTGCATATGCTCAGAACTCCAAAAACGTAAAGCCTTTACAGTCGGTGATATTCTCGACAATGTATGCGCTTATGGCTTACGTTTCAATTCAGCTTATCGACCCCATGTGGATTGACGGACCTATTTTCCTGCCTCTTATAATCCTCGGCGTTGAGTATCTCATCGACGACGGCAGAAAGATAAATTATATCATTCCCCTTGCTATAATGTTTATAGCAAACTTCTACATCGGTTTCATGGTGGCAATATTTGTTGCTCTCTACTTCGTATACTACCTTTTCTTCGGTGCAAAGAGAAAGTTCAAGGGTATCGGCGATTACGCCTTTGTATGCGGAAGAATGGTTCTTGCAACGGGTGTTGCGCTTATGTGCAGTTATATCATGATTGTGCCGATATACAACGCTCTTGCTCTCGGTAAGTTCGACTTCTCCGAGCCCGATTACAGCATGAAGACAATGTTCAATCCCATTGAGCTCCTTCCTACGCTGTTCCCCAACCAGTACTACTCCGTAAACGTGGACGAGGGTACAAGAATGTACGGCAGACCTGAGATATACTGCGGTGTGCTTTCATTCGTTCTTTCTGTACTCTATTTCTTCAATAAGAAGATTACAATAAACCGCAAAATCGGCCACGGTCTGCTGCTGTTTGTAATGTTTTTCAGCATGTGGATTAAGCCCCTTAATATGATGTGGCACGGCGGACAGGACCCCAACTGGCTCCCTTACCGTTACAGCTTCCTCATATCCTTTATACTTGTATCAATGGCAGCGGAGACATTCTCCAAGCTTGACGGCTACAAGATGAGCATTAAAGCTCCTATGGGCGTATTTGGCGGAATTGCACTTCTCTCATTTGTTTTTGAGGCGCTGAAAGAGACTTTCAACTACAACGAAACCGATTACAAATATGTTGCAATCAATCCCTATAAGGAAACTGTAACAATCAATGGCGAGTCTGTGGAGCATATCTTCCTTGGTACTCTTGTATTCGGTATTATCCTTTCAGCAATATATCTTACATTTGTTTACCTTATCAGCCATACAAAATCCGAAAAGGGACGCACTGTAATTTCTATATTCCTTGCAGCTCTCGTATTCTTCGAGGCAGGATATAATATCTTCGATACTATCTACAAGATAGACCAGGAGGTTTACTATTCTTCAAAGGATTCCTACAGTGAAATCATGTCTGCTCCCGATATTATGGATGACTTGGAGGCAATCGACGACGGCTTCTACCGTGCTGAAAAGACATTTTTCAGAAACGTAAACGATAACCAGGCATATGGCTTAAAGGGTGTTTCTCATTCAAGCTCTGTAATGAATGCGAGAATCCTCACATTCCTTGAAACACTTGGATACACAACAAAGAGCTATGAATCAAGATATGACGGTAATACTCCCCTTGCTGATTCACTTCTCGGCATCAAGTACGTTATTCATGACCCCTCACAGTTCGACCCCGAAACAGATATAAGAACTCTTCTCAGCCCTCACTACAACAAGGTTGGCACATCAACTATTACCAAAGAGGGCGGAAATGAGCAGGAGCTTGAAATCTACGAGAATCCCGACGCTCTGCCTATCGCATTTATGGCTAACGATGATATTCTCCGTCTCAGCTTCCTCGGAAATGACAACCCATTCAACAGCATGAATAATTTCCTCAGCTCAATGACAGGAAATACACCTGATTATACAAATCTTGAGCCCAGATCTTATTTCTATCGTTTACAGTTTGACCCCGTAAATGACGTTGAGCTTAACGAGTGTACAGTAAGAGACTACAACGGACAGTTCTGCTATGACGCTCTGCCCAATGCGGTTGACCCAACTGTAAGAGTTCATTTCACTTCACAGAGCGAGGACAACCTCTATATCTATCTCAAATCCGACAACCAGAAGAAGTGCAATCTCTGGCTTTCTACAACAAAGAATGAGGAAACAGGCGAATTTGAAGATTTCACAGGTCTCGGCTCTTACTTCGACGGCTATGACAACTGTATCATCAATCTTGGTTCATTCCCTGTAGGTACAGAAATTGAGCTCCGTATGACAATTATCCAGCAGGATAAGACAGGTGCAAACGAGTTCATTATGATTAAGGACTACCAGTTCTACTACTTCGACTATGACCTTTTCCACGAGGATATCCAGACGCTCAAGGAATCACCACTTGTGCTTGATATGGACAAGACTAAGGAAAGCCGTATCGTTGGCGAGGTTGACGCTAAGAACGAACAGATTTTCTACACTTCAATTCCCTATGAACCGGGCTGGACTATCAAGGTTGACGGCAAAAAGGTTGAACAGCAGTTTGAGGAAAAGCTTTATGTAGATGGCGATCTTCTCGAAGATGTGCTGAATGCTTTGGAGGACGCTTACAATAGCGGCATCATAGATACAGCTACTCTGGCACAAAAATATGGTCAAAGCGTTGCTTCAAGAGTATCTGGAGCAGATACTTCAATAGACGGCAAGCTGGACAGAAGCGAATACAAGGCTGCTGTAAAGGAAGCTGAAAGAAATGTTATGAGTATTATGACAAATTACTCAACTAACGATCCCGGAAGCGTATGTATTCTTAACGCTATGTATGGTCTGAGACTTGAGCCCGGACACCACGAAATTGAGATGACTTATGCACCTCCCGGATTCAAGACAGGCGTTCTCCTGCTTATACTTGGAATTGCCGCTGTTATCGTTCTGTGGTACTTCGACAGAAAGAACAATCCAGCAATTCTCAATAAGGCAGAGGCAAAGGCTAACTGGAAAAAGGGTATTTATACCATTCCTGAGCCTGTTGTCGAGGAGAAAAAACCCGTGAAGATTATCAAATCCAAGGGTGCTGTAGCTGAGGTTGAGCTTACATCTTCAAAGGACGAGGAATCCGAGGGCGAAGCTGAAAAGACAGAAACAGCCAAGAAATCTGAGGCAAAGTCAGAGGAAAAGCCTGAGAAGAAGAATTCCAAGGGACTTGCTGAGGAGCTCTACGGCGAGGATTCCAACAGCAAAAAGGAAAAGAAGCAGAATAACAACAACAAAAACAACAGCCAGAAGAATAATCAGAACAAAAACAAGAAAAAGAAAAAGTAATTGATTGACAGGGCGTTCTTTCGGGAGCGCCCTGTTATGTATGTAACGGGTGTTACGCAATTTCGGAATGAAATTCATTTTTAAATTCTGAGAGACACGCCGCGCCATGCTTATTTTTACGGAATGGCGTTAGCAAGTACTAATTCAAAATTATTGCAATTCAGCGTGAAAAGTGCTATAATTAAAAGTGCAGAACAATTTTGCGAGGTAAAGTATGAAAAGAATTACTGTTATTACAGGTCACTATGGCTGCGGTAAAACAAATTTATCCGTAAATCTTGCGCTTAATGCCGCAAAAATATGGAAATCCGTTACCGTTGTAGACCTTGACCTTGTCAATCCCTATTTCCGTACAGCCGATTTCAAAAAGCTGTTTGAGGAAAACGGTATAAAGCTTATTGCCCCTGATTTCGCCAATACAAACCTTGATGTCCCTTCGGTGCAGTTCGATATCGAGCAGCTTGCCGCAGGCGACGGATGCCTTATTATCGATGTTGGCGGCGATGACGCAGGTGCTTTTGCCCTCGGCAGACACGCACAGTCTCTCAATAACTACGGTGATGAGCTTGATATGCTCTATGTTATCAATCAGCGGAGAAATCTCACGGAAACTGCCGATGAAGCCGTTTCCCTTATGTATGAGATTGAAACAGCTTCACGTATGAAGCATACCGCTGTTGTAAATAATACCAATCTCGGCTGTGAGACTACAGCGGAGATAATCGCTGAATCCAAGGATTTTGCAGACGAGGTAGCGGCTAAAACGGGACTTCCCCTTGCCTTTACAACCTGCCCCGAGGATTTGTGCGAATCCCCCGAAACTTCCGATATACTCCCCATAAGAGTCTTTGTTAAGCCTCTGTGGGAAATATAAACCAAAACTGTATATGAAAGTGTGGTGTAAAAATTGGCAAAAATGACTGTTATTACAGAACGCTGTAAGGGCTGTGGTCTCTGTGCCGCTGCCTGCCCCAAGAAAATTGTTGAGCTTCAGAAAGAAAAGCGTAACAAGAAGGGCTATTTCTACGCTGTATGTACCGATCAGGAGGCTTGCATCGGCTGTGCTATGTGCGCTATGATGTGCCCCGATTGTGCAATCACTATTGAAAAGTAAATGAAAGGAGCTTAAAGCTTTGGAAAGAAATCTTATGAAGGGCAATGAAGCTCTTGCTGAGGCCGCTATCAGAGCAGGCTGTAAGTGCTTCTTCGGCTACCCTATCACTCCCCAGACTGAGCTTGCCGCTTATATGGCTAAGCGTATGAATAAGGCAGGCGGCGTATTTTTACAGGCTGAGTCCGAAATCGCTGCTATAAATATGGTTCTCGGTGCGGCTTCCACAGGTGTCCGCGCTATGACATCATCTTCATCTCCCGGAATCTCCCTTAAGAGCGAGGGTATCTCATACATTGCAGGTTCTGATGTTCCTGCTGTAATCATCAACGTACAGCGCGGCGGCCCCGGTCTTGGCGGTATCCAGCCCTCACAGGCTGACTACTGGCAGGCTACAAAGGCTCTCGGTCACGGTGACTTCCACCTTATGATCTTTGCTCCCGCTTCCGTTCAGGAAATGGTAGATATGGTAGTTAAGGCGTTCGATAAGGCTGACCAGTACAGATGTCCTGCAATGATCCTCGCTGACGGACTTCTCGGTCAGATGATGGAGCCTGTTTCATTCCCCGAAATCAATGCAAATGCTTATGATAAGAGCGGCTGGGCTGCTGACGGTCACAAGAATAACCGTGAGCACCATATCATCAACTCTCTCTATCTCAAGCCCGATGAGCTTCAGAAGTCCGTTTACGACCGCTTCGAGAGATATGAGCAGATCAAGGCTGAGGAAACTGACGCTGAGCTCTATCTCACCGAGGACTGTGATATTCTTCTCTGCGCTTACGGTGCTACTGCAAGAGTAGTGAAGTCCGCTGTAAATTCCGCAAGAGAGCTCGGTATCAAGGCAGGTATGTTCCGTCCCAAGACACTCTGGCCTTTCCCTGTAAAGGAAATCAATGAGGCTGCTAAGAATGCAAAGTGCCTCCTTGATATTGAAATGTCTATGGGTCAGATGATTGATGATGTTAAGCTGGCTATCAACTGCTCAAAGCCGGTTCACTTCTTTGGCAGAACAGGCGGCGTTATCCCGACTCCTGCTGAAATCCTCGAAGAAATTAAGAAAGTCGGAGGTGCTGAGTAATGGCTGTTGTATTTGAAAGACCTAAGGCTCTTCTTGATGTGCCTTTCCACTATTGCCCCGGATGTACTCACGGTATAGTTCACAGACTGGTTGCTGAAGTTCTTGACGAAATGGGTATCGAAGGCGAGACTGTCGGCGTATGTCCCGTTGGATGTTCCGTTATGGCTTACGATTATTTCGGCTGCGATATGATCGAGGCTCCGCACGGACGTGCTCCGGCTGTTGCTACCGGCGTTAAGAGAACAAATCCTGATAAGTTCGTATTTACATATCAGGGCGACGGAGATCTTGCTGCTATCGGTACGGCAGAAACTGTTCATTCCGCTACAAGAGGCGAGAATATCGTTGTTATCTTCATCAATAATACTATCTACGGCATGACAGGCGGTCAGATGGCTCCTACAACTCTGCCGGGACAGGTTACACAGACAACTCCTTTCGGACGTGACCCTCAGCTTGCCGGATATCCCGTAAGAGTATGCGAAATGCTTTCAACTCTCACAGGAACAGCTTATGCAGAGCGTGTTGCTGTTGACAGCGTTCCCCATATCCGTGAGGCTAAAAAGGCTATCAGAAAGGCTTTTGAAACTCAGAAGAACAAGAAGGGCTTCTCTATCGTTGAGGTTCTCTCTACTTGTCCCACAAACTGGGGACTTACTCCTGTTGAGGCGTTAAAGAGACTTCAGGATGAAATGATTCCTTACTATCCCCTTGGCGTATACAAGGATACAACAGCAGAGGAGGGCAACAAGTAATGGCTACAACTGAAATTCTTCTCGCAGGCTTCGGCGGACAGGGCGTTCTGTTCGCAGGAAAGATTCTTGCATACTGCGGTCTTATGGACAGCAAGGAACTTTCATGGCTTCCTTCATACGGTCCGGAAATGAGAGGCGGTACAGCTAACTGTTCCGTATGTATCTCAGATGAGCCTATCGGTTCTCCGCTTGTACTCACTCCCGATATCCTTATCGCTATGAATCAGCCTTCATTCGACAAGTTCATTGCAGATGTAAGGCCCGGCGGAAAGGTGTTCTATGACAGCACTCTTATCGAGGCTGACTGCTCAAGAACTGACATCGAAATTTTCCCTGTTGCTTCTTCACAGCTCGCTGATGATAACGCTCTCAAGGGCGGTTCAAATATCATTCTTCTCGGCAAGGTTATCAAGGAAACAGGCGTGTTCTCTCTCGAGACAATGAAAAAGGCTATTGAAAAGGTTGTTCCTCCTTCAAAGGCTCAGCTTATTCCTAATAACTTCAAGGCTATTGAAATTGGTATGAATTCCTGATATAACAAAAAGCTCCCTTTTTCGGGAGCTTTTTTAATGCGTAATTCGTAATTCGTAATTTTGGTGTCGGCATTCGCCGACGGATTGAAGATTGTTTTGATGACGATTTGTAGGGACGACCATTGGTCGTTCGTGATGATTCATCGGGAATTATGTGGGACGGCGTCTCGACGTCCCACATAATGTGAAAATGACCGGTATAAAATTTGTTCCCACGAGCGAATGGCGAGTTCAGCAACGCACATGGAACGTGATTCGGGGGCACTGATGGTGCCTTTGATTTCTATCGTATGCGAAAGCAGACTGCCGCTTTGTACAGAGTGAGTGCGTTTACGCACGAAAACGTGAACAGGGTGCAGCGTCACGCTGCCATGGGAACGTGGAACGAGGGCACCGCTGGTGCCGGTGCAGCGTCACGCAGTTAAAATGAACGGTATAAAATTTGTCCCCACGAGCGAATGGCAAGTTCAGCAACGTACAGAGAAATGTGCGGAACGCACATGGAACGTGATTCGGGGGCACTGATGGTGCCTTTGATTTCTATCGTA
>CALGTV010000125.1 GCA_937902395.1 uncultured Ruminococcus sp.
AAGGGGTGAATTTCAAAACAGTCCTGTGGACTGTTTTGAAAGAGGGGACGCTCTGTAAGAGAGAGCGTCCCCTTGAAAATTATCTTGTTGTAACTTTTTCGACAGACTGAGGCGGTCAAAAAATTGACCGCCCCAGTGTTGAATTTTAATTATTTATTTTGTATTTGAAATATCTTGTTTCAGTTGTTTAATTTTATTGTTACGTTCAACGTTATCAAGTTCTAAAAAAGCTAATAAACAAAGCTGATATGTTTCATCGTACCAGTCTTCGAGTTCATTTTGTGAAAGATTAGCAACATATGCTTTGTATTTTGACTTGTCATTTGGATTTGTATTATTATGTCGTATATTTATGTTGTTGAATAAATAAAACAAATTATCCTCTAATGTTGAGTTAATGCTTTTTAAATCTTTTCTTTTGGGTTCAAGGTCGTCAGCAAGCTTTAATAATATTGTTCTTTTCTTATCTATATTACCCTTTAAACTGTGATGATGATATTCTAAAATAGGAATGACAATTTCTTCTGGAACTATTTCAGAAGCAGAAACAACAGCAGCATCTTTGGGTGTAAATAATTGAAAGTCACCGTTTTGTATGGGCATTAAGCATAATTCTTCCATTGAACTATTAATTAACTTTGTTAGCTCTTTTATTTTGTAGCATGGTCCTTTTCCTTGCTCAGTAATATCACTTATGCGTTCAATTATTTTGTCAAGTATGCAAATCAGCGTTTTTATGTATTCACAATAAAGTATTAGGTCATCATTTTCTATACATTTACCACTTATATATTTATCAATATCAATAATATCAAATCCATAAGTGGAATTAAAATCATTAAAATTCAGAGTTCTTTTCTTTATTGATTCAGGATAAATATTAAAATGTATAGATATCAAATCAGATAATGAATGTGTTTCAGAATATCCGACAAATTCATATGGTGTAGTAAATAGAAACTTAATTCTTTCAAATTCCTTTTGCGGATTGAATTCAGCATTGTTTATGATATCATAAAAATTCTTTCTCATATCTTATTCCCCTTTATTCATAAACTTCAAAATCTCATCAAGATGTTCCCGAGCAGTATTTCTGCCGATTCTGTAAACCTCCAGAAGCTTATCCTGATTATGTTCAACGTGTCCTACAGGCAGAGCAGCAGGTGGCGCAATAACGTATACCTTGCCCTGTTTCTCAGATTGGCGGATATGTCTCAGCTGTTCGTTGTACATTTTCGGACGGTTTGCGTATGTTCCCACAAGCTTAGGATATTTTCTATAGGCTTTTTTTACCAGCGAAACGCTTTTGCTATCTTTTTTTTCATAATCGCGGGGCTGAGTGAGTATAACAATATTTTTATTGTAGCCATTATTCTCCATAAATCTAAGTGGAATAGAATCAGAAATACCGCCGTCGAGGAACTTTCTACCGTCGATTTCCACGATTTTAGCGGCAAGAGGCATTGAAGCGGAAGCACGAATCCATTCGAGTCCCTCTGAATTTACGGTATTGAGCCTTTTATATACAGGTCTGCCGGATTCCACATCGGTGCAGACTACATAAAATTCCATGGGATTGTTGTTATAAGCGTCGTAATCGAATATATCAAGCTTATCGGGGAGCGTATGGTAGCAGAATTCGCCGCCGAACATATCTCCAGTTTTAATAAGTGAGCGGACGCTGCAATACCGCTTATCCCTGCAAAAGCGCAGATTATAGCGGATAGCCCTGCCGCGCTGTCGGGATTTGTAATTGCAGCCGAAGCAAGCGCCTGCGGAAACGCCTACAGCACCGTCAAATTCAATTCCGTTTTCCATAAGAACATCGGTAACGCCGGCGGTAAAAAGTCCGCGCATAGCGCCTCCCTCCATAACAAGACCGTATTTCATAGACATGTTCCTTTCAAAAATTGATATCATAATTATAATACTTTTTCGAAAAAAAGTCAAGGATTCTGTATATTTGATGATTTTTGAAAAATAAAATATTACAGATTTTCAACAAATAAAAATGTTCAAAACTATGCGCGTACTATATAAAAAACAATGTTGATAATTATGCACGTATCCAAACTTTTTAAAAATTTTTCAATAATCAATGTTTTTCCGTTGGAAAAAGGCTCATTTTAGACTATTTATGGGAGGGGTTTTATATTTCAGAAGCTTCAATGTAATGAAAATTAATAAAATTATACTTGATTTTATGGGCGAATCAGGTTATAATTAATGTATCATTATATTTAAGGATTGAGAGTATGAAAAAATATATTTTAATAACAGCGGCGGCAGGCTGTAGTATCTCTCTTTCTGCCTGCGGAGGAAAGACCTCTCAGGTAACTGCTCCCGACGGTACGCTGGATAAGTGTACACTGAGGTTTTCATGGTGGGGAGGCGATGACCGCCATGAAGCTACCCTTGATGCAATTGAGCTGTGGAATAAGAGGAATCCAGATATAACCATCGAAGCTGAATACGGCGGCTGGGACGGCTGGACAGAAAAAATAACAACTCAGTTGAGCGGCGGCACAGAGCCCGATATTATGCAGATTAATTACGATTGGCTTGTTTCATTTTCTCAGGACGGCAAAGGCTTTTACGACCTGAATCAGCTTGGGGAGCGTATCGACCTCAGCCAATATGATAGTGAAATTCTGCAATTTGGGGAAATGAACGGAATTCTCAATGGTATTACTGTTTCCGTCAGCGGCAGAGGACTTTTCTACAATTCCGATACATATAAGCAAATCGGCGCAGAATATCCGCAGACGTGGTCGGATTTACTTGCTCTTGGCGAAAAATTCGGAAGTGAGGGTTTTTATCCCCTTGATCTTGATGCTCAGTCAGGCGGTACAGCGTGGTATCTTGCTGTTGTATATATCCAGCAGCAGACAGGGAGACAGTTCATCACACTGGACGGAGAACTTGGCTTCACAGAGGAG